>DASTRU010000168.1:0-16297 GCA_035761045.1 Burkholderiaceae bacterium | reverse complement strand
TGAGGAGTTGACGACCGTGTTGTTAAAGGGTGATTGGCTCGGGTTTGACGGCATGGCGACTGGCCACCATGCCTGCAACGCCTTCGCCGCAGACATGGGCGAGTTGTGGACCGTGCGATACGCATCGCTCATGGCGGTGGGTGTTCGTTGGCCATCCGTGCTCGAAATCCTGCATACGGTCATGGCTCGCCAAGCGGCGCGTGAACGACATAAGGCGCTATCGATGCATAGCTTGTCGGCCGACGGGAAAGTGGCGGCGCTGTTGTGCCGATGGGCCGAGGAGTTCGAGCAATGCGGCTTGCGTAACGACCGCATCACGTTGCCGGCGACGCGGGCTGAAATTGGTGGGCATGTCGGGTTGCGGCTCGAATCGGTGAGCCGCGCGATGTCGCGGCTCGAACGCGAACGCTTAATCCGTTTCGGACATCGCAACCGACGAGAGATCGAAATTCCAAGCCTGCCCGCGTTGCGCCACTTCGTGCAGAAACTGGCCGAGGCGCGGCGTTAGCGGAGTGACGCATACCTCTTTGGACCGGTGCCGCGATTCGCCCGCGTCGCGAGTGCGATCGAAGGAGACCGACAATGGCTTTGATGTTTTACGACCGCGCGGACGCGGGTCGTCAATTGGTCGGTGAATTAAAAGCCTTGCCCTTGAACGCGCCGGTGGTGGTCGCGCTGCCGCGCGGCGGAGTGGTGGTCGCGGCGGAGGTTGCGCGGGCATTGCATGCGCCGCTCGAGCTTGTTTTTGTCAGCAAGATTTCCGCGCCCCAGCAACCCGAGTTTGCGATCGGCGCGGTCGTCGACGTCGCGCCAACGGAACTCGTGATCGATCAAAAAATCGCGCGCATGGTTGGGGCCGACGACGTTTACATCGAAGCGGCGCTCCGCGAGGGAATTTTGAAAAACACGCGGCGTCGCGCGGCGTATTTAACGGGGCGCGAACCGGTTTCGTTGGCCGCGCGCGATGTCGTCGTGGTCGACGACGGCATCGCCACGGGATGTTCAATGCACGCCGCCTTAGCCGGGTTGCGACGGTCGCGTCCGGCCCGCTTGGTGTTGGCGGTTCCCGTGGCGCCGCGTGATGTCATCGAACGCCTCGCGCCGTTGGCGGACGAGGTGGTGTGCTTGACGTTTTCCGATGCCGGCGCGGTCGCGATGCATTACGTCGACTTTCATCAACTCGACGACAAGGAAGTCGTGGCGATCTTGCGCGCCGTCGATGCGGCGAACGCCACCGAACCACCGCTCGTGGATCGCGCGCGCTAGTGCCTGCGCCAACGTCATGCGGCTTGCGTTCTCGTTGGAACCACCGGGCCACGCACTCGCGCGTGAATGGGCGCGCGAACTCGCGTTGCCGCTTGCCGATCACGAAGAACGTTTGTTCGACGACGGTGAACGAAAACTTAGGCCTTTGGTGACGCCGCGCGACGCCGACGTGAGTGTCTTGTGCGGTTTGCATGGCGAGTCCGCGCAAAGCCCGCATGACAAACTCCTAAGGCTTTTGATGTTCATCGCCGCGCTGCGCGATCACGGCGCCGCGCGGGTGACGACTTTCGTGCCTTACTTGGCTTACGCGCGCAAGGATCGTCGGACCAAACTGTTTGATCCGGTGGGATTGCGCTACGTGGCGCAGCTTTTTGAAGCGGTGGGCGTGTCGCGCATCGTCGTGCTTGAAGCGCATAACCTCGCCGCGTTTCAAAGCGCGTTTCGTTGCGAGGCCGTCAACGTGCCCGCGCACGATGCATTCGCCGAAGTCGCCAATGAATGGATAGGCGAAGGCGAAGCCACCGTTGTCGCGTCGCCCGACCCAGGGGGCGTGAAGCGCGCGCAGATTTGGCGCGAAGTCTTGGAGGCTCGACACGAACGCGAGATCGGTTTCGCGATGATCGATAAGCGCCGTAGCGCGGGCGTGATGACGAGCCTGGACTTAGTCGCCGGCGACGTCGATGACGCCAACGTGTTGTTGCTCGACGATTTAATCGCCAGCGGCGAGACGATGCGCCGCGCCGCCATCGCGTTAAAACGCAAGGGCGCGCGGCGTGTCGTGGCATGCGCTGCGCACGGTCTTTTTACCGGCGACGCGGCGCGCGTATTGGCTGACGACCACATCGATCACGTCGTTGTTACCGACAGCGTGCCGCCTTGGCGCGTGCCCACCGCCGATCCATTGCGAGGCAAGCTGCGTATCGCAAGTTGCGCGCGGCTGCTCGCGCGCGCGTTCACGACGTGAGGCGACGATGCTCCAACGCCTGCATCGCAAAGGCGAGATAGCGCTGCGCCATCGGCAACCATCGATGCGGCAGGCGCGGCTGCGCGTCGAGAAGATGCGCGGCGCACAGCCGGGCACGCAGCACGGCGCGGTGTGCGGTATACAACCACCACACCGCGTCGGGCAGAGCATCGTCGAGGGCGTGTCGTGCATCGGCCAGCAACTTAGGCGCGACCCATGACGCGTTTTCCATCGCGCGTTCAAGACCGAAATACGCGAGTTCGTCGAAGGGATCGACATGGCGAAGCCGTACGTTGAATTCGAGCGCGTCGATGACGACCGGCGGGTCGAGTAGGCACGCGTGCTCGGGCCGTAAATCGCCATGGCCTTCGACCACGCGATGCGCGCGCGCGCTAAGAGCGGATTGACAAGCGTCGATCGCGTGGTTCAACGCGTCGATGGTCACTTGGGCTTGGTGCAATTCAAAGCGCGTTTGGCACAGCACCTCGCGGTTGTACGTTTGCTCGCGCCGAAAGTGCGCGAGGTAACTCGTTTTAGTGGTGCGCGCGTGTGGCGCCCGGCGATAAAACGGCAGTAGGACGTGCAATAGCGCATCGATATGCGTGGGCGACAATTCGCCGCGCGCGAGAAGCGAATCCCCCATGAATTGTTTAGGCAGACGCTTCATCCACACAATCCAGTTCAAGGTTTGCCGTGCGGAATTAAGTTCGCGATCGGGAACCAGCGACATACGCTCGCCGTCCCATTGAAGCGCCAAGACGCCGAGGTAAACCCGAGGCGCGAGACGTTGATTAAGCCGCGTTTCGTTGCGTGCGTTGCGCGCGCGTGCTTGCGGTGTCGAGAAATCGAACAACGGGCCGTATACGGGCTTTTTGATTTTGAACACATGCTCGCGCCCCAGCAGTAACCACGATACGTGGGTTTCGACCAACTCGCAGTCCCGAGCATCGAGGCCGGGCGACAACGCCTCGCTAAGGAACGCGAGTTGCGCCGAAAGGGTGGGGGCTGTCGTTGGCATGAGGCATTCGAGCACGAGGGGCGTTGGTCGATCGTGATACAGCGCAATCAAGTGCATGTATCCCACCACGTCGCGCCCCTTGCTCGCCGTTACTCAAGGAGAGAGCCATGATCCCAAGCCACGCGTTATCCGATTCCCCAACGGCATTGCGTTCAGGCGATGCGTTGTTGATCGTTGACGTGCAACGCGATTTTTTAGCGGGTGGCAGTCTCGCCGTGCCGAAAGGCGAGGTCGTGCTTGAGCCACTCAATCATTTGATTTCAATCTTCAACACCCATGGCTGGCCCATCATCGCGACGCGCGACTGGCATCCGAGCCAGCATTGCTCGTTTCAATCGCAAGGCGGTCCGTGGCCGCCGCATTGCGTCGCCGATAGCGCGGGCGCTAAGTTCGCCGATCAACTCGCCTTACCCGAAAGCGCGTATGTGATTTCGAAGGCGACGACCGAGGAGCGCGATGCTTATTCGGGCTTCTCGGGCACGCGGTTACGCGCATTGCTCGAACGCTTGGCCGTGAAGCGGTTGGTCGTCGGCGGGTTGGCGACCGACTATTGCGTGCTGAATACCGTGCTCGATGCGCGCGAGCATGGTTACGAGGTCATGCTCGCGACCGATGCGATCGCGGCGGTCAACGTAAGTCCCGGCGACGATCAACGCGCGTTGGCGCGCATGACGGCGGCGGGCGCCATGCTTACGAGCACGGCAAACTTAAAACCGTCGAGCATCGATCTCGCGCGCGAGCGCTTGCAGCTCGGGTGAAACGACGGCGCTAAACGGCGGATCGGCGGGCGTCAAACGTTTTAGCGCGGCGGGCAGTGTCGCGAGTTCTCGCGCGCATCTCGCCCGCGCGGCGTGAAGGCCGGGCCACGGTTCGATGCGCCGCCCGCCTCGCATGCATAAAGCGAGTTGAGGTTGGCTTGCATCGCCAACGCTTACTCCGTCGAGTTGAATCACATCGCGCGCGATGCAGCCATCGGCGTTGTAACTTCGCCAAACCTGTTTGACGCCGGGCCACGTCGCCTTACCCGTCGAACGTTTGCGGCGCGCGATGCCGGCATAACTTTGCACCTTGTATACCGCGTCGAGCGCCGGTGTATCGATCGAGGTGTCGAGCGCCGTTCCGATGCCAAACGCATCGATCGGCGCCTCGGACGCGAGCAGGGCGGCGATGCGATATTCGTCTAGGTTTCCGCTGGCCAAGATCGTGACGTCGCGTAGGCCCGCGTCGTCGAGCATGCGCCGCGCGGACTTGGCCAAGGCGCCGAGGTCGCCGCTATCCAAGCGCACGCCCGCCACGCTTACGCCTTCGCGCGCCAACGCGATGGCATGCGCCACGCCCGTTTCGGTGTCATAGGTGTCGACCAATAACGTAGGGCGTTGTGGATGCACGCGCGCGAACGCGGCGAAAGCGTCTTGTTCGCTCGCGTGGGTTTGCACGAACGAATGCGCCATGGTTCCGAATACGGGAATCGCGAACGCGCGACCCGCCTCGGCGGTCGCGGTGCCATCGAAACCGGTAAGCCACGCGGCGCGCGCGGCCAGCAACGCCGCTTCGGCGCCGTGGGCGCGACGCATACCAAAATCCACCAGCCGTCGATCCCCCGCCACCAAACGCATGCGCGCCGCCTTGGAGGCGATGAGCGTTTGAAAGTGCATCAAATTAAGCACGCGGCTTTCAACGAGTTGTGCCTGCGGCAGTGGCGCGGTGATCCGCACGATCGGCTCATTAGCAAAGAAAACCGAACCCTCGGGCATGGCATGTACGTCGCCCTCGAAACGAAATCGCCCGAGGTAATCGAGCAGCGCATTGGACAAGCGGCCTTGCCGCGCCAACCACTCGATGTCGGACGGCGAGAAGCGCAAGTGTTCGAGGTACTGCAACACTTGATCGAGCCCGGCCGCGACGAGAAAGTTGCGCGATTCGGGAAGCTTGCGCACGAACAGCTCGAATACCGCGACGTCCGTCATGCGCTCTTCAAGATAGGCCTGCGCCATCGTGAGCTGGTAGAAGTCCGTCAACAAGGCGCTCGACAACATATTCAAGGCGTTGATTTGTCGCGATGACCGAGCGACTCATTGTCGCGACGTTGTTTAGCGACGGTCTTGCGTTTACGCAAATTTATTGCGATCGATCAATACGCGCCGAACCCCGTTCTCTAGATTGCGTTTACCGACGCGACGCGAACCGCGCGTCGCCGGATTCTTGCAACTCGTTGGAAAGGGCGTTCAGCATGAAGACGGATGCACAGCTTAAAAAAGATATCGAAGCCGAATTGGAATGGGACCCCACTATCAATGCCGCCGCGATCGGTGTGGCCGTGACGGACGGTGTCGCAACGCTGACCGGTCATATCGATACATATGCGGAGAAGTACGCGGCCGAGCGTGCGTTACGCCGCGTCGAGGGCGTAAGGTTGATCGCCCTGGAGCTGGACGTGCGATTAGCGCAGAGCCATCGGCGCAGCGATACCGATATCGCGATCGCCGCCGAACAAGCGCTGCGCTGGAACACCATGGTGCCCACCGACGTGCGCGCGACGGTGGATAAGGGATGGATCACGCTCGAAGGCGAGGTGGACTGGGACTTTCAACGCCGCAGCGCCGAATACGCGGTGCGCTCGTTGACCGGCGTGCTCGGCGTGAACAACAGCATCGCGATTCGCGCCAAGCCTATTCAAGCGGACGAGATGAAGCGGCGTATTTCGTCGGCTCTTTCGCGCCAAGTGGAGCGCGAGCTCAAGAACATTTCAATCGATATCGACGGCCCCAAGGTAACGCTGCGCGGCAAGGTGCATTCCTGGCATGAACGCGACGCGGCTAGCGGCGTGGCGTGGTCATCGCCCGGCGTGAAATACGTCGTCAACGAATTGCGCATCGGCTAAGGCGCCCGCGTCGGCGTCAAGCGGTATTCGAAATTTACTTCCATGCGGAAGGGGCGATGCTCATGAGCAAATCGCTGGTGGCGAGCCAAAAAAATCTCCCCTCGGAAGAAGAGCGCGGCGTGTACGCGCCCACCGAGAAGGACGCGATGCATGCGGTGCGAATCTTCGATCGTTTGTTTTGCGACATGAACGACAAGCCTGCCGTGCGTTTGTGGACCGGCGAGTTGCACGCCCCTTCCGCTACACCGCCTTTCACGCTGGTGCTGCGGCATCCCGGCGTGTTGCGCCGGCTGGTGTTTTCGCGTGATCCGTTAGTGCTGGCCGAGGCTTACATCCAAGGCGACCTCGATGTCGAGGGCGATTGGTATGCGGTGTTAAGCCTTAAAGACCATATCGAAAACCTGTCGCTAACGTGGCGCGACAAATTTCACCTATGGCGCGATGCTTGGTCGCTCACGCCACGTCGTTCCGCCACGCCCGACGCTTCCAAACGATTCGCGCACCGCCACTCGCGCGCGAGCGACCACCAAGCGGTGTCGTTTCACTACGACGTGTCCAACGAGTTTTACGCCTTATGGCTCGACCACGAGCGGGTGTACTCGTGCGCGTATTTCGAGGATGCGAACGATTCCTTGCATGACGCGCAATGCCAAAAGCTTCATCACATCTGCCGCAAGCTGCGGCTGCGACCCGGTGAACGTTTTCTCGATATCGGTTGCGGTTGGGGCGCGTTGGTGTGCTGGGCCGCCAAGCATTACGGCGTCAAGGCTCACGGCATTACCTTAAGCAAGGAGCAGCTGGCATTCGCGAGCGAGCGCATTCGACTGGAGGGCTTGGGCGATCGCGTCACGGTCGAGCTGCGGGACTATCGCGACTTACCCAGCGACGGTGGCTACGACAAGATCGCAAGCATCGGTATGGTCGAGCACGTAGGCCTTGCGCGAATGCCCGCTTATCTAAATGCCGTGCGCCAAGCGTTGCGACCCAACGGGTTGTTCCTTAATCACGGCATTACGCACGACGACGAGGGATGGCACGAGGCGACAGCCACGCGCTTCATCAACCGCTATGTATTTCCCGATGCCGAGCTGGATTGCATCGGCAATATGCAGTTGTGCATGGAGCGCGCCGGATTCGAGATTCACGACGTTGAAGGATTGCGGCCGCATTACGCCTTGACCCTACGCCATTGGGTCAACCGACTTGAACGGCACAAGCACGAAGCGGTGCGTTGCGCCGGCGAAGCGATCTACCGGACATGGCGCTTGTATATGGCCGCATGCGCGTTGGAATTCGATACGGGCGGCATGGGCATCTATCAAGTATTGGCGTCTAAACGTCATCGCGGCGCATGGCCATTGCCGCTCACGCGCCGCGATTTGTATGCGTGAAGTCGTAAGTGTTCGAGATGAGCGACGACGTCGAGCGCTACATCGTGTGCAACGGCGATGCCGATGGTCTGTGCGCGGCGTTGCAATGGCGTTGGCACGATCCGCGTCCCGCGACCTTGATCACCGGGCTTAAGCGCGATGTGGAGCTATTGCGTCGCGTGCCGCCGACCTCGGCGCGCGAGGTGGTCGTTTTTGATCTATCCATGCCGCGCAATGCGCGCGCGTTGACGGCCCTGCTCGAACACGGCGTGAACGTGCGCTACTTCGATCATCACGCCGCGAACACGCCGGTGCGGCATCCGCGCTTGCAAGCGCATCTCGATAGTCATGCCAATGTGTGCACCTGCGTGTTGGTCGATCGGTATTTGCACGGCGCGCGGCGCGCGTGGGCGGTGGTGGGCGCGTGGGGCGACAACCTTGCGTCCGGCGCGCGGCGTTTGGCCCGGCTCGCGGAATTATCGAACGATCAATGCGAAACCCTGCGCATGCTCGGCGAAGCCATCAACTACAACGCGTACGGCGACACCGAGGCCGATGTGCTGATCGCGCCGGCGCGGTTGTACGACTTGCTTGCGTCGTATCGCGATCCCCTTGACGCCGCCGCGCGCGAACCCGTGGTCGCTCAACTCATGGCGCGTCAAGCCGACGATTTGCGGCAAGCCAAGCAAACCGCGACGTATTAGCAAGGCGCGCAAGGCCGCATCGTGGTGTTGCCCGACGAAGCATGGGCGCGCCGCATCAGCGGCACTTTCGCTAATCAGTTGGCCTTGGACGAACCCGCTTGCGCGCATGCCGTTCTTAAGCCGGTTCTCGATCACATGCGGGGCGCGAGTTATCTCGTCAGCGTAAGAGCGCCCATCGCGCGGTCGGACGATGCCGCGGCCTTATGCCAACAATTCGGCGGCACGGGTCGCGTGGGCGCGGCGGGCATCGATCGCTTGCCTTCGGCTCGCCTGGATGCGTTTGTCGCCGCTTTCCAAGCCGTGCCGTGGACGGCTCATCAACATCACTAAGTCGGTGATGACGATGATGTTCGTTTGATCGATATCAATAAACTTTCGTGTGCACCGTTCACCATGGCACGACCCCATAGGGAGCGAACATGTCACTACAAGAACTCAAGCGCGAACGCTGGCAAAACTTCTTCGACGACGTCTCGAAATCCTTACTCACGCAACAAGTGAAAGTGGAGGTGACGGGGCCGCAATTAGGCGATTACGTCATGGCGAATTGGATCGCGTTGAACGGCCTGACCTACGACCCAAAGGAGGATGCCTTGACGGTGTTCGCGGAGGGGCTCGAACACCGCGTGCGGCACCCGCAACACATTCATATCGATCAAGACGTGTCCTCGCTGCACAGCCTTGAAGCGATCGACCCCGAAGGCAATCACCACATCGTTCAATTAAGCGCGCCGCTCGTCTTGCCCTCGCACTAACACGTGGCGTGGCCGCGCGGTGAATCGTCATGCGCGCAGGCGAAGCGCGTTGGCGATGACTGAAACGGAACTTAGGCTCATGGCGAGCGCCGCCAACATCGGCGACAGCAACAGGCCCACGACCGGGTACAACACGCCGGCGGCGATGGGTACGCCAAGCGCGTTGTAGCCGAGCGAGAACGCGAGGTTTTGCCGCATGTTCGCCACCGTCGCGCGCGAGATCGTCAATGCGTTGGCGATGCCGCGTAAATCACCTTTTACGAGCGTGACCGACGCGCTGCTCATGGCGACGTCGGTCCCCGTGCCCATCGCGATGCCGACATCGGCTTTCGCGAGCGCCGGCGCGTCGTTGATGCCGTCGCCCGCCATCGCCACGACATGGCCTTCGCGTTGCAAGCGTTCGATCAACGCGAGCTTGTCGGCGGGTTTGACCTCGCCATGCACTTCGTCGATGCCCAACTCGCGCGCGACGAGGCGCGCGGTGGTTTCGCCATCGCCGGTTGCCATCACCACGCGAACTCGCGCGTTTCGCATCTGCGCCAAGGCTTCGGGCGTGCTGGCCTTGATTGGGTCGGCCACAGCGATCAATCCCGCGAGTCGTCCATCGACGGCGAGCATCATGACCGACGCATTCGCGCGGCGTAACTCATCCAATCGCGCCTCGTGCGCTGGCGCGATGTCGATGCGTTCGTCGCGCATCAACGCCGCGTTGCCCAAGGCGAGACGATGGTTCGCGACGTGGCCGCGCACGCCGATACCGCTGCTCGATTCAAATTCCCGTACCGCCTCCAACGCCAGTCCGCGAGAGCGCGCTTCGTCCACGATCGCATGCGCGAGCGGATGTTCGCTGCCTTGATCAAGGCTTGCCGCAAGACGCAAGACATCGTCGTCAGTGAAAGGACTTAACCCGACCGCGCGTTGAAACCGTGGTCGGCCTTCGGTCAAGGTGCCGGTTTTATCGACGACTAATACATCCACCTCGCGCAATTTCTCGATCGCGGCGGCGTCGCGAAACAACACACCGTGCGTGGCCGCGCGTCCAGTGGCCACCATGATCGACATCGGCGTGGCTAAACCCAAGGCGCATGGGCACGCGATGATGAGCACCGCGACGGCATTCACCAAGCCATACACCCAACTCGGCTCGGGACCGAATACGCCCCAGGCGAAGAAGGTCGCGATGGCGACACCCACCACCGCCAACACGAACACGCCCGCGACTCGATCGGCCAGCCGTTGCAACGGCGCCTTCGAACGTTGCGCTTGCGCGACCAATTGCACGATTTGCGAAAGCACGGTTTGCGCGCCCACTTGTTCGGCGCGCATGACAAGAGCGCCGCTCGCGTTGAGCGTCGCGCCAATCACGCGGTCGTTAGGCTGCTTCGTGATGGGTAAGGATTCACCGGTCAACATTGATTCATCGACCGCGCTGCTGCCGTCCACCACCACGCCGTCCACCGGCACTTTCTCTCCGGGCCGTACGCGCAATATGTCGCCCACGTGTACATGCGACAAGGGAATGTCGGCCTCGCTACCGTCCGCGTTGATTCGCCGAGCCGTCTTGGGCGCGAGGCGTAATAACGATTTGATGGCGGCCGATGTTTTCGAGCGCGCGCGCATCTCCAATATTTGCCCCAACAGCGTGAGCGCGATGATTACCGCGGCCGCTTCGTAATACACGCCCACGCGACCATGCGCGAGAAAGCTCGTTGGGAATAGGGCGGGCGCCACCGTCGCGACCACGCTATAGCCAAACGCGGCCGAGGTGCCGAGTCCGATCAAGGTCCACATATTGGGTTGCCGCGTGACGATGGAGCGATAGCCCCGCACGAAGATCGGCCACCCCGCCCATAGCACCGCGGGAATGGACAGCGCGAGTTCCACCCACGATTGCACCGACGGCGTGAACCACCCGAGGCGATGCCCAAACATGCCGAGTACGGCGATGACGACGGTCGCGGGCAGCGTCCACGCGAAGCGACGCGTGAAATCCGTCAGTTCCTCTGGCTCGGTATCGTCAAGCGACGGCATGACGGGTTCGAGCGCCATGCCGCAAATCGGACAACTGCCCGGCTGCGATTGGCGAATCTCCGGATGCATGGGGCAGGTGTACACCGTGCCCTCGCTGCCCGGTTCGTTAGGCGGAGACGGCGGTCTCGCTGGCGCGTGATGATGTTGGTGTTGATGGTGCGAGCAGCATGCGCGCGACGAGGTCGTGCTCGTTTCATGATGCTCGTGCGTATGGGTATTCATCTTCGCTTCCTGTTAAACGGTTGAAGAATGAACACAGCGTGAACCTTCCCACGATGGGAGAGTCAAGCGGGCCGTGAATTCAAGGCCCGCCGCCGATCACGGATGCTTGCTCAACCATTCATCGAGCTGACGAATTTCTTTTTGCTGCGCGTCGATGATCTTGCGGGACATCGCTTGCAACTCCGGCGATTTGCCTCGTTCGAGTTCCATGCGCGCCATTGCGACGCCGCGTTGATGATGCATGCGCATCATGGTCGCGAAGTCACGATCCATGTCGCCCGTCATTCTGTGGCCGGGCATGTCGTCGGTGCACGGTCCCATCGAATGCATGGGTGCGTGAGGCCCACGTGGGCCGGGTGGCGGCGGCGCGGCCTTGTCGTCGCTATCGGCCGCGAGCGTCGGAAGACTCGTGAACGCGACCGCGAGTCCTAACGCCAATGTCCTCATCCGAAAAGTTTTAGACCACGAATTCGCGCGACGCGCGTCGATGCATAAGGTCAATCGTTCATAAGCCATGGCGATCTCCTAAGAAGTTGAAGGCGGAAACAATTCGTTCCCGCCAACTCGTCGCAATCGCCGGGCCTATGCCTTCACGAATCAATTCGCTAATTGAATCGCCGTGACCGTAATCGCGCCATCAATACGCTCGGCGGTGAAAAGCACTTTGTCGCCGGGCTTGACCGCGTCGAGCATGACGGGATCTTTGGCTTTAAACACCATGGTCATGCTCGGCATGCCAAGGTTCTTGATCTCTCCATGCCGCAAGGTGATCTTGCCAGTGTCCTTGTCGATCTTGCGTACCTCGCCGTCCGTCATGGCGGCGGCCGGCGCCGAGGCATTAGGCGCGGCGTGATGACTGTCATCGGCCCACGCATTCGGCAGCACGCCGATGCTGACTAAGACCAATACATTCGCGATCGTGTTTTTCATCGTTAATCCTTAGAAGTTACGTTGATTGCTCCAACCATGCCCGATTCGTAATGGCCAGCGATCAGACAAGCAAAAGCGAAGGTTCCCACGCGGTTGAACCGCCATACGATCTCTCCGGTCGAGCCAGGGGCGACATGCGCCATGTACGGCGCGCTGTGCTCCATCTCGGGAAACTTAGCCATCAATGCGGCATGCTCGTCGAGCTCCTTCTTCGTGCCAAGCACCATCTCGTGCATCAACCGTCCATGATTGACCAACACGAAACGTACGGTTTCCCCTTGCTTGACTTCAATCGCGTTGGGCGAAAACCGCATGTCGTCACTCATGGCGATACGGATGGTGCGAGAGACTTTTTTTACATCGCTCGCGATGCCCCAGTCTTTTTGTTCGGCGTGGGGTGCCGATTTTTTAATGTTTTTCGCATCGTCGCGCGATTCATGCGCGTAAGCGAGGTGCGTGGTGCTTAGGAGCAGCACGGCGGTGATTAAATATTTCGACATGGTGGTAAGTCCTTAGTCCGATCAGTGATCCATGTGCGCATGCGGTTTGCGCACCTGCACCTCGACATCGGGCGCCGCGCCGCGCTTCGTCGACGATGCGTCGCGCTCGGCGGTTGGAGGACGGGCCGCATCCGGCAGCGCCCCCGTCCATTCATACGCCACCGTATGCGGCGGATGCTTGAACCACCCCGGGTCCGCATAGTCGCCAGGCTTTTGATCGCGACGCACCTTCACCGTCGTGAACATGCCGCCCATCTCGATCGCGCCGAATGGACCGCGTCCGGTCATCATCGGCACCGTGTTGTCGGGCAAGGGCATTTCCATCTCGCCCATGTCGGCCATGCCGTTTTGGCCCATGGCCATGTAATCGGGCACCAGGGCTTGGATTTTTGCGAGCACGTCGCGCTGCTCGACGCCGATCATCGTTGGCACGTTGTGCCCCATCGCGTTCATCGTGTGATGGCTCTTGTGGCAATGAAGCGACCAATCGCCTTCCTCGTTCGCGACGAATTCAATTTGCCGCATTTGCCCCACCGCGATGTCGGTCGTTACCTCGTACCAACGCGTGTTCTTGGGCGTCGGGCCGCCATCGGTGCCGGTAATGAGGAATTCATGACCATGCAAGTGGATCGGGTGATTCGTCATCGTCAAATTGCCGACGCGAATACGCACCTTGTCGTTCTTGCGTACGTTTAATGAATCGATGCCGGGGAAGATTCGGCTGTTAAACGTCCATAAATTGAAGTCGAGCATCGTCATGATCTTGGGCACCGCGCTGCCCGGCTCAATATCGTAGGCGTTTAGCAAAAAGCAAAAATCGCGATCGACGTTATCGATCAAGGGATGACGATCCCTCGGATGCGTAACCCAAAATCCCATCATGCCCATCGCCATTTGCGCCATTTCGTCCGCGTGCGGGTGATACATGAAGGTGCCGGGCCGCCGCGCCACGAATTCATAGACATATGTTTTCCCCGCGGGAATGTGCGGAGTCGTTAAACCGCCCACGCCATCCATTCCGTTTGGCAAACGCTGTCCGTGCCAATGCACCGTGGTGTGCTCGGGCAATTTATTGGTGACGAAGATGCGCACGCGGTCGCCTTCCACCACCTCGATGGTCGGCCCGGGCGATTGCCCGTTATAGCCCCATAACCGCGCCTTCATGCCCGGCGCCATCTCGCGCACCACGGATTCCGCGACTAAGTGAAACTCCTTTACGCCGTTATTCATGCGCCACGGCAAGGTCCACCCGTTAAGCGTGACGACCGGGTTGTATGGCCGCCCAGTAGTGGGCACGAGCGGCGCCATCGTGTCCGGCTTGGTTTGCAAGACGGGTTCGGGCAGGGCGGCCATCGCGACCTTGCTGACCGATGCCGCGGCGGACGCGAGTGCCGCGCCGCGAAGAAATTGACGTCGATTAGTCATCTCGATTTGTCCTAAGGTTTAGTGTCCGCCGTTTGATCCAGCCTCCCGCGTAGGCGCGTCGGCCATGCGGAAATCGATTGGTCGTCCAAGCAAGTTGGCCTGCAAGGAGGCGTCGGCCAACCAAAAATCGCGTTGTGTTTCGATGGCCTGAATCACGCTCGTCACTTGTTCGCGAGCATCGGCCAGCAGTTCGAACACGCCGATGAACATGCCGTTGTAACGCAGCAGGTTCTCGTCGGAGATCGTCTTGCGTAAGGGCACGATCTCGTCGCGGTAATAGCGCGCGATGTCGTATGCGGTGCGATACGCGCTATATGTTTCGCGCACTTGCGACGCCGCATCGACCGCCACTTGAGCGCTGCGATTGAGCGCGGCGAGGTAAGTCGCGCGCGCGCCTTCGCGCACCGCGTCGCCCATGTCGAACAACGGCAGCGGCGCCGCGAGCTCGAAACCCTTTTGTGTCGGTCGGCCGCTTTCGCTATTGCGGCTCACGCCAAGTTCGAGTCCGTTCACCACGCTTGCAACGCGAGTAAGACCTTGCGCGCGCGCGACGAATGCCAATTCCGCGCGCGCCATGCGCATATCGAGCCGTTCGTCGAGCGCGGTTTGCGTGACGATTCGTTCGTCTCGTGGTGCTTGAGGTAAGTCGGGCAAGCGATCGGGCAGTACAAGCCGCTCGGCTTGCGCGCTATCGAGCCCGAGCGCGCGAACCAAGGCTTCGCGTTCCGCACGCGCCGCATGTTGGGCGCGCGCCAAGCGCGTGACCGCGTCCGCGTAAAACGCTTGTTCGCGCGCGCGTTGCAAGGCGCTAAAGTTGCCCGCGGCCTGCATGCGTCGCGCGAGTTCCGCGCTTGCGTCGGCCGCCTGCTTAACCTGCTCGTGATACGCCAGCGCTTGCCGCGCGGCCACGGCGCGCACCCACGCATGGCGGGCGTCGACGGCGGCTTGCACGATGTCCGACGCGCCTTGCCATTGCAAACGTTGTTGGCGGTAATCGTTGAGTCGCAAGCGCGAGGGCAGGAAGAGCAGATCCAGCACCGACGCGGTCAGCGAACGGTTGATCTCCACCTCGCGCACGCCATCCTCGCGCCGCACGCCGCGCTCGAACGCGAAGACCGGATTCGGCAAGCGCGTCGATTGCGTGGAGTCGGCCGACATGCCCGCGAGTTCGGCGAACATCACTTGCACGCGCGGGCTGTGCGCAAGCGCGATGCGAACCGCGTCGTCGGCGCTTAAGGCGCGTGCGAGTAAGCGATCCACCTCCACGCGTGCCTCGCGACGCGCCTCGTCGCTGACCAACCACTTCGGTTCCGCGCCGAGATGTTCGCGGCTGTAGGTGGCGATGCTCTCGGCATTGTCATGCGTTGAAACGGTGGCGCAACCGGCCAGCGCGATCAACACCGCGCCTGCCGACAACCGCAATGCGAATTTCATGTAAACCTCGTCAGGGTGATACGCCACGGCCCTTGCTTAGGGCCGTGATCGAGTTCAATCGATACAGCGCGACGGCATCAAGCCATGCATGTCACCACGGCTCGCGCCACGCCCATGTATGTGGACTTAAACGAGGAGGGTTTTAGGAGGTCGATCCAGCCCATCGCCGATGTGATCGACGAGATTAGCCAAGATGAATGAAGGGTAGGCGTAAGACGCCAGCGATGGCACCACTAGCAACGACGTCTTAGGAACGATCGCCACGCCTAAACAGCACATCGCGCAAGCGCTACAACGTTTATCGAGCTTTACCTTACCAGCTAAGTGTTTTCCACTCGTCGCCTCATGGACGTGATGGGCCGAGTGTTCATGCTGTTGGTGCGCTTGGGTGTTCGAAAACTCGCGATGCGCCGGCGTGCAATGCAACCCGGCCGTCGCCGCAACCGCTTGAATCGGTAGCGACAGCACGAGCATCCACAACACCAGTTGACGAACGATTAGGCACATGAAATTAGTTTAGTGCTTTTTCAAGATGTTTAAGGCAAGGGTCGTGCTGATTAATTGACAAGCGGTCTATAAGACGTCGGCGCCACATCGCGGCAGCGTCGATCAAGTTGATACGCAAGGCTTTTAACCAGCGGCTCGGCAAGACATGCTCCTTGTGACTTCTTAAACAACCACGCGCAATTCTTGCCGTTGATTGCCATGACCTCGATTCGGCCGCTTCGTTCAATCATCCATCCCGGCAGACATATCACTGGCGTGACGTTGACCGAGTGCCCGACGGCGGCGGACAG
>DASTRU010000167.1:0-4987 GCA_035761045.1 Burkholderiaceae bacterium | reverse complement strand
GCGAGTTGCGCTTGCACGAGCGCGAGTTGCGCGCTGGCTTCCTCGACCTTGGCGAGTTGAATGACGATTTGCGCGCGGTCACGCGCGGCCAGCGCGGCGCCATAGGCCGCTTGCGCTTGCGCCAAGTCGCCCGACCATTTGCGCTCGGACAACAGCAAATCGTCGCGTGCGAGTTCGGCCAGCGGCGTATCGGCCTTGACGCGATCGCCTGGCCGCACGTGCACGGCTTTTAAAAAACCATCGGTCGGCGCGGCGAGCGCGCGTTGCACCACGCCTTCCACGCGCGCGGGCGCGCCAACGCGGTATTCGGTTGGCACGAAGGCCAAGGCGAATACGCCAGCGGCGAGCACGCCCGCCACGATGCCAAGCGAACGCCCCACGGGCACGCCGCGCGCCGCCAAGCGCGCCGCCACCACCGAGCGAAACCGTTTGAACCGCGAGGGCCGCGCGGCGCGATGCAAGGCCAACATGGGCCCCAGCACATGCGCGACGCGTTGCAAGCGCTCGATCTCGTCGGCGCGAAAGGGTTCGCCTTCCAAGCGCTCCAAGCACAGCGCGCCGACATGTTCTTCCTCGTTGGCCATGGCCGCGCCGGGCAAGGCCACGCCGAGCACGCAACGCGCGCCCGCCGCCCGCGCGTGCGCGGCATGCGCGGCGATGACGCGCGGCGGCGCGTCGAGATTTTGCGGATGCAGCAGCACGCCACCTTGGGCGACGCATTCATCCAGCGCCGACGCGATCGATTGCGTCAACGCGCGCGCCGCCACGAAATCAAGCGCCGGG
This sequence comes from Burkholderiaceae bacterium, assembly GCA_035761045.1. GTDB lineage: Bacteria > Pseudomonadota > Gammaproteobacteria > Burkholderiales > Burkholderiaceae_E > DASTRU01. The sequence goes on along the minus strand of DASTRU010000167.1, from coordinate 4,204 downwards.
GCGCTGGCCAAGACGCGCACCGCGTCGCCGTCGAGCATGCCGATCGATACGCGATCGCAAGCAAACCGGTCGGCTAGCGCTTGCGCGAGCGCGAACGCGGCGGCGTCCAAGTCCGCATGCGCCAACGGCGCGGCGGCCAAGGCCACGACCTCGGCCCAGTCGGCGTTCGTGTCCATCGATGATGCGGCGGCGCTTGCGGTGTCTTGATTCTTCACGGGTGTAAGGGGCACGTCGGGCGCCGGTGGAACGGCGTCGAGCAGACGCACGCGTTCGACGGTGCGCACGACGTCGGCCGCGCGCTTGGGGTCCAACACCGGCTCCACTGGGCTCGCCGGCGGCGCCATGCCTTGCGCAAGCGCCAACGACACGTCGGCGGGCGTGAGCATCGTCGCGTCCCAGGTGCGGCTTGCGATCTTGGCGCTTAAGTCGCATACGCGCCGGTGATCGCCCGCGCCCGCGCGCACGCGCAAGACGAGCACGCCACGCGGCCGTTCGCTCACCTCATACGCATGGGCGACGATGCAATGGCCTTGGTCGTCGCTCGTCCACGCACTGCCGCCGTTGGCGAACACATGCGCGACGAGATCGTTGGGCACGGGCAATTGCGCGTCTTCCGGCCAACACGCGACCGCGCGCGGCGCGCCGTCGGCGGAACGCTCGACCAACCCCGCCGCGACGATGCCGGGCATGCGCAGGCACACGGCCGCAAGCCATACCGGCAGGCGGGCGTGCAACGGAATCGCGTCCACCGAACCCATGATGTCGAACTACCCCAGTCGGGCGGCGTCGCCCAAGGCATGCAATAAGGCGCGGTTGACTTGCTCGGTCGCGAGCAGGCATTCGTTGGTGATGTCGGCTACTTCGTTGGCGATGCCTTGCTCGATGGCGGACATCAAATCCAAATACCGGCGGTACGGTCCTTCGCCTTGCACGAGTGCCTCGTACACCGCTTGCGGTACCGACAGCGTGGCGAACAATTCCTCGAACGGCGTGTGGAACAACTTGTCGAGCAGCGAGAACACGCCGCAAATAAAGAGTTCGTCGCGCAAGCTTTCGTCTTGCTCGGCGCCGACCAGACGTTCGAGGAACATGCCGCGCCGTACCGACGCGAACATGACCGGACGCAAGTTGGCTTCCTTGCTGCCGGTGGCAAGCAACAACGCCAGCCAGCGCTTGAGCCGCGCGTAGCCGAGGATCATCACCGCGTGCCTAAACGATTGAATCTCGACCGCGAGGCCAAACGCGGGCGAGTTGATATAGCGCAGTAGGCGGTACGCCAGCGACGCGTCTCGACGAATGGCCGCGTCGATATGCGCGACGTCGTCGCCGCGATCGAGCATGCGAATAAGTTCGACGATGTTGAGCAGATCAGGTTGCGTGCGCTTGGCGGCCGACGTGCGCAAGGCGTCGTCGAACGGCCAGCCGACGATGCCGTCGGCGCCACGCTCGAAGCACATTTCCATCTCGGCGATGGTGTGCACGCCGGCTTCGAAGAACGGAATCACGCGCTTGCCGGAGATCGGCGGTTGCGCGCCTTCCTTCATGCGGCGGTCTTCGGCCAAGGGCACGATGGCGCGCGCGAAGCATTTCACGATCTCGGGCGGCAGGGCCGGACGCGGAATGCCGTCGAGCACGAGCGAACCGCCGACCGCGTACAGCCCTTGAATCGCGTCGATGTTGACGGGGTCGCACGCGACCGACGCGGGAATTTCCAACATCACGCGGCCCACCGGTACGGCCTCGGCGACATTGGGCGCCATCACGTCGCCCTTGACCTTGAGCGATACCGGTAACGCGTCGCTTGGCCATACCTCGTCGAGCGCGCTGGTGACGTGCGCCACGTCGAGCGCATCGCCTTCGGCGGGCATGGCGCACAAGCGCGTGGCCACGACGTTGCGAGACCGGTCGACGACCGGCGCATAAGTGAATACGGTCTGACTAAGTACGGAACCTTGCATGGGGCGGCTTTCGAGAGGCGCGAAGGCGGCGTCAGGAGCGTTCATTCGTTATTCATCAGCGAAGAAAATCGAAGAGCGATAAACCCGCAACCTTTGTGTATGTCTGCATAGCCGCTTGTACAGCGTTCTGTTGCACCTGGAAATCGGAAATCGCACGTCCAAGATCAAGGTCTTGCAATTCCGACAATCTTGACTGCCCTTCAATGCCTCGCGCAGCCAGCGAGTCAGTGTCCCCTTCGATCGACCGAAGTTGCTCGCCGATGCGCGTGCGCACCAGTTGCGCGCGGTCTTGCGCGCTGCCTAATGACGCGCCCGCGCGGGCCAAGCCTTCGTTCAACTGTCCGGTACCACCCAAGCCTGGCGTGGTGAGCAACGCGATCGCGTTATCGAGCGTGTCGAAGACCGAGCGCGGTTGCGCTGGCGTTAACGTGAACGAGTCCCCACCCACGGGCATCCCCGTTATTCGCACGCGTTGGCCCGCGATGTCGATGGCATTACCACTCGTAAATGGCGTGCCGGTCGAGATCGTGGTGGCGGTCGTGACATCGGTCACGGAATACGTGAGCGCGCTACCCGACACGGTGATGTCAATACGATACGAATCGCCGTTGATCTGCGTGGCATCGAGTACTTCGCCCGCGTCGATCCACGCGCCGCCCGAGTTGCCCACCGACGACGCGGTCGCGAAGGTGCCGTTGCCTTCGGGCATCGTCATCCACGCGGTGCGCCCGTCGATGGACGCGAGCGCCGAGGGTAACGACCCCACCGTGCGATCGGTGGCGACGCCGCTATACGTGACGCCGCTGGGCGTGTCGGCGAACGGCGCGCTGCTCGTGCCTTGGCCGCCAAACAACCAGCCGCCCGCGCCATCGTCGCGGTTGGCCACCGTCAGTAATTGATTGCGCAGGCCGCGCAACTCTTGCGCGAGGCTTTGGCGTTCGGCGTCGCCATACGCGCCGTTGCCAGCGGCGATGATCGATTCGCGCGCGCGTTGCAACAGGTCAACGCCGGTCGCCAAGGCGTTATCGGCTTGCGACATGGCGTGGCGGCTGGTGTCGAGCGCGCGTTGCGCGGCGGTCATGCGCGCGAGGTCGGCGCGCGTGCGTTCGGCTTGCGCGGCCGAGAGTGGATCGTCGCTCGCGACATTGACGCGTTTGCCGGTCGACAACTGATGCTGCGTGTCGTCGAGCTTGGATTGCGAATTCAGCATCGCGTCGATGCCGCGTTGAAACATTTGCGAGGTGGCGATGCGCATGGCGAGGGGCCCTTCTTAATTCAGCGGTTACGACACTGCGGATAGCAGCGAATCGAACAAGGTTTGCGCGGCCGAGATGACCTTGGCCGCCGCCTGATACGCCTGTTGGTACTGCAGCATTCGCGCGGCTTCTTCGTCGAGGTTGACGCCCGAGGCATTGCTTTGCGCGAGCTTGGCGTCGTCGGCGATGCGCTGCGCGATCTCGCGCGCGGAGTCGGCCGATTGCACGCGCGCGCCCACCTCGCCAAGTAAAGTGGCGTAGGCGTCGCTCGTGCGGTCGCCGCCAATCAAGCGCGCGTCGCGTTGATCGGCCATCGACAAGGCGTTGCGGTTGTCGGACGACGGCGCGGGGTTTAGGCGCACGGTAAAAACATCGCCCGCGCGCGGCGCGCCGTTGAGCGTGAGCGACCAGCCGTTGTAGCTAATCGTCGAGCCTGGCGTGAAGGCCACGCCCGTGGGGTTGCCCGTGCCGGTGCCGTTCACGTCGAAAGTGCCGGCCGAGGTAAACGTAAGCGTGACGGTTTGCGTGAGGTTGGCGTTGCTCGCAACCGCCGCGACGCTTGCGCTGGCGCCACCGGTATTCGTCGACGTGCCCTCGGCCACGACGGGGCGCGCGGCCGCGATCGAGGCCGGCGTGACCAACGTCACGCTCATCGCGCGCGTGGCGGGCGCGGTGGGCCGCAGTAAAAACTTATCGCCTGCGGCGAAGGTGCCCGAGGGCGAACTTAAGGTCAGGCCATCGATCGTGGCGGGCAAGCTTGCGAAGGTGGAACTTTGACCATCGGCCAAGCGGGTGACGGAGAAATTCGTGCCGTCGTAATCGATGCGGTAGTCCGACGCTTCGAGCGCGCTTGAGTTGACCACGCTCGCGCTTAAGGTCGCGGTGCCGGGGTTGCCCGTGCGTGGCAATACTTCGGGGGCGCCTACGCTGAATAAAGGTTGGCCGGTCGCGCCATTGCGATCCACGCCTAAGGCCTGTTGATCATTCGCG
>DASTRU010000166.1:0-2873 GCA_035761045.1 Burkholderiaceae bacterium | reverse complement strand
ACCGGGTCTTGATTGGCCGCGCGCGCGATCTCGTCGATCAAGGTCTCCATTACATACGCGGTATGGGTATGGCCCACCGAGCGCCACCACAACACCGGCACCGGCACGTCCGGGTGCGTGATGCGCAAACGCAGTGGCATGTCGTAATGGTTCTCGGCCACGCCTTCGGTCATCGTCGCGTCGGCGCCGTTTTTCACGAGGAATTTTTCGAACGGCGTGTCGGTGACGATCGATTGCCCGACGATCGCGTGGTCCCACGCCAGCACGCGGCCGCGCGCATCGAGCGCGATCTCGGCGCGGTGTATGTGCATCGGCCGGTAATAGCCGCCGGTGATGTCGTCCTCGCGGCTCCAGATCAACTTCACCGGTCCGCCTTTGCCGCGTTTATTCCACACCTTCGCGACCTCGGCCGCCTCGCGCACGTAATCGCTGCTCGGCACCGCGCGCCGACCAAAGCCGCCGCCGGCCGGCATGGTGTTGAGCGTGACTTGCTCAACGTCCAGCCCCACCACGTCGGCCACCGCGCGCTGATCCATCGTTTGGAACTGCGAGCCGACCCAGACCGTGCATTTGTCTTTTTGCAGATCGATCAAGCAATTGAGCGGCTCCATCGGCGCGTGCGCGAGATACGGAAATTCGTACTCCGCCACGATGCGCTTGGCCGCTTGCGCGAACGCTTCGCGCGACACGCCATCGGGCCAATCGCGCACCGTGCGGCGTGGATCGAGCGCGTGCTTGCGAAATTCCGCGCTCAACGCCGCGCTCGACACATTGGCCGAGGCGCCAGGCTTCCATTCCACTTCGAGCGCGTCGCGGCCTTGCTTGGCCGGCCAGTAGCCCTTGGCAAACACCGCAAGCCCGGTTCCGCGACGATCCACCGGCACTTCGTACACGCCGAGCACGCCGGCAATCGCGAGCGCTTTCGTGGCGTCGAACTTAGCCACTCGGCCGCCGAACGTGGGTGGATGCGCGACGAGCGCCGTGACTTGCCCATCCAACTTCATGTCGATGCCGAACTGCTTGCTGCCATCGGTCGATGCCGCGCCGTCAAACCTGCGCTGCGGTTTACCCACGATGGAATAGCGCGCGGGATCCTTGAATTCGATGCGCTTGGGGATTTGCTGCTCGCGCGCCAATTGCGTGAGCGTCGCGTAGCTCACGCGTTGTCCGCCCCACACGCAATAACCGGCTTGCGTGCCGATGTTCGCGGCGGACGTTCGCCAAAAACTCGCGGCCGCGTTGATGAACATCGTGCGCATCGTCGCGCCGATCGCCCGGTATTGCGACCAGCCGTGCGCGATCGCCGTCGAGCCGCCCGTCATTTGCATGCCGAACACCGGGTCCTTGTAGGCCTCGCCCGCCGGCGCCAACACCGCCTTGACGCGGCTTAACGGCACGTCGAGTTCCTCGGCGAGCAACATTGGCAGCGAGGTAAGCGTGCCTTGGCCAAACTCCAATCGATTCACGCGAATTTCCACCCGGCCGTCGCGCGCGATGCTGACGAACGCGGCCGGGGCAATGGGCTTCGCATTGGCCGAAGCGGCGTTGTTGTCGGCGGCGAGCGCCGGCCACCAACCCACCGCGAAGGCGCCGCCCGACGCGGCCATTACTTTTAAGAATCCGCGTCGGTCGGTCGTGACCGCGTCGTGATCGCGGCCGTGTGCATAAGCTTCGAATCGCATACGTCGGTCCTCGATCAAGCCAAGGCGCGCGCCGCGTCTTTGATCGCGGTGCGAATGCGTTGATAAGTGCCGCAACGGCATAAATGACCGTTCATCGCTTGGTCGATCTGCGCATCGGTCGGTGCCTTGTTCGACCGCAGGAGCGCGACCGCGCCCATGATCTGGCCGCTTTGGCAGTACCCGCATTGCGGCACGTCGTGCTTGATCCACGCTTCTTGCACCGCGCGGCCGACCTTGTCGGCGCGCATGCCTTCGATGGTGACGATCTTTTGTCCGGCCAACGCCGACACTGGCGTCACGCAGGCACGAATCGGCGCGTCGTTCGCATGCACGGTGCACGCGCCGCAGGCCGCCACGCCGCAGCCAAACTTCGTGCCCGTCATATCCAAGTGGTCGCGCAGCACCCATAGCAATGGCGTGCTTGGGTCGGCGTCGACCTCCATGGTCGAACCGTTGATGTTGAGAGCAGTCACGGGAGTCAATGGGCGCGAACGCGCCGCGAGCAAAACGAAGCTGCTACTGTGCAGCCCAGCCGCCGCCCGCGCAATCGCAACACGGCGATGATGCGACGTGGCGCGCCCACATCGCCCACGAGTCCTTGTCCTTTTCCATGATGTTTTGTCGCGAATGACCGCACCACCGCTCGTTTTGTCCATCCAATCGCATGTCGCGTATGGTCATGTGGGAAACGCCGCCGCTGTGTTCCCGTTGCAACGCTTGGGGCTCGAGCCGGTGCCGATTCATACGGTGCAGTTTTCCAACCACACCGGATATGGCGCGTTCACCGGGCGCGTATTCGAGCCCGACCATATGCGCGAGATCGTGCTGGGCTTGCGCGAGCGCGGCGTGCTCGCGCGGTGCGCGGCGGTGTTGTCCGGGTATTTGGGCGACGCGGGCGTGGGCGAGGTCATTCTCGACGCCGTGGCGCAAGTGCGCGCCGCCAATCCGCATGCGTTGTACTGCTGCGATCCCGTCATGGGTGACGTTGGCCGAGGTGTGTTCGTGCGCTCGGGCATTCCCGCGTTTCTTACGCATCGCGCCGTTGCCTCGGCCGACATCGTCACGCCCAATCAATTCGAGTTCGAGTTGATGATTGGCCGCGCCTTGACTTCGATTGGCGATGCGGTGAGCGCGGCGCGTGGCGTGGTGGCGCGGCCAGGCGGCGTGGTGTGCATCACGAGTTTGCGCACG
>DASTRU010000165.1:0-14782 GCA_035761045.1 Burkholderiaceae bacterium | reverse complement strand
TGCGCGACGCGGGCACGAAAGAGATCAAGACGTTGTTCACCAACGATCTCGACCGTGGCGCGTACATCTCGCAAACGTTGCGCGTGGACGAAACGGCCGACGAGTTGTCGGCGCGTATCGCGATCTACCGAATGATGCGTCCTGGCGAGCCGCCGACGGAAGACGCCGTTCAGGCGCTGTTCCAACGTCTGTTCTTCTCGGAAGATACGTACGACCTGTCGAAGGTGGGCCGCATGAAGTTCAATCGCCGCGTGAATCGTGGCGATGACAACGGGCCGATGACGCTGACCAACGAGGACATCCTCGACACGATCAAGATCCTCGTGGACTTGCGTAACGGCAAGGGCGAGATCGACGACATCGACCATTTGGGCAACCGTCGCGTGCGTTGCGTGGGCGAGCTTGCGGAGAACCAGTTCCGCGCCGGTCTCGTGCGTGTCGAGCGCGCGGTGAAGGAGCGTCTTGGCCAAGCCGAGACCGAAAACCTAATGCCGCACGACTTGATCAACAGCAAGCCGATTAGCGCGGCGATTCGCGAGTTCTTCGGTTCGTCGCAGTTGTCGCAGTTCATGGACCAAACCAACCCGTTGTCGGAAATCACGCACAAACGTCGTGTGTCCGCCTTGGGTCCTGGCGGTTTAACGCGTGAACGCGCGGGCTTCGAAGTGCGCGACGTGCATCCCACGCACTACGGCCGGGTCTGCCCGATTGAAACGCCGGAAGGTCCGAACATTGGTCTGATCAACTCGCTATCGCTGTACGCGCAATTAAACGAGTACGGCTTCCTCGAGACGCCGTATCGCCGCGTTGTCGATGGCAAGGTGACCGATCAAATCGATTATTTGTCGGCGATCGAAGAAGGTCGGTTCGTCATCGCGCAGGCGAATGCGTCCATCGACGCCACCGGCGCCTTGACCGACGAACTCGTGTCCTGTCGTGATAAAGGCGAATTCGTTCTCGTGCCGCCGGACCAAGTGCAATACATGGACGTGGCCCCGTCGCAGATCGTGTCGGTCGCGGCCTCGTTGATTCCCTTCCTTGAGCACGACGATGCGAACCGCGCGTTGATGGGCTCGAACATGCAACGTCAAGCGGTGCCTTGCTTGCGTCCGGAAAAACCGGTCGTCGGTACGGGCATCGAGCGGACCTGCGCGGTGGACTCGGGCACGGTGGTAACGGCATTGCGCGGCGGCGTGGTCGATTACGTGGACTCCACGAGAATCGTCGTGCGCGTGAATGACGACGAGAGCGCGGCGGGCGAGGTGGGCGTCGATATTTACAACCTCATCAAATACACGCGCAGCAACCAGAACACGAACATCAACCAACGCCCGATCGTTAAGGTTGGCGACAAGATCGCGCGTGGCGATGTGGTGGCGGACGGCGCGTCGACCGATATCGGCGAACTCGCGCTCGGCCAAAACATGTTGGTCGCGTTCATGCCGTGGAACGGCTACAACTTCGAAGATTCGATTCTGATTTCCGAACGCGTGGTGGCCGATGACCGCTACACCTCGATTCACATCGAAGAGCTGAACGTTGTCGCCCGCGACACCAAGCTTGGACCCGAGGAAATCACGCGCGATATCTCGAACCTCGCGGAAAACCAACTCGCGCGTTTGGATGATTCGGGCATCGTTTATATCGGCGCCGAAGTAACGGCCGGTGACGTGCTGGTCGGCAAGGTCACGCCCAAGGGCGAGACGCAGCTGACGCCTGAAGAAAAACTGTTGCGCGCGATCTTCGGCGAGAAGGCGTCCGACGTGAAGGACACCAGCTTGCGCGTGCCGTCCGGCATGAGCGGCACCGTCATCGACGTGCAGGTGTTCACGCGCGAAGGCATTCAACGCGACAAGCGCGCGCAGCAAATCATCGACGACGAACTCAAGCGTTACCGCTTGGACTTGAACGACCAGTTGCGCATCGTCGAGGACGACGCCTTCCAGCGTCTCGAGCGTTCGTTGATTGGCAAGGTCGCGCAAGGCGGGCCGAAGAAACTGGCGAAGGGCACCAAGCTCACGCAGGAATTCTTGGCCGAGACCGAGCGTTTCCATTGGTTCGATATTCGTCTTGATGACGAAGAAGCCCAGGCTTCGCTCGAAGCGGTGAAAGAGTCGCTGCAACAAACGCGTCATCGCTTCGATCTCGCGTTCGAGGAAAAGCGCAAAAAGCTTACGCAAGGCGACGAGTTGCCACCTGGCGTGCTTAAGATGGTCAAGGTGTATTTGGCCGTGAAGCGCCGCTTGCAGCCTGGCGACAAGATGGCGGGTCGTCACGGTAACAAGGGTGTGGTGTCGCGCATCGTGCCGGTCGAGGACATGCCGTTCATGGCCGATGGTTCGCCGGTGGACATCGTGTTGAACCCGCTTGGCGTGCCGTCACGGATGAACGTGGGCCAGATTCTCGAAACGCATTTGGGCTGGGCCGCCAAAGGCATTGGTCAGCGGATTGGCGAATTGCTACGTCAGCACAACAAGGTGGAAGTGGCGAAGGTGCGTTCGTATCTCAAGCAGGTCTATAACGCCTCGGGTCAGAAAGAAGACATCGATGGCTTTAACGACCAAGAAGTGCTTGAGCTCGCGCAAAACCTTCAAAACGGCGTGCCGTTCGCGACCCCCGTGTTCGACGGCGCCACCGAGGCGGAAATCAAGGCGATGCTCGACTTGGCCTATCCCGAAGATGTCGCGCAACGCATCGGCTTGACGCCGACGAAGACGCAAGTGCGTTTGTTCGACGGTCGCACCGGCGATGCATTCGACCGCGCGGTGACCGTGGGTTACATGCACATGCTCAAACTGCATCACTTGGTGGACGACAAGATGCATGCGCGTTCGACCGGACCGTACTCGCTCGTCACCCAGCAGCCGTTGGGCGGCAAGGCGCAGTTTGGCGGCCAGCGTTTCGGTGAGATGGAAGTGTGGGCGCTTGAGGCGTATGGCGCGAGCTATGTGCTGCAAGAGATGCTGACGGTGAAGTCCGACGACGTGAACGGTCGCACCAAGGTGTACGAAAACATTGTCAAGGGCGATCACGTGATCGACGCGGGCATGCCCGAATCGTTCAACGTGCTCGTGAAGGAAATCCGCTCGCTTGGGATCGATATCGATCTCGAGCGCCATTAATCGCGGATTTCCCGCAAGAATCACAGGAGAAGAGAAGCCATGAAAGCGCTACTCGATCTGTTCAAGCAGGTTCAGCAGGAAGAGCAATTCGACGCGATCAAGATCGGGCTTGCCTCGCCCGAGAAGATCCGTTCATGGTCATACGGCGAGGTGAAAAAGCCCGAGACCATCAACTACCGTACGTTCAAGCCGGAACGCGATGGCTTGTTCTGCGCGAAGATTTTCGGTCCTATCAAGGACTACGAATGCTTGTGCGGCAAGTACAAGCGCTTGAAGCATCGCGGCGTGATTTGCGAGAAGTGCGGCGTTGAAGTCACGCTCGCGAAGGTGCGTCGCGAACGCATGGGCCATATTGAGTTGGCCTCGCCGACCGCGCATATATGGTTCTTGAAGTCGCTGCCGTCGCGTTTGGGCATGGTGCTCGACATGACGTTGCGCGATATCGAACGCGTGCTGTACTTCGAAGCATTCGTGGTGGTCGACCCCGGCATGACCACGCTCAAGCGCGCTCAAATCCTCTCGCCCGAGCAGTACGACACCGAGTGGGAGAAGGCGCCTGACGAGTTTCATGCGTTGATGGGCGCGGAAGGCGTGCGCGAGTTGTTGCGCACGATCGATCACGACAAGGAGATCGAGACGCTGCGTCAAGAACTGGCCGCGACCGGCTCGGAAGCCAAGATCAAGAAGATCGCCAAGCGCTTGAAGGTACTTGAAGGCTTCCAAAAGTCGGGCGTCAAGCCGGACTGGATGGTCATGGAAGTGCTGCCCGTGCTGCCGCCGGACTTGCGTCCGTTGGTGCCGTTGGATGGTGGCCGTTTCGCGACCTCCGACTTGAACGATTTGTACCGTCGCGTCATCAACCGGAATAACCGGTTGAAGCGTCTGCTCGAACTCAAGGCGCCCGAAATCATCGTGCGCAATGAAAAGCGCATGCTGCAAGAGGCGGTGGATTCGCTGCTCGACAACGGGCGTCGCGGCAAGGCGATGACGGGTGCGAACAAGCGTCCGCTCAAGTCGCTCGCGGAAATGATCAAAGGCAAGGGCGGTCGTTTCCGTCAAAACTTGCTGGGCAAGCGCGTGGACTACTCGGGCCGTTCGGTCATCGTCGTCGGTCCGCAGCTTAAGTTGCATCAGTGCGGTTTGCCGAAGTTGATGGCGCTCGAACTCTTCAAGCCCTTCATCTTCAACAAGCTTGAAATGAACGGCATGGCGACCACGATCAAGGCCGCCAAGAAGCTCGTCGAGCAACAAGTGCCCGAGGTGTGGGACATCCTCGAGGAAGTGATTCGCGAGCATCCGGTGCTGCTCAACCGCGCGCCGACGCTGCACCGCTTGGGGATCCAAGCGTTCGAGCCGGTGTTGATCGAAGGCAAGGCCATTCAATTGCACCCGCTCGTGTGCGCGGCGTTCAACGCCGACTTCGACGGCGACCAAATGGCCGTGCACGTGCCGCTCTCGCTCGAAGCGCAGCTCGAGGCGCGTGCGCTCATGCTCGCGTCGAACAACATTTTGTTCCCGGCCAACGGCGATCCGTCGATCGTGCCGTCGCAAGACATCGTGTTGGGCTTGTATTACGCCACGCGCGACAAGATCAACGGCAAGGGCGAAGGCATGATCTTCGCCGACGTGGATGAGGTGCAGCGCGCGTACGACAACGGCGAAGTCGAACTCGCCTCGCGTATTTCGGTGCGTCTGCGCGAGACGATCGTGGATCGTGCGAATGGTCAAAAAACCCAACGCTTGAAGCGTTACGACACGACCGTCGGCCGCGCTCTGTTATCGACGATCCTGCCCGAGGGCTTGGAGTTCTCGGCGATCAACAAGGCGTTGAAGAAGAAGGAAATCAGCAAGCTCATCAATGCGTCGTTCCGCCGTTGCGGGCTGCGCGATACGGTGATCTTCGCCGACCAACTCATGCAATCGGGCTTCCGCCTCGCCACGCGCGCGGGAATCTCGATCGCGATGAACGACATGCTGATTCCGGAAAGCAAGCATGGCCTGATCCATGCCGCCGAACAGGAAGTGAAGGAAATTCAGCAGCAGTACGCGTCGGGTCTCGTCACGCAAGGCGAGCGCTACAACAAGGTCGTGGACATTTGGGGTCGTGCTGGCGACCAAGTGGCCAAGGAAATGATGAAGCAACTCGCGACCGAGAAGACGGTGGACCGCAAGGGCCAAACGGTCGAGCAAGAGTCGTTCAACGCGATTTACATGATGGCCGACTCGGGCGCGCGCGGTTCAGCGGCGCAGATTCGTCAGCTCGCTGGGATGCGCGGTCTGATGGCCAAGCCGGATGGCTCGATCATCGAAACGCCGATCACCGCGAACTTCCGCGAAGGCTTGAACGTGTTGCAGTACTTCATCTCGACGCACGGCGCGCGTAAGGGCTTGGCCGACACGGCGTTGAAGACGGCGAACTCGGGCTACCTCACGCGTCGTTTGGTCGACGTGACCCAAGACTTGGTCGTGACCGAAAACGATTGCAACACCGTCAACGGCGTGGTCATGCGTGCGCTCGTGGAAGGCGGCGAAGTCATCGAGGCGTTGCGCGACCGTATTCTCGGCCGCGTGACCGCTGTCGATGTGTTGCATCCCGAGACGCAACAAGTGCTGTACCCGGCAGGCACCTTGCTCGACGAAGATGGCGTTGAAACCATCGAAGCGTTGGGCATCGACGAAGTTAAGGTGCGCACCGCTCTTACTTGCGATACGCGTTACGGTATTTGCGCGAAGTGCTATGGCCGCGATTTAGGCCGTGGCGTGCTCGTCAACACCGGCGAAGCGGTGGGCGTCATCGCCGCGCAGTCAATCGGCGAGCCTGGCACGCAGCTCACGATGCGTACCTTCCACATCGGTGGCGCGGCGTCGCGCGCGGCGGTGGCCTCAAGCGTCGAAGCCAAGAGCAACGGTACCGTGCGCTTTACCGCAACGATGCGGTACGTGACCAACGCCAAGGGCGAGCAAGTCGTCATCACGCGTTCGGGCGAGGTGATCGTGACCGATCCTAACGGTCGCGAGCGCGAGCGTCACAAGATTCCGTACGGCGCGACGTTGCTGGTGATGGACGGCAAGGAAATCAAAGCCGGCACCGTGCTCGCCACCTGGGACCCGCTCACGCGTCCGATCATCACCGAGTACGAAGGCACGGTGAAGTTCGAGCACGTCGAAGAAGGCGTGACGGTCGCCAAGCAGATCGACGAAGTCACGGGATTGTCGACGCTCGTGGTTATCGATGCGAAGCGTCGTGGGTCGACCAAGGTCACCCTGCGTCCGACGGTCAAACTGCTCGACGAAGCGGGTGCCGAGGTGAAGATTCCAGGCACCGAGCACTCGGTGACGATCACCTTCCCGACGGGCGCGTTGATCACCGTGCGTGACGGTCAGCAAATCAGCAAGGGCGAAGTGCTCGCGCGGATCCCGACCGAATCGCAAAAGACGCGCGACATCACCGGCGGTCTGCCGCGCGTGGCCGAATTGTTCGAGGCGCGTTCGCCGAAGGACGTCGGCATGCTCGCGGAAGTGACAGGTACGGTCACGTTCGGTAAGGAAACCAAGGGCAAGCAGCGTTTGATCATCACCGATCTCGATGGCAACGCGAACGAGTTCTTGATTCCGAAGGAAAAGAACGTGCTCGTTCACGAAGGTCAGGTCGTTAACAAGGGCGAGTTGATCGTGGACGGCGCGGCCGATCCGCAAGACATCCTGCGTCTGCTCGGTGTCGAAGCGCTCGCGCGTTACATCGTCGACGAAGTGCAAGACGTCTACCGTCTGCAAGGCGTGAAGATCAACGACAAGCACATCGAAGTCATCGTGCGTCAGATGCTGCGCCGTGTGCAGGTCACCGATCCGGGCGATACGTCCTTCATTCCGGGCGAGCAAGTCGAGCGTTCGGAATTGCTCGACGAGAACGACAAGGCGATCGACAAGGGCGGCCGTCCCGCGCTCTACGAGAACGTGCTGTTGGGTATCACCAAGGCGTCGTTGTCCACCGATTCGTTCATCTCGGCGGCGTCGTTCCAAGAAACGACTCGCGTGTTGACCGAAGCGGCCATCATGGGCAAACGCGACGATCTGCGTGGTCTCAAGGAAAACGTCATCGTGGGTCGTTTGATTCCCGCGGGTACGGGCTTGGCGTTCCATACCGCTCGCAAGGCGAAGGAGCATCAAGATCGCGTGGATGCGGAAGCGCTTGCCGCTCAAGAATTGCAAGCGCTCGAAGACGCCAACACGGCTACTACGTCGGAAGAAAGCTCCGATACGGCCTGACAGCGACGCAAGTGACCGTAAACTTCTTGGGCTCGTCGTAAAAGGCGGGCCCATTTTGTTTCTAGGTTTTGTAAAACGGGGGTGTGACACAGACTGACGGGCGATCCTTGGGGCAGAATCCGTGCACTCCGTTGCGTTGTGCACCGCACTACGTGAATAGCTTCACGAACCATAACGAGAACCTCGCCCGTGATTGCTCGACTCCTCATCCTTAGTTTGACTTCCATTTCCTTAACCGCTTGTGGCGGTGGAGGAAGCGCGGCGGCCCCCACGGGGACGTCCGTTGCGGAATCTTCAACCAACTCATCTTCAACCCCCGGCTCCAGCTCCGGCTCGCAAGGCGGTGCCGTGGGTTCCGGCACCACGCCGCCGAGCACCACGACACCGGGCGCGACACCACCGAGTACGGCCAACCCGACGACCCCGGGTCCTAGCGCCGCCGCTCCTTCGGCCGTGTGCTCATCCGGAAACCCCATCTACGCCACTCCGGCGAATTACAAGGAAAAGCTCGCCGCCCTCAAGCCCGGCGATCGCTTGGTACTTGCCGAGGGGGTTTACCAAGACTCTCCGCCCGGACTGCCGATTTTTGGGCTTAACGGCACGGCTGCTCAACCCATCGTCATCACCGGTCCCGCTTCCGGACGCGCTCTGTTGATCGGTACATCCACCCACAACACGATTCGCTTCGACGATGCCAGTTATGTCGCGGTCTGCAATATCGAGATCGACGGTAAGGACCAAGGCGGATTCGGTGTCGCCGTGCAAGGGCCGGCGCATCACATCACGTTGGATGGGCTCACGATCCGTGGCGTTGGCGGAGACCAGCAAGTGGTGGGCATCTCGACCACCGGCTTTCCGACATGGAATTGGACGATCCGCCGCAACACGATCATTGGGGCCGGTACGGGCATGTACCTCGGCAACTCCGACGGTAGCAGCGCATTCGTCGCTGGTTTGATTGAACACAATCTCGTGCGGGACACGATCGGCTACAACACGCAGGTGAAGTATCAAACCTCGCGCGCGGGCATCCCGAGCACGATTGGGCCAGCCGTTACGATCATTCGCCATAACGTGTTCTCGAAATCCGGCAACAGCTCAACCGGCGGTGAAGCACGTCCTAATTTACTTGTTGACCGCTTCCCGTTAAGCGGCGCGGGTGCGACCGACCGCTACGAGATCTATGGCAACTTCTTCTGGCAAAACCCGAGCGAGGCGTTATTCCAAGGCAATGGCAACGTCGCCTTCCACGACAACGTACTCGTTAACGACAGCGGCAGCGCGGTCGTGATTCAACCGCACGACGGCGGCAACCCGCGACAAGTCGCGGTGTATGCGAACACCATCGTGGCGAGCGGGACTGGCATCTCGCTTTATGGCGGAGACGCGGGGTACTCGCGTGTGGTCACGGGTAACGCCGTGTTTGCGGGCGTACCCATCAGCTCGTCTGGTTGCGACGTGCGCAACAACATCACCGGCAGCCGCGCCAGCGCGAGTGCCGCGCTTAATGCGCCGTTCGGCGTTCCAGGCAGCACGCTCGATCTATATCCCAAGGTTGGAGCACTGCGTGGTGCCACCGCATTCGACCTTGCAGGTTTCACCTCGTACGCGGATTACAACCGCGACTTCAACGGAACGATTCGCGATGGCTTTGTTCGCGGTGCGTACGCGGGCGAAGGAGTAAATCCGGGTTGGGCGTTGGCTTTAGCGCTTAAGCCGTAAATCGAGGGAGAGAGTAAATAGTAACAACATGTTTCAGGCTTTCTAGTAGGTCCTGTAGGAGTCTTTTCACGCTTACTTCATGGCGACGGATCGGTTTTGTCGCTTTTAGGGTTAACCCCCTATAGGAAGAGAAAAGACTTTTCCAAATTTCGGCAACTCCTGCCGAAATTTCTTAGGACGAAATCCGGGTGACGCTCAGGCATAACGAGAGTTACCTCACACCGAGTCGGTAAACGGCCCATGCGAGGCCGGTGCCGTCAAGTTTTCGGGCGTGCGATTTGTCATCGAGCCACATGTGAGCTCATCGCATCGTGTTGCCGCCTCTTAACTATTCGGTGGATTCAGTGCTTCAAGAATCCTCGGTCTTGCAGCCACTGTCGAATTGGACACCATGAATTTGAGATCACCACAACTCCCACCCTCACGAATGCTGAAATCAATTAGAGAACCGAAGAAAACAATTATTGGGACGTGCATGTTGATTGCTTTGATGACCACCGGCGGTTGCGGTGGTGGCGGAGGAGGAGGCGGTTCGGACGTTGCCGCGCCCGTGGGCACGGCCGCTTCGCCCGCGCCTTCCACGAGCGGGGGCGGTACGACGCCCACAAACGGTCCGACGCAAAACCCAACATCACCGAACAATGGCAGCGGCGGTACCTCTACCAGTGGCTCGACGGGTAATTCAACCCAAAAGCCGACTTCGCCGACATCAAGCACGGCGACATTGAATTGGAACGCGAGCACCGCTTCCGATCTTCAGGGTTATCGCGTGTATTACGGCACCGCTCCTCGCGTGTACCAACAAGCGCGTGGCGCGGGTATCGCCGTCGGTCGCGCGGTTTCGTATTCGATAAACGGGTTAATCAGCGGCAAGACGTATTACTTCGCGGTCACCGCGTACGACTCGGCTGGTAACGAGAGCAGCTTCTCGTCCGAAGTATCAAAAACCATCCCTTAAGCCGAGACGACCAGGAGCCAGACGATATGCGTACCCGCTTTTTCTCATGCCTGACCGCCGCGTGGGTTTTATTAACCGCGTTTTCATCGGCGCAAGCTTCTTCGTTAAGCACGGCCGCGACCCAAATGCAGCCCGGCGAATGGCGCGTTTTAAATAACGCCGGCGATGCCAGCGGTTTAAGCACGAACCTATTGATTTCCTGCCTCAGTCCTCCAAGCGGAGATTGCAGCGACAACGTGTTGAACTACGCCGACAAGGCGATGTGGAACCCAAACGCGCGGACCCTGCATTTCATCGGGCAAGGTCACGGCGGCAAGGAACTAAAGTTTCTGACGTACAGCGAGGCCACGAATGCATGGAGCCGCGAGCCGAAGCCGTATTGGGATTGCTCGCCGGCCGAAGGGTGTTACAGCTTAGTGCACGGGTATGAGCACAGCACGATCGATCCCGTAAGCGGTGACATTTACGCGCGCAAGTTCAACTCCAACGAGGTGTATCGCTGGACGCGCACTACCGCCACGTGGAGCCGATTGCCTTCGGCGCCTAACGATTCCATCGTCGTCGGGCTTGAATACTTTCCCGACGCGGGCGGGTTGGTCATGGTGGGCGCGGGTTATGTCCATTTCTGGAATAAAACCACCAACACCTGGTCGCAACTCGCCAGTGGCCTGGCGATGGGGCAGTACCACCACGTCGCCTCCTACAACGCCAAGCACAAAGTGGTGATCTTTGGCGGCGGCAACGACAGTCCCAAGCTTTATCGCATGGACGCGCAACGAACGATCACGCCGTTGCGCGACGCGCCCGAAGGCGTGGGCATTCTCGATTCGGTATTCACCGTCGATCCTGCGAGCGGCAAGCAGCTGCTACTGACCTCCAGCCGGCGCATGTACGAATACGACGTGCCCTCGAACACCTGGACACAAGTCAGCACCAGTGGCATGCCGTCCGATTTCTTTGCATCCAACAGCTACAGCAACGCGATTCTCTACCGTGTGGCTGCGCCGATCAGTACTCACGGAGTCATCTTATTCATCGGTTACGACCCCATTAAGACTTGGATCTACAAGCACGCTCCTGGCACGGTTGCGGCCCCCGACACCACCCCGCCGCCCGCACCGACAGGCCTTAACGTCAATTAACCAAGGCAAGTCGCTTAAGCGCTCGCCTCCATATCGGAGCTCTTATGAAACGCCGCCAATTTCTTACCACCGCCGCCGCCGGCGCCTCCGCGTTCATCTTGCCGGGTTGTGGTGGTGGTTCGGGTAACGCCACGACCGCGCCGCTGGCCTCCAGCGATGCACCCGCTTCCTCGACGCCGCCCAATTCGGCAAATGGCAATTCGTCGGGTTCGTCCGGCCCCATCGCTGCGCCCAATCCCCCCGCGGATCCCAATCCAACTCCATCTCCCGCGCCACCTTCAAGTGGCAGCGCGAGTTTTTCCTTAGGTATCGGAACGGCCCGCACCTTGGCGCCGTTCACGCTTGGCATGCCGCTTAAGCAGGGCGAGTACCCGTCGAATTTATCCATCGGCTGCGATTTGCCGGAATTCCAAGCCGTGGTGAAAAACCGCTGGCCCGACGGCAGCGCGAAGTTCGCCATCTTGTCGGGCCGCGCGACCTTGTCGCCTGGCAATACCGTCGTGGTTAACCTGCGTTCGACCAGCGCGACCACGGCCGGTCCGGTATTAACGGAAGCCGATTTATTAGCCACTGGCGTCACCGCGTCGATCTCGTACGGCAGCTACGGCACGGTGCAACTCGGCTCGCTGATCGGCGTCGCGGCGCGAACGCGCACATGGATTAGCGGTCCGCAAATGTCGTCATGGCTGTATTCGGCGCCTATCGGCAGCGACCCTCACCTCAAAGCATGGTTTGAAGTGCGGTTGTGGAAGGGCGGTAACGTCGAAGTGCTGCCGTGGATCGAGAACTCTACGTTGCGCGTGGCCAATCCCGGCACGAAGAGCGGCACCGCGACCTTCACGCTGAATGGATCGCAGCGCTACTCCGGCTCGATTACGCTCGTCCACCATACGCGCGCGGTGCTTGCCAGCGGCACGACATTGACGCACTGGGCTTCCAGTGCTCCAGGCGTCGTGGTTCGTCATGACACCAGTTACTTCCAGGCCACCAAGCTAGTGCCGGCGTACCGTGCCAAGCTGTCGAGCAGCAGCGAGTTGCTCATTCAAAAGAGTTACACGCCGCTTGCCCGTGGCGACTTTCCAACCGACATGGGGTCGGCGGGCTATGACGCGTCCATCGGTTTGCTGCCCGAGTGGGACGTCGCGTACCTCGCTTCGTCGGCCGATCCGCGCGCGCGCAACAACGTGATCGTCAATGCCTACGCAGCAGGTCGTTATGGAATTCACTACCGCGACGAAACAACCAATCGGCCGCTTAAGTTTTCGAGCTATCCCAATCTCGTGATCAACGACGCGAATTCCGGCGTACCAAGCTCGGGCGCGAGCATCAACAATCAATACACGCCGGCACCCAGCGGTTCGCCACCTAACTGGGCAACGTCGCATCACCCATCGATTGGATATCTCGCGTACCTCATAACCGGGCATGCGTACTTCATGGAGACGGTGCAGTTCTCCGCCACGCTTGGCTATCTCAAGCAAAACGATACGTCGCGTGAATTTTCCAAGGGCTTGTTGCTGACCCAGGTGGGCGCCAACACAACGCGCGGCGCCGCATGGTCCTTGCGCACCCTCTTCCAAGCCACCAGCGCCACGCCCGACGATGATCCATTGCGTGCCGAATTCATCGCAAGCGTCGAAGCGAATATCGATTACTACTACGGTCGCCGCGTGCATCCCCAAGGGTTTTGCGAACCGTACAGCTCGTACAACGGCAGCAACCCGCCGTTCACCCATGCGGCGTGGATGGAAGATTTCCTAACCGCCGCTTGGGGCTACGGGCTTGATATCGCCTCTGGAATTTCGTCGGCTCAACGCACGAAGATGAGCGATTTCTTCGCGTGGAAGGCACGCTCGATCGTTGGTCGGCTTGGAGGTACATCCTCCAACGAATTCAACTACCGGCATGCCGCGCAATACACCATCGCCATCGCACCCAATGCGCCCGAAAACACGAGTTGGAGCGGCGCGGGCGGTCCGTGGTATGCAAGCTGGGGACAAATCCAGCAAGTCACGACGGGCACGGGCAACGAGGGCATCACGGGCGGATTGCTTGACGCCTACTTCCCCGATCCCACCAGTTATTGGGGCGATTTGCAGCCGGCAATCTCGTACGCGGTGGATCACAACGTGCCGGGCGCGTTGACGGCTTATCAACGCATGACGAGCGCTTCAAACTGGAGCCAAATCGTGACTGGGTTTAATACTCAGCCAGTCTGGAGCGTAAGGCCGCGTTCGATATAAACCGTGGCGTGAATCGTCTCAAAGAAGAACGGGCCGTTTCGACGGCCCGTTTTTTATCTCTTCGCTAAACCAATACCTCGACAGGCACCGGATGACTTAGGAAATGAATCGGGCTTGCCGACAACCCATACGCGCCTGATTGAAACACCACGACTAAGTCGCCTTCATCGGCACGCGCCAGGTCCATGCGATCCGCCAATAAATCGAGCGGCGTGCATAACGGTCCCACCGCCGAGGCTGTCTCGCGTGGCCCGCCCGTTAGACGATGCCCAATCGCGACCGGATAGTTCTTGCGGATCACCTGGCCAAAGTTGCCCGACGCCGCGAGTTGATGATGCAAGCCGCCATCGGTCACCAAGAACACTTCGCCGCGCGAAATCTTGCGATCCAACACGCGACATACATACACGCCCGCTTCGCCGACTAAGTAACGACCCAGTTCGATCGTGAGCGCGGCGGTGGGCATGTCGTGTCGCGCTTGTTCGACGATGCCGTGCAAATGCTCGCCGACCGGGGCGAGTTCAAGTGGCTGTTCACCGGGGAAGTAAGGAATGCCAAAGCCGCCGCCAAGGTTTAGGACCTTCACCGGACCAGGCGCATGCTCGGCCAAACGACGCGCGAGTTCATACGATTTCGTCTGCGCATCGCAAATCGAAGCGTGCTTTAGATTTTGCGAGCCCGAATAAATATGAAAACCCTCGAACGCCAACCCGCGACGGCCAACTTCGGCCAGCGCTTCCGGAACGCGTTCGGCGTCGATGCCAAATTGCTTAGGTCCGCCGCCCATCTTCATGCCCGATGACTTGAGCTCGAAGTCGGGATTGACGCGAATCGCCACGCGCGCCGGCAGCCCCATGCGTTGTGAAATGGTTTCGAGTAAACGCAATTCCCGAAACGATTCCACGTTGACGAGAATGCCGCTGCCCACGGCCTGCGCGAGCTCGGCTTCCGATTTGCCCGGCCCGGCAAAACTAATTTCGCGCGGGTCGGCATGAGCGTCGAGCGCGACGAGCAATTCCTTGCCAGACGCGACATCGATGCCATCGACCATCGTCGCCATATACGCGACGAGCGCCGGCATCGGGTTCGCCTTCATCGCGTAATGCAGATGAATAGCCTTGGGTAATGCGGCGCGCAGTTCGTCCACGCGCGCGCGCAATAACGTTCGGTCAAATGCGTAGAACGGTGTGCGCCCAACGCGTTGCGCGAGCGCGCGTATGGGCATGCCGCCCACCACTAATTCATCGTCGATACGAGGAAATCGAGCGATGGCGGGATGAAGATTGATGTCGCTCATCGCGCCACTCCTTCGAACATTTGGGCAAAGTC
>DASTRU010000164.1:0-4582 GCA_035761045.1 Burkholderiaceae bacterium | reverse complement strand
GAAAACTATCCGAACCTAAAGGCCAATGCCGCGTTTCAAGATTTACGCGCTCAACTCGAAGGCACCGAAAACCGTATCGCGATCGCGCGTAAGCGTTATATCGACGCGGTCGCGCAGTACAACACCACCATCGCGCTATTGCAGAACTGGCTCGGCAAGGTGCTGACGGGCGCGAAGGAAAAAGCACAGTTCACCGTCGAGAACGAAGCGGCGATCACCAAGCCACCCACGGTGGACTTCAACAAGAAGTAAGTCGTAGGGCTCACTGATGAAACTTCTCGCGCGTGCTTGGTGGCTGGCTCTTTTGCTTGCGGTGTGCGCCACGAGCGTTGGCGCGCAAGAGCTGGTGCCGTTGCCCACGCTCGCGCGGGTGGTCGATCAAACCAACACGCTGACCGACACGCAAAAACGCGCGCTCGAAGAGAAGCTCGCCGCGTTTGAAAGCGCGCACGGCAGTCAGATCGCCATCGTGATCGTGCCCACCACCAAGCCCGAGCCGATCGAGGTGTACGGCAACCGGCTTGGCGAGGCGTGGAAGATTGGTCGACGCGGGGTGGGCGATGGGCTGCTGCTCATCGTCGCGAAAAACGATAAGCGCGTGCGTATCGAGGTCGCGCGCACGCTCGAAGGCGCGATTCCCGACGCACGCGCCAAGCAAATCATCCGCGAGACCATCGGTCCCGCGTTCGAGCGCGGTGATTTTTATGGTGGATTGAATGCGGCGCTTGATCGCGTCATCGCGTTGATCGAAGGCGAAGCCTTACCCGCGCCGTCCGCGCAACCCAATACGCATGGCGATGCCAACGGGATGGACGGCTTCGCGCCGTTGTTCTTGATCGCCTTGTTCGTGGGCGCCTTGCTGCGCGGTTTGTTCGGTCGCTTTGGCGCGATGTTGGCGGGGTTGGGCGCGACGGGCGCGGGATGGTTGTTTCTTGGTTTGCCTATCGTGTTCGCGCTTGGTGTCGGGCTGTTCGTCGCGTTGATCGTGCTCGCCATGGGCGGCGGCCGTGGCCGTGGGCTTGGAGGGTTGCCGATCGTGCTTGGCGGTGGCGGTGACTTTGGGTCGCGCGGGGGCGGTGGTTGGAGCTCGGGCGGCGGGGGTGACTTTTCCGGCGGCGGCGCGTCGGGCAGTTGGAATTAACGAGATGAATCAGCTCATGCGTTGGTTACGTCATGCGTGCTGGCCGCAATGGCGCGCGGCCCGCTGCTTTGATCATGGCACCTTAAAGGCGATTGCCGCCGCGATCGCGGATGGCGAGCGAGCGCACGACGGACAAGTACGGTTCGCCGTCGAGGGCGGGTTGCCCGCGAGTTATCTCCTGCGCCGCGCGTCGCCACGCGAACGCGCGGTGAGGGCGTTCGCCAAGCTGCATGTATGGGATACCGAGCGCAATACCGGCGTGTTGATCTACGTGAACTTGGCCGATCGCGATGTCGAGATCGTGGCCGATCGCGGCGTGGCGCATACCGTCGGCCATGCGCGATGGGAAGCGATTTGCCAAGCGATGGAAACCAAGTTTCGTGCGGGTCGGTGGCGCGAAGGCGCGATGGCGGGCGTGCAAGCCGTGAGCGCCGTGCTGACCGAAGTCGCGCCTCGGCGTGTTGATTCAAGCGACGAGGTATCGAATCGGCCCGTAATGCTGTGAGACACGCCGCGCCACTCAATGGCCAACCTTGCGCATGCACCAGCCGCCCGCGGCCAGCATGGCGGCCATCGCCCAAAACACCGGCACCACGCCAAGCGCCGTTCCCGCCGCGCCAAACGCAAGCGGTAGCGCGACATGGCTCGCATTGACCACGCTTAGTCGCAAGCCCACCGCTTCGCCGATACGCTCCGGCGGCGCGGCCTTATGCAACAGCGCCATCATGTTCGGTTGCGTGGCCCCAAGCCCGAGCCCGAGCAAAAAACTAAGTCCGGCCATCGCCGCGAGGTTGGGCGCGAATGGATAGAGCGCATACACCACCAGTCCGATGCCGATCGACCAGCTCACCATCGTCCATTCGCGCATGCGTTGGTTAAGCCACGGTACCGCGGCGCGCACCACGACGGTCGCGGCGCCAAATCCACCAAGCACCACGCCGATTTGCGTCGCGCTGAAGCCGCGCTGCGTACCAAGAATCGGTACGACAAAGGTATGCAAGTCCCACGCGACGCTGATCAACGCGCTTGCCAGGAAGATACGGCGCATTGAGCGCGCGGTAAGCAAATCCCACACGCGATGTTCGCGCGCGGGTAAAGCGCCCTCGCGTTTGGGAAGCGCGGCGACAAGCGAAGTCAGCGCGAGCAAGCTGGCCGCGGCGAACGCGGCCAACACACCAAACGCGTATCGATGTCCAAAATGGTCAATCGCCAAACCGGTGATCACCGGCCCGGCCATGTTCGACAACGACAACCCGAGCGCGAGATACGCGAAATGCGCCGCGCGGCGCTCGGGCAGCGCCACCGTGCCTAGCCAATGCTGTAACGACACTTGCCAAGCGGTATAGCCCGCGCCGGTGAGCACGACGGTGCAATACAACGTCGGCAATCCGGGCGCGACGACGGGCAACAAGGTGCCAATCACGATCGCCGCCACGCCCGCCAGCATCGGGCGGCGCACGCCGATGCGGTCGCCCCATCGCCCTAGACGCACGGCAAACAGCATGGGTAAGAGCGCGAGCATGCTCATCAAGGTGCCGACGATGAATGGCGACGTGCCAAGCTTGAGCGCGAACAGCGACACCGCGATGCGCGAGCCGCCATACGCGACGTGATTACAAATGCCAAGTGCGATCAGCGCGGCGATTAGCCCTGGCGCCACGCTTCGCGCGTGAACGGAGGTCGCGCTCATGAGCCAGCCACTAACGACGATTCGAATAGCGTGACCAAGCGTTCGAGCCGCGCGTCGTATACGCCGTGGCCACGCAAGGCCTCGACGGTTTTGCGCACGTAATCGGCCGTCGTGCCAAAACGACCGCAGGCGCGTTGAAAGACATCGAGCACATGCGCATCGTCCAGTCGTCCGGCATAGCTTGGTTGACGACGGTTCATCACGAACGCGAGGGCGCGCAGGTTGCCTTGCGGCGTATGCGTCTTGACCCAACAGGGTAGGTAAGAACCGCGCGCCATCTCGCGTTGCCATAAGCGCGTGAATTCTTGCCGTACCGACGACGCGCCAATGCGGTAGGCCAAGCCTTCGCACGAGCCGCCCACATCCAACGCCAACACCAGTCCCGGGCATTCGGGCGTGCCGCGATTGACGGTGCTCCACAAGCACAGGCTGCGATGCCGCCCGTACACCTTCGCGCGTCGTGTTTCTTCAAGCGGCAGGTCGGGGTTCCAGATCAGCGAACCGTAGGCGAAGATCCAAATGTCGTCCTTGCCATTCCAGTGCCGCAAGGTGTGATCGAGGCTTGCGGACAAGCGTTTCTCGCACCATAAGGGCAGATGCGTTTCGATGTCGGCGAACATGGGCGCGCGCGCGACATGAGGTCGCCCCGCCGTGAAGTTTTCGGCGGCAGCGGCGTTCGTGCTAGCCGTGCGGTCCATGCGGAAATTCTAGCCATGCGCGCTGATAGCATCGCGGCATGTCGGGTAAAGAACGTGACGAGGTACGCGCGCGGCGATATGCAGGCGTGGCGCGTTTGTATGGCGAGGCCGCTAGCCTGCGTTTCGCGCGCACGCATATCGCGGTCGTGGGCTTGGGCGGCGTTGGTTCGTGGGCCGCCGAAGCCTTAGCGCGCAGCGGCGTCGGCGCGCTGACCTTGATCGATCTCGATCACATCGCCGAATCCAACATCAACCGCCAATTGCATGCGCTGACCGACGACATCGGCCGCGCGAAGGTCGAGGCCATGGCCGAGCGGATCGCACGTATCGATGCGCACTGCCGTGTCACCGCGATCGATGATTTCCTCACGCCCGAAAACTGCGCCGCCTTACTCGCGAATTGCGACGCGGTGTTCGACGCGGTGGACGACGTGCAAGCCAAGGCCGCCATGGTGAGCTGGTGCCGCGAGCAGGCACGGCCGCTGGTCGTATGCGGCGCGGCGGGCGGGCAACGCGACGCCACCGCCATTCGCCATGCCGATCTCGCGCTTGTCCGTAACGACGCGTTGCTGGCCAAACTCCGTTCACGGCTGCGACGCGACCACGGTTTTCCGCGCGGCGTCGTCAAGGGTCGCGTCAAGCCGTTTCACGTGTCCGCCGTGTTCGTCGACGCCGCGCCCACGGCGTCTCCTCTGGCGTGCGCTCCGGGCGCTGCGTTGAATTGCGCGGGATACGGTTCGGTCATGCACGTGACGGCGGGCATTGGGTTGGCTGCGGCGGGCGTCTTGCTCGACCACATCGCCGCGTTGCCGTAATCACACCTAGCAACATTTTTTACGCGTCGTCTAGCTCTAAAACCAGGGTCGGTCGCGGCATTCTTGCCGCCGATTTTTGCCATTCAGGAGAAGCCATGAGCGATACATCCGTCGCCAACGCACCCGCCGCGGCCCGCCGCTCGTTTCACCCCATCGTGATGGCCGCGATCGCGGGCGCCATCGCCGCAAGCGGCGTCGCGGTATGGAGCATGGGCCGCAGCTCCGCCGAAGCACCCAC
>DASTRU010000163.1:0-9243 GCA_035761045.1 Burkholderiaceae bacterium | reverse complement strand
CGCGCGACGCTTGAAGCGCGTATCGTTAAGGCCTTACCACCTCAAACGCGCAAGCGTTCGTAGTCAACATCTCTTGGGAGAAAAATAATGCGGTTTCATCAACTACTTTGTGCAATTTCAATGGGCGGCGTCGTGATGGTCACGGGCTGCGCAAGTTCATCGGGTAACGGTAATACACAGCAGAGCAATCAAGCCATGCAAGCCCAATCGACAACACCGGGCGGGCGCATCGTTAAGTAACGTAATGGTCAATTCGACGGCGAGATCGTTGGCACGCCGGCGCCCAACAGCAAGTTCGCCAAGCTGCAAATCGGCATGACGATGCGTGAAGTCAATGAACTCATCGGCGCGCCATTCGACATGGTTCGCCATGAAACCGGTAAGCGCTGGATTCCGTTTTATTTCGGCAACGATGCGCAACGTCTGCAAGTGCTCTACAAGGACGAAGGCTGCCTGACGTACACGGGTGGCAACATATTCGGCGGCGGCGGCAACGAGTTAATTCGTATCACCGTCGCGCCCAAAGGCAATTGCATGGAATAAGCCGTGCGGCTTTAATTGAAACGGGTGGTAGGCCGTGAGGGACTTGAACCCCCGACCAAGGGATTATGAGTCCCCTGCTCTAACCAACTGAGCTAACGGCCCCCGTGGTGCAGCTTGAAGCTTAAACGAAACAGGCCGCGTTTCTTGCGGCCTGTTCGCACGTAAAACCTCAATTCACGTCAACTGCCTTCGAGAAAGCTTTTGAGCTTATCGCTACGGCTTGGGTGACGCAGCTTGCGCAGCGCCTTGGCTTCGATCTGCCGAATCCGTTCGCGCGTCACGTCAAACTGCTTGCCCACTTCTTCGAGCGTATGGTCGGTGCTCATCTCCACGCCAAAGCGCATACGCAAAACCTTCGCTTCGCGCGGTGTTAATGAATCAAGCACTTCCTTAACCACGCCGGCCAAGCTCGAGTACTGCGCGGCATCCACTGGCGACAAGGTCGTCGTGTCTTCGATGAAATCGCCAAGATGCGAGTCGTCATCATCGCCAATCGGCGTCTCCATGGAGATTGGCTCCTTGGAGATTTTCATGATCTTGCGAATCTTGTCCTCGGGCATATCCATGCGCTCGGCAAGCGTTGCGGGATCGGGTTCGGCGCCCGTCTCTTGCAAGATCTGACGACTAATGCGGTTCATCTTGTTGATCGTTTCGATCATATGAACCGGGATACGAATCGTGCGCGCTTGGTCGGCGATCGACCGCGTGATCGCTTGTCGAATCCACCACGTCGCATACGTCGAAAACTTATAGCCGCGACGGTATTCGAATTTATCCACCGCCTTCATCAAGCCGATGTTGCCTTCTTGAATCAGATCGAGGAATTGCAAGCCGCGGTTGGTGTACTTCTTGGCGATCGAGATCACGAGACGCAAGTTAGCCTCGGTCATCTCGCGCTTGGCTTTACGCGCCTTCGCCTCGCCGGTCGCCATTTGCTTATTGACGTCCTTGAGATCTTTTAGCGGCAGCACGACGCGCGATTGAAGATCGATCAACTTCGACTGCAATTCTTGAATGGCCGGCAAATTACGCGCTAAGACAACCGAGTACGGCTGACCCGCGTTCGCCTCTTTCTCCGACCACTTCAAATTCGTTTCGTTACCAGGGAACGACTTGATGAAATGCGAGCGAGGCATGTCGCACCTGTTCACGCAAATGTCGAGAATGCTGCGCTCAAGCTTGCGCACCTCATCGACTTGCTTACGCAAGGTGTCGCACAGCGTCTCGACGATCTTCGCGGTAAAACGAATCGTCATCAGCTCGCCCGAAATCGCCTCCTGCGCTTTGACATACGACTTGCTTTGATAGCCCTCTTTCTCGAAGGCCATGCGCATCTTGTCGAATTGCTTGGCGACGTGGTCGAACTTCTCGAGCGCTTGGCGCTTGAGTTCCTCAAGCTGCGCGGCGCTCATCGCCCCGCCCGCGTTTCCGGATTCCTCTTCGCCTTCTTCCTCGTCCTCTTCGTCGGCATCCTCGTCGAGGTCTTCCTCTTCGGCGGACGACACCGGCAAGTCTTGGTCAGGCGCATTGGGATCTACCAAGCCATCGACCAAATCGTCCACGGCGGTCGCACCGTCGCGAACCTTTTGCGCCATTTCGAGAATCTGCGCGATCGTGGTCGGACACGAGGAAATCGCCATCACCATGTGGCGAAGGCCCTCTTCGATCCGCTTGGCGATTTCAATTTCGCCTTCGCGGGTCAGCAATTCAACCGTCCCCATCTCGCGCATATACATGCGCACCGGATCGGTCGTGCGACCAAACTCACTATCCACCGTTGAAAGCGCGGCTTCCGCCTCTTCCTCGGCGTCTTCGTCGGACGCGACGGGCGGCGGGTTGTCGTTCAACAAAATCGTTTCGGCATCGGGCGCTTGGTCGTAAACCGCGATGCCCATGTCGTTGAACGTGCTGATGATCGACTCGATCGCCTCGGCGTCGATCGCGTTATCTGGCAAATGGTCGTTGACTTCGGCGTACGTCAAAAAGCCGCGCTCTTTGCCAAGCTTGATTAGCGCTTTGAGCTTCGTGCGACGCAACTCAAGTTCTTCGTCGGTAATCGCGCTACCGGCGCCGAACTCCTTCATCAAACGGTTTTCTTTGGCTTTGCTGCCCTTGATGCGCGCTCGCGGCGCGGCTTCCATCGCCTCGACCGCCGCTACTTGTGGATCATCAAGCGCATCGGGATTGCGTGTTGGCTTACGTCCTGGCTTTCCCTTGGGTTTATCTGGATCCGGCGCTGTTTTGGCTACTGGCGCGACTGGCTCCGCTTTTGTCACTGGACTCGCCGCTGGTGCCGCCTTGGACGTTTTCGACGCTCCCGCCACCGTTTTCGCAGCCGGTTCAGCCGCTTTCGCCTTCGAAACAGGCTTGGCTTTTTCAGCAGCCGCTGTTTTTTCTACATCAACGGTAGAGCTAACGGTTTTCTTGGCTTTTGCCGTGACGGATTTAGATGCCGGCGCCTTCTTGGCGGCAGCTGTCGTTGCTACGGCACCTGATTTCGTAGGCGCAGCAGAAGCCTCGGCCGACTTCGAGTTTTTTGTGGTTTTGGAAGCAGCAGTTTTCACAGGCTTTTTGGCTGGAGCCTTGGTAGTGGTTTTGGAGGTCGCCATGATCCTCGGTCAGATAGCGGTGCGGCCGCGAGCCGCGGGTCGTCTCACGACGTCAGACGGATTTGATAAGCATTTCGTTCAGAATCGCGCGCTGACGCGTTGTGCGTCTAACTTTTCGAGGCGTCCGGACATTCCGGCACTGGCCGACCAAGCTCGAACGGGCCGTATGCGACATCCGGGAACACGTCCCGCGCGCAAACCCTCGCTTGAATCAAACCCTTCTTCGCGCAACCAGATTACCCTTACAAACAGGATTGATCTGTAAAGCTTTCTATTGTATCACGCAACCGTCAAATTACTACTGGCCGCTGCTACTTATTAGACGTCGCAACTCGGTTTGCTGGGCAGTTATCGCTTTAAACCGTTGCAAGGCGCCTTCATCGTGAAGGCCAGCAGCCGCCAAGGCTGTGGATTCATCGCTCAACCGCTTCAACCTCAACTTGCGTACGGCCGACTGCAGCTCTAGCGCAGCTTCCGCTGACGCAATTAGCGCCGGCGCTCCGGTAGGTCGATGCGGATCAAGACTTTCGACCGCCAATTTTTTGAACAGCTCCGCATGAGCGGTGTTCTCGAAAAGAGTTGCCAACACAGCGGGCGACGCGGCGTCGCTTACCTCCCGCATGGTTTGCACCAAATCAGCCAAGGCGGAGTCGCCGCTGGCCAACCAGTCGCGATCCGCCTCGTCAATCGACGACAACAACTCAGGAGCCGCCACCAACGCACGTAAAACCCGCATCTCGAGATCATCGATCGGCGCTCTCGAAATACGGGCCGGAGCTGCTTTGCGTCGCGCGAACTCCGATGGCGTTCTGACCTTAAATCCGGCCGCTTGCGCCACCGCCTCGGCTGGTTGACGAGCTTGCGTGGCGATGGATTCAACCAGTTGCATCCGAAGTGCGCCGTCGGGCAGCGACTTTAGCAGCGGCACGGCGTCGTGTATCAAACGAGCCCGGCCCTCGGCGGTTTCTACATCGCACGCGCGTTGAAGCTCGTCCACTAAAAAGCGTGACAACGGGACCGCGGTGGATACCTCTTGCTCGAATGCCTCGGCCCCGCGTTCACGCACGAACGAATCGGGATCGTGTTCGGACGGCAGGAATAGAAACGACAACAGCTTGTCGTCAGCAGCGTGCGAAAGGCTTGCCTCCAAGGCGCGCCACGCGGCCTTACGACCCGCCGCGTCGCCGTCGAAGCTGAACACGATGCGATCGGTTTGTCGCAAAAGCTTGACGATATGCGTCGAGCTGCACGCTGTACCCAACGTGGCGACGGCGTTGGCAAATCCAAGCTGCGCGAGCGCCACCACATCCATATAGCCTTCCACGACCAGCACATAGCCGCGCTCGCGAATGGCTTGGCGCGCCTCGAACAAGCCGTACAGCTCGCTTCCTTTTTGGAATACCGCCGTTTCTGGCGAATTCAGATACTTAGGTTCGCCGCGATCCAGCACTCGCCCACCAAACGCGATCACGTCGCCACGCGTATTGCGAATGGGGAACATGATGCGATCACGAAAGCGGTCGTAGCGCTTGTTCTCGTCTTCCTTGGAAATCACGAGTCCGGCACGCACCAACTCTGGTGCCGCGTAATTGGAAAACGCGCCGTTGAGCGCATCCCAACGATCAGGCGCATACCCCAAGCCAAAACGCCGCGCGATTTCACCCGTAAGGCCACGATTCTTAACGTACTCAATCGCACGAGGCGAGCCGCGCAGTTGCTCGCGGTAGTACTGAGCCGCCTTTGCAAGTACATCCGTCAAGGCCACCGACTCCGCACGCTGCTGAACCCGTTCGTGCTGAGAAGGACCGTTTTGTTCGCGCGGCACGCTGAGCCCGGCGCCCTGCGCCAGCTCCTCGACCGCCTCCGGAAACGATAGCCCCGAGTACTCCATCAAAAAACCGATGGCGTTTCCGCTCGCGCCGCAGCCAAAGCAATGGAAGAACTGTTTGCTCGGGCTAACGGTGAAGCTCGGCGAACGCTCGTTGTGAAACGGGCATAGGCCGAGGAAATTCGCGCCGCCTTTTTTAAGTTGTACGTATCGGCCGACGATCTCGACGATGTCGACCCGATGAAGCAAGTCGGTGATGAAGCCCTGCGGAATCAAGATGTTCGACCCGGCGTGACGACGAACGAGTAGCGTGGATTATCGATTCAACGCCGCCTTAACCTGGGCGGAGACAACCGTCATATCCGCCCGATTCGCCAGCCGTGGCTTAAGCGCGCCCATGACTTTGCCCATGTCTTGCGGACCCGCCGCGCCTATTTCAGAAACCGCCTTCGCGACTTCGGCAGCGATTTCTTCCAACGTGAGTTGGCTTGGCATGTAGGCGGCCAACACGTCGATCTCGGTTCGCTCCTTATCGGCGAGATCTTGCCGGTTGCCAACTTCGAATTGCGCGATGGCATCTCGGCGTTGCTTGATCATCTTGTCGACGATCGCCAATACATGGGCATCGGTAATCTCGATGCGTTCGTCGACTTCCTTTTGCTTGATGGCGGCGGTCAGCATGCGAATGGTGGAAAGACGTTCGGTGTCTTTAGCCCGCATCGCGGTTTTCATGTCGTCGTTGATGCGATCGCGTAATTGCATGGTCATTTCCAAAACAAAAACCCGCGGTGGTCGAATCCAGCGCGGGCTGTCAAGACGTGGCGCCTAAAGCGCCGTGATCAATCAGTACAACTTTTTGGGAAGCTGCTGGCTGCGAAGACGCTTGAAATGGCGTTTGACGGCGGCAGCGAGCTTGCGCTTGCGCTCTGCGGTGGGTTTTTCGTAAAACTCGCGCGAACGCAATTCGGTCAACAAACCGGTTTTTTCGATGGTGCGCTTGAAGCGGCGAAGCGCAACTTCGAACGGCTCGTTTTCCTTGATTTTTACGGTAGGCATTGATTCGGCAAGAACGTTGATTAAGCGTGGATGGCGCTCGCGAAACTTTTTGAGCACCTTGAATGTAGCCGGCGATTCTAAAAGACCTTGATTTACAAGGTCAAGTCAAGAGGGCGAAAAGCGCGCTTTTAGTGGTTAGACCGCTCGTTGTTCGCGCGCTTGTTCCACGGATTGCTCGGCAAGCCGCGCCAAATCCCGTTTTTTATCCGCGAATCGCGCGACTTCCCCAATCACGAGCACTGCCGGGCTGCCGATGCCAAACGCTTGGATGTCGGCCGCGAGCTGGCGAAGTGTCGTGCTCAGGTGTTTTTGGTGAGCTTGCGTAGCGTTTTGAATCACGGCGACCGGGAGCGTTGGCGACAGGCCCGCGGCGAGTAATTCGGCTTGGATGGCTTGCACGCGTCCAACGCCCATGTACACAACAAGCGTGAGTTTGGTCGCCGCGAGCGCGGCCCAGTCGATTTGCGGAGCACCGTCGTCGTCCGCGCGAGCCTTTCGGGCACCGTGCCCGGTCACGAAAATGCACCCTTGCGCGTAATCGCGGTGGGTCACGGGCACGCCGATCGCCGAGGGAGCGGCGATGCCGCTCGTGATGCCTGGTATGACTTCGACCGTAATACCAAGCGCTTCGAGATGGCTTTTTTCCTCGCCGCCACGACCAAATACGAACGGATCACCTCCCTTGAGGCGCACGACCGTGCGTCCGGCGCGCGCTTCCGACTCCATTAAGCGTTCTATGAAACGTTGGGGGGTTGATGCGCAACCGCCGCGCTTGCCGACATGAACGATGCGGGCGTTGGGACGGGCATGCGCGAGTACCGCCGCGTCGACGAGATCGTCCACCAACACGACGTCGGCTTCGCCGATGGCGCGCACGGCTTTCAGCGTGAGCAACTCGGGATCGCCAGGCCCGGCGCCGACCAGTACGACCCGACCGAGAGTGGATGATTGATTCATCGTTTTGATCCCTTGGACTTTTTACGCTACCGCGCGAGCGGCTTGAGGCGAGGTTTGCATGCGATCAAGCATGCGTTCGATCGCGTTGATTTGGTCAAGGATGGGCCGGGGCACGGGCAGCTCGCCCGCTAGCACGGCTTGCGTCCATACCGCCGTAACCGCGGCTTCGCGGGTTGCCGGCAAGACAGCCGATTCGCCCACCGCCACGTCTTCCGACTCAACCGCGACACTCATGGATCCTTCATAAAACGCGTCGATGCGTTGAGCGCGCCGCGCGTTGGCGACCGGCTCGCCTTCCGTGCCGCGTCCAATCAAGGCGGGCTCGCGCGTGGCGCTAAACAGTTCGTGAAGCAAGCGTTGATATTCGGGATGCGTGTAACTCACGAGCCGCAGCGCCGGTGCCGAAAACGGTTGCAGCAGCTTGACGACGGTATGTGCGGAGCTGCGCACGCCGAGGATGCGTCGCAACGCAATCACGCGCTCAAGCGAGGGCGCGAGGCGCTCGATTGGAACGAACACGGGCAATCGACGTCCGGTGGCATCGCGCATGGCGGTGGACACATCGCCGAGCGTGGGGTCGATGCCGATGGCTTGCAAGACTTCACTCGTCGTAACGCGACGACCATGCTGACGAGCACTCGCCAAAGGATCGGCCGTGATGCCGTGCACGAGGACCGGAATGCCGCGTTCGGCGAGCAACATGGCCAGCAAGGGCACGAGGTTGGGCAGATGCCGCGCGCCGTTGTAGCTTGGGATGACCACGGGCGGCGGCGATCCGGCCGGAGCGACGACGAGATCGAGGCTAACGTGCGTGGCGTCGAGAAAACCAAGCAACTCGTCGACCGATTCGCCCTTGATGCGAAAGGCGACGAGGATGGCGCCGAGTTCGAGGTCCGAGACTTCGCCGGCCAACACCGCCGCCCAAAGCGCGCGCGCTTGTTCGGCGGAAAGACTGCGGGCGCCTTCCTTACCGCGGGCGATCTCTTTGATGAGCGACGCGCATTGCACCGCGTTTATCTCCTACGAAGCTGGTCGTGCCAGGCGCGACCGAGCGATGAATAAGTCTTGCATTGTGCAAGTTCCAAGCCAGTGCGGTTCGACATGAGAGTTGGATGCTTATGCGGCAGGGACACGCCGCGCCGCTGCTTGCGCGAGGCGTCGCAACTCCGGTTTGCACGAGCCACACGACGAACCGCACTTCAACGTCGTTTGCAAGGCTTCGAATGCTGACTGTTCGTCGCCCTCGTGCCGCTCAAGCAACGCGTTAATTTGAGACTCGCTCACGCCCAAGCAATTACATACGCAACGGCCTTGGCTTATATGCGCGATGGGCGGCGTACGCGCGGGCATGAGCAAGGCGCGGCCAAGTGGACGCACGCTCGCCCCCGATTCGAGGTAGTCGCGCAACCAATCAGCAGCGCTCGCATCGCCGCCCAAGGCCACCGCGTCGATGGATTCGCCACGCAATCGGACGCGGCGGCGCGTGCCGCGTCGGGTGTCGTCGTAACGAAGCACGTCGGGCGCGTCGAGACGGAAAACGCGTTCGAGCGCGGCGATCACGTCGTGCGACACCGGTTCGGCGCATGCGCCTCGAAACGAGAGGCCGATGCGTGTTTCGTCATGTCCGAACGGCGTGCACGTGGCGTAGGCGAAATCAAGAAAGTATTGACGCAGCGCTTGCCAGGCGCGCAAAACATCGGCGGCGTCGAACCATCCGAACGCCACCCATCGCCATGGCAGCCGCGCGGGTAGCAAACGGATCGCGGCGTGTTTGAGTTCGGGCTGGCGGGACGTGGGATCGAAGGCGGATGTCGTCAACGTATTGACGCCGCCGGCGCTGACACCCGGCTGCCCCGTTCCATGCACGAATTCAGCGCCCCAATGCATCGCGATGAAGGCTTGCATCGGCGCGATGCTTGGGCTGGGTTCAACCGGTAATACGAGCGAGCCGTGGCGCGATGTCACGTGCACGAGATCGCCGGGCGCGAACCCAAGGCGCGTCGCGTCGGCCGGATGCAATTGCACCGAGGGCGTGGGCGCGTGACCGAACGCGCGCGCGATCGTGCCGGTTCGACTCATGCCGTGCCATTGGTCGCGCAAGCGTCCGGTGGTGAGGCGGATCGGGTAACGCGCATCGATCGTGTCGATGGGCGCTTGAAAGGCAACGTCGGCGAAGCGCGCGCGGCCCGACGGCGTTGGGAAGCGCCCGTCTTCGTAAAGCCGCGCTTGGCCCGGAGTCGCGGCGTGAAC
>DASTRU010000162.1:0-9793 GCA_035761045.1 Burkholderiaceae bacterium | reverse complement strand
TGTCGCCGGGCTGGATCGCGCGCACTACATTGAGCCCTTGATCAACGCGGCCCGCCTTGGCGTGCAATTGCGCGATACGTGTTTGCGCGGCGATCGATGGCGGCTGCAAGCGCGTCATCCAGTCGATGGCTTCGTCGAACTGCCGACGATCCTCGGCGATTTGCGAAAGCGTGATGTAGGCGGTTTGCATGTCGCGCGCCTCGTCGCCAACGCGCTCGGCTTGCGCGAGATACGCCTTGAGCCGCGTTTCGGCCACGCTCAAATTGCGTGCTTGATATTCGAGCACGCCCAAGGCGAGTAATGCGTCGAGGTTTTCGGGCCGACGCTCGATCACCGCGAGCAATTCGCGACGCGCATCGTCGATACGCCCCTTGCTGCCGTACACGCGCGCCAAGGCGATGCGCACGTTGATGGCGTTTGGATTGTTTTTGACATGCGTTTCAAGCGCGCGCACCGCCTCGTCGGGCGCGTTCGCGGCGAGTAATTGCGCGACGGTCAGCGCCGCGATTTCCGACGTGGGATCGCGCCGCGCGGCCTCGCGCGCCTCGCTTACGGCGCGATCGTTCAATCCCGCCAGAAACGCCATGCGCGCCAACGCGAGATGCGTGGAGGCATCGTCCGTATACGGCGCGGCGAGCCGCGCGAGGCTTGCGAATGCCGCGTTTCGGTCGCGCGCCCGTGCGTAGGAGCGCTGTAAATCCTCGATCGCGGCACCAGGCGCTGGGCTCTCCTTCAAGCGTGCGGCGAGCTTCGGCTCAACCTCGGCGAAGCGGCCGGTTTCGACCAACAATGCGCCGAGCGCGGCGTCCGCTTCCTTATCCAGCGGCGCGAGCCGGACCCACAAACGAACGGCGGTCAGCGCGCTTTCGTCATCGCGGGCCATGACCGCGACCTCGGCCGCGCGACGCGCTAGTCGCGCATCCGACGTTTGCTCGGCCACCGCCATGAAGGCACGAAACGCCGGGCCTAAATCACCACGTTGCGCGGCGATCTCGGCCAACATGACTTCGGCCAAGATGGCGCTGGTGATGCGACCGCGCGTATCGGCCGTCGTTTGTTTCGCCGCATGCGAGCCGCGCGCGACGTTAATGGTTTGGCCGTGCGCGGCGGCGCTGCTCAATACAAGCAACGCCCCTGCGACACACGACGCGATACGCGTGCGTCCGGCGAAGAACGACAATGAAGAACAATCAAAAAGCTTGGTGCGCATGCGAATCCTGGCTTCAAGCGTGAACCCCGCGCGGATGGCCGGGTCGTTGTGAAAGGGGCCGGGGGACGCTTTCATGCAGCATCCATCCCAACCGACACCGGACCGATGGTAGGCGCAAGCCCCATGCCGCCGCAAACGCCCTTGTGTTGGCACACGTTTAATCAAACCGACTTATGCCCGAACTCCCTGAAGTTGAAGTAACCCGCCGTGGCATCGCGCCGCATTTGGAAGGCAGCGTGATCGAGGACGCGCGGCTATCGTCCAAGCCGCTGCGTTGGCCGGCGCCGTCCGACCTCGCATCGCGCGTGCGAGGTCGACGCGTGCTGCGCGTGGACCGGCGCGGCAAGTACTTGTTAATTGAAACCGATAACGGTTGGTTGATCGTGCATTTAGGTATGTCGGGTAGCTTGCGCGTTGTCACGCCCGCCACGCCTTTAGGGCCGTGGGACCATTTCGAGCTTTATGCGCGCAAGGGCGATGAACCAACTTGCGTGTTGCGACTCACCGATCCGCGACGATTTGGCGCGGTGGTGTGGCATGCGCGAGGCGATGGCCCGCTTGAGCGCCATAAGTTGCTCGCGACCTTAGGCGTCGAGCCATTCGCGCCGGAGTTCGATGGCGCCTATCTAGCCGAACGCTTGCGCGGGCGACGCGTGGCGATCAAGCAAGCCTTGTTGGCCGGCGACGCGGTGGTGGGCGTGGGCAATATTTATGCGTCGGAGGCCTTGTTTCGCGCGGGTATTCGGCCGCAAACGGCGGCGGGTCGGTTGTCGCTCGCGCGGTACGAGCGGCTCGCGGACGCGATTCGCCAAACGCTTGCCGAAGCGATCGAAAAAGGTGGCAGCAGTTTGCGTGACTTTGTCGGCAGCGACGGCCAACCGGGCTACTTCCAACTTGAAACCTTCGTGTACGGACGCGCCGAATCGCCGTGCCGAATATGCGGCACGCCGATTCGTGCAATCCGTCAAGCGCAGCGCACGACCTATTGGTGCGCGCACTGCCAGCGCTAAAAACCGCGTGCTAGATTGCCCAAAGCCTCGCGCTTGACGCGCGCCTTTTCCATCCTCGAGCCCATCGCCTATGAACTCGCTGGTTCGGCAGTTCAACGACTTCACCGCTTGGCACCAAGCGGTGGCCAAGGGCTTGAGTCGTTATCTCGAATGGCTGACGGAACACGATTTATGTTCGTCGGCTAGCGACATCGTGTTGACGCGCGCGCGCGAGCGCCTAACGTCCGAACGATTGACCGTCGCCTTCGTGGCGGAATTTTCGCGAGGCAAATCCGAGCTCATCAACGCGGTGTTCTTTGGCGATTACGGCCAACGCATGCTGCCAAGCGCCGCCGGTCGCACCACGATGTGCCCCACCGAATTGTTGTGGGACGAGAAGATGGTGCCGTCGATTCGGCTGCTGCCGATTGAAACTCGTTTAAACGATGTGTCGCTTAACGAATTGCGCGAGCATCACGACGCTTGGATCCAAGTGCCCCTGGATATCAACGCGCACGACCACATGCTCAAGGCGCTGGCCCGCGTGGCGGAAACCAAGCAAGTAAGCGCGGCGTTGGCCAAGCGCTTGGGCTTGTTCGATGAGAACGATCCGGACCAAGCCGCGCGTCTCGCGCGCGAGGGCATGGTGGAAATTCCGGCGTGGCGGCACGCGGTCATTAACTTTCCGCATCCGTTGTTGCAGCAAGGCTTGGTGGTGCTCGATACCCCTGGACTCAACGCGATCGGCGCCGAACCCGAACTTACGCTGAACCTCATTCCCAATGCGGATGCGGTCGTGTTCATCCTCGCCGCCGATACCGGCGTGACGAAATCCGACATCGAGATTTGGCGCCAGTACCTAGGCGGCGCGGCGCGTTATGGCCGCATGGTGGTGCTCAATAAGATCGACGGATTATGGGATCCGTTGCGCAGCGAGGCGCAAATCGATGCCGAGATCGCGCGGCAACGCGCCGATTGCGCCGACACGTTAGGCATAGAGGCGGACCAGGTCTTTCCCATCTCGGCGCAAAAAGCCTTGGTCGCGCGCGTGCAAGACGACGCGGCGCTATTGGCGCGCAGTCGCATCGCGCCGTTGGAAGAAGCGCTTTCGCAACGGTTGGTGCCGTACCGGCGCCGCATCGTGGCCGAGCATGTGGCGCGCGAACTCGAACAAGTCACGCGCGAGGTGCACGGCGTATTGGTCGGCCGCGCGCGCGCATGCGTGGAGCAAATCTACGAATTGAATTCGGTGCGCGGCAAGAACGCGACGTCGGTCGAACGCATGCTGGAACGCATTCAGCAAGAGAAGGAAGACTTCGACGAGACGATGCGCCGGCTGGTGGCCACGCGCTCGGTCTTCGCGCGTTTATCGAACGACATCTACCGCACCTTGGGCATGGACGCGCTACGCGGCTTGGTGGGCGACACGCGCAACGCGATGACCGAGAGCCGGTTCTCGACGGGCTTGCGCGAAGCCATGCGCGAATTCCTAATGAATGTACGCACCAAGGTTCAGCAAGCCGAGGGGCAAACGCAAGAGGTGTATGAGTTGATGGCGGCGGTATACAAGCGTTTTTCGACCGAACACGCGATGACCTTGCCGCCCGCGCAACCGCTACGGCTTAATGTTTATCTCGACGAGATCGACCGCATCGAGGAACGCTTTCAGCAGGAATTCAAGACCGTGCGCATCCTGGCGTACGAGCAATCGGTATTGATTCAAAAATTCTTCGAAACCATCGCCACGCGCGTGAAGGATGTGTTCACGCGCGCGAACCGTGACGTGGATGCATGGCTTAAGTCGGTGATGGCGCCAATCGAATCGCATACTCGCGAGCATCAACGCGCGCTGCGCAAGCGCTTGCATGACGTTAAGCGCGTGCACGAGGCCAGCGAGGAACTTGAATCACGCATTTCCGAATTGCAGGAAACGCAAGACGGCGTCGAAGCGATCGCGGCCGAACATGGCGCGCTCGCGGCGCAGGTACGCGCGCAAATCTTCGCGTTGGCGCTCGATGCCGCGCCGTCGTCCGTGGCGCACGCCGCGTAGTTCCGTTTACGTCCGTTCATCGCGAAGCCAGTAAGCTTGCGGGTCGCGCCCGTTTCTTGAGCCGCGCCTCACGCACGCATGTCACACCCCACCACGCCCTCGTTCGCACAACGCGTCATCACCTGGCAACGCCACCATGGTCGGCATGATCTTCCATGGCAAAACACGCGCGATGCATATCGCATTTGGTTGTCGGAAATCATGTTGCAGCAAACGCAAGTCAGCGCCGTCGTGCCCTACTACACACGCTTTCTCGAACGGTTCCCCACGGTGCACGCGCTGGCCACCGCGCCGGTTGACGAGGTAATGGCGGCATGGAGCGGTCTCGGCTATTACAGCCGCGCGCGTAATTTGCATGCGTGCGGGCAACGCGTGGTCAATGAATTTGGCGGCGCGTTTCCGCGCGACCCCGGGGTCCTTCAATCCTTACCCGGCATCGGTCGCTCCACGGCCGCGGCCATTACCGCGTTTGCTTATGGCACGCGTGCCGCGATTCTCGACGGCAACGTTAAGCGTGTGTTCGCAAGGCATTGGGGCGTGGAGGGTTGGCCAGGCACGCCCGCGGTGGAACGCGGTTTATGGACGATCGCCGAACGTGAATTGCCCGAGCAAACCGTCGAGCCTTATACGCAAGGCTTGATGGATTTAGGCGCGACCGTATGCGTGCGCAGCCGCCCCGCATGCGGGGCGTGCCCGGTGGCCGATACCTGCGTGGCGCGACGCGAAAACCGCACCGCCGAGCTGCCCGCCGCCAAGCCACGCAAGGCTTCGCCAACGCGCGATGCGCACATGCTCGTCGCCCTGCATGCCAACGAGGTCTTGCTGGAAAAACGTCCGCCGCTTGGGATTTGGGGCGGCTTATGGAGCCTGCCGCAATTCGATGACGAAGCGTCGTTGCAGGCGGCGGTGCGCCGCATCGATGCATCCGCCCGACTGGCCGCCCTGCCCGCGCGCACGCATGCCTTCTCGCATTACACCTTGCGCTACGTGCCGCACGTGGCCACCTGCGACCGTGCATCGGTAACGGCGGCTGAACCGGGCGCGGTATGGCTGCCGTTTACGGATGTCGCGCAAGCGGCCCTGCCCGCGCCAGTCAAAAAGTTATTGCTTGAACTGGCCGAACCGCGCTTGTTATGAATTGTTGGCGATCACCGATTGCTGCTTGAGCCAGGTGTCGACGATCGACAAGCGCTCCACGCCGCTGCGCAATTCCATTAGTTTTTGCTTGGCGCGCAATGGCACTTGCAGCACTTCGCACAAACGATTGGCGACCCAACTCGCGTCGTTGAAGTCGTACGGCTCGGCGAACGGAAACACGCGCACGCCTTCGCTTTCGTCGCCTAGTTCGCTCGCGGCTTGCGCGTGTTGTTCTTGCAAGTCGGCGATCACGCGGGACAGCAATAACGCACACCCCGCGTGTTGCTCGGGCACCGGTTCGTGAGCATCGGCGTTGATCATGCGAACCTCGGCGCGGATCAATCCGTTGGATTGCACTTCGCGGTCCATGATGCGAAAACGCTCGTGACCACGCGTGGTGATGCCCAATACGCCGGGGTCGCGCATGTCCCAATCGGTGATCTCGGCGGTGCAGCCGATGGGCTCGGGTATCGCCGCCTCGCCGGGCCGACGCGCGACTTCCGCGCCTTGCTGAATCAAGCACACGCCAAAGCGCGAATTCGTGCGCATGCATTCGCGCACCATGTCCATGTACCGCGTCTCGAACACGCGCAAGGGCAGCACGCCGCCGGGAAACAGCACGGTATTGAGCGGGAAGATGGGTAGGTCGGTCACGAAGGCAAGAGCTTTAGGAAATTGAACGAATGGTGCGTTACTCCATCTCGCGATGGCGGGTGATCACATGCGCGGCCTGACCGCGCAACCGTTTAGCCAATTGTTCGCACGCCCAGACCGAGCGATGCTGACCGCCCGTGCATCCAATCGCCACGGTGAGATAACTGCGATGGTCGCGTTGATAACTCGGCAACCAATCACTTAGGAAGCGTTCGATGTCCGCGAGCAAGCGTTCCGCGTCGGGTAAGGACTGCATGAACTCGATCACCGGCGCATCTAGGCCGGTTAGTGGACGAAGCGCCGTGTCGTAATACGGGTTTGGCAAAAATCGCACGTCGAAGACGAGATCGGCATCGAGCGGCACGCCGCGTTTGAAGGCGAACGATTCGAACATCAAGGTCAAGCCGCCAACGTCGTGGTCGATGAATTCCTTCACCGCCGCGCGCAATTTGGAGGGCGACAAGCTGCTGGTGTCGATGACGCGGCCAAGCTCGGCCAAGTCACCCACCAGCTCGCGCTCGCGCTCGATGGCCTCGACCAGCGAGGGCGTTTGCGCATCGGCCATCGGCCCCGAGGGCGATAAGGGATGACGGCGGCGCGTTTCGGAAAACCGTTGGACCAAGGCGGTGCTGTTGGCCGTTAGAAAGAGCACGCGCACGTCGCGGCCTTGCTGGTCTTGTTCACCCAATGCATTGACGGTTTTCAAGCCAGTCACGATGTGCGGCAGATCGGCCACCGACTTACCCGAACGGGCGTCAATAGCGATCGCCACCTTCGCCTCGCCTTGTGCGTCGAGATGCGCCATCAAGTCCGCGATCACGGGCGCGGGCAAGTTATCCACGCAGTAATAGCCCGCGTCCTCCAAGGCCTTGAGCGCGACGGACTTTCCCGCGCCCGATACCCCCGTGATCAACACCAACGAACTGCGCATTCCTTAGTCTTCCGCGAAATGAATCACCTGTGCGACAGGCGATGGCGCACAAGGTTCAGCATCGTCAAAGGCAATGTCGCCATTGGCGTCGGGCAGGCCGGTGGCTTCGAGATGTTGAAAATCGAATCGCGCGCGGTCCATGAGATGCGAGGGCACGACGTTCGCGAGCGCGGCGAAGCAGTTTTCAACGCGCCCTGGAAAACGCTTTTCCCAATCGTGCAGCATGGCTTTGATCTGCTGGCGTTGCAGGTTTTCTTGCGAGCCGCATAAGTCGCACGGAATGATGGGAAAGCCGCGTGCTTGCGCCCAACGCTCAAGGTCGGGCTCCTTCACGTACGCGAGCGGGCGAATCACCACGTGCTTGCCATCGTCGCTCACCAGCTTCGCGGGCATGCCTTTGAGTTTGCCGCCGAAGAACATGTTGAGAAACAAGGTTTGCACGATGTCGTCGCGATGATGACCCAGCGCGATGCGCGTGC
Source organism: Burkholderiaceae bacterium (assembly GCA_035761045.1). Classification (GTDB taxonomy): domain Bacteria; phylum Pseudomonadota; class Gammaproteobacteria; order Burkholderiales; family Burkholderiaceae_E; genus DASTRU01. The sequence goes on along the minus strand of DASTRU010000162.1, from coordinate 2,343 downwards.
AGCCCAACTCGCTCGCCACGCGATACAAGATGCCACGCCGCAAGCGCGAACACAGGCCGCACGTGGTTTTACCTTCGGGAATCACGCGCTTGACGATTGAATGCGTGTCTTGCTCTTCGACGTGAAACCGCACGCCCCGCGCGGTCAAATACTCGGGCAGCACATGCTTGGGAAAACCTGGATGCCCTTGATCGAGATTGACCGCGACGATGTCGAACGCGATCGGTGCGCGTTCTTTAAGCATCAACAAAATATCGAGCAGCGCGTAACTGTCCTTGCCGCCCGACATGCACACCATAACGCGGTCGCCCTCGCCAATCATGTTGAAGTCGCCAATCGCTTGGCCGACCAAACGGCATAAGCGCTTGGCGAGCTTGTTGTCCTCGAAGGCTTGCTTGCGTTCCAACGGAGTGGCGGGTGCGTTCATGGCTTGATGTGAAACACCTCGATGCCAACCGCGCGGCAATCGGGGTAAATGTCGGGCTTCTCGGACGATACGCGTACCGCGCGCACTTGTGGGTGCGCAAGCAAGGTCGATGCGACACGGTCGATCAATGTTTCTTGCAAATGGATATGTCCGTCACCCACGCAACGCGCGATCGTGTCGCGGATCACGTCGTAATCGACGACTTCATTGAGGTTGTCCTCGCGCGGCGTCGTCGCGGCCAAGGGCACGAATAAATCGACGTTCAAGCGCACGCGTTGGTGCTCTTCCTTCTCGTAATCGTGCCAACCGATCGAGATTTCGACTTCGTGGTCGAGCAAAAAGATGCGCCGACAATCGCGCAATTCAGGCAGGGCTAGCAGACTCATTTATCGAACCGAGGTTTTAAACATCACGTCGCGCTCGCTCGGCCAACAATGCTGGCCGCCGTCGACGATCAAGGTGGTTCCGGTCACGGCCGGATTGGTGATTGCAAAACGTACCGCATGCGCGATGTCCTCGGGCATGCTCGATCGACCCAAGGGCGTGCGCGTGCGCGCCTCGGCCAACCCGGCCTCGCTCATGTCTCCCGACACGAGCGTGACGCCGGGCGCCACGCCCACGACGCGTACCCGCGGTGCAAGCGCGAGCGCGAGCATGCGCGTCGCGCCTTCCAACGCGAACTTGCTGCACGAATAACTTAGGAAATCCGGATTGGGATTCCATAGTTTTTGGTCAAGCAAATTGACAACGCAGGCGCATTCGCCCTCGCGAGTGGCTTCATGCAGCGCGTGCGCCAGCACGACGGGCGCGCCGAGATTGGCGTGCATGTGCGCGTCGAGCCTGGCGTAGGTGAAGCTTGACGCCTCGTCGTAATCGAATAGGGACGCGTTGTTGACGAGCGCATGCAGCGGCCCCAACGCCGCGACCGCGCGGCGCACTAACGAGCGCGCCTCGGATTCTTGCGCGAGATCGGCTTGCAATAACGCCGCGCGGCGACCCAAGGCGCGAATATCGTCGACCGTGGCTTGCGCGTCCTCGCGCGAACCGCGGTAATGCACGGCGATGTCAAACCCCGCGCGCGCGAGGTCAAGCGCGATTTCTCGGCCGAGGCGACGCGCGGCGCCAGTGACGAGAACGGCTGAGGGGGTGGAAAACGACATGGCAGGCAGATGACAAACCACTCACTAAGTAAGAAGCGCCGCAGTGTAACGGACGCTATCGCCGCGTACGGCAATCGCATTGGCATTCAAAGCCACCGCGCAATCCCGCTCCGCATTTACCGTCTAAGGTCCAGTCGCTGCATATGCCATTAGGCTTATACGATCCACCCTATAAACAAATAAACAGCACCTTGTTCCCAAAACCCCTCATTAACGACAGCATTGATGCCGAGTCATCAAGAGCAATCAAGAGGGTTCCGTGCGGTTTTCCCGTCAACTCATAAGTTTTTTAAATTTCGCGGCAAACGCTCTGCCGAAGGGGCGCGCCACGTTCTGTTGTTAATCAACTTCATATCACGCTCAACCGCCTTTAGTGCTTTTGAGTGCTCGTCCCGTTAAGCGGATGGACAGTGGGTGCGGACGTGTGTCGATCCGCGCGTGAAATTTACTTAGTCCATCGCCCTCCTCGAACCAAGCGCCGTTGATCAACTTCAACGAGTTGTCTTGTGTCGCCTAAAAATTAGGCCGCACTGACTTGGGTTTGCTTACCCAATCGCTTTCACACGAAAAACGCGGTGATATGTTGTTCAATCGAATTAGCGCGGCATTTAGAGAATTTGCGCATTTCTCTCCGCAACTTCGCGAGAGCGTTCAAGTATCGAGCGCTACAACACATCGTTCTCGCGTCGCTAGACCTTACTCCCCCGAGGAGTTGCCAGCGGACAGACTGCGACATAGCCGGCAAGGGATTAGCGT
>DASTRU010000161.1:0-2010 GCA_035761045.1 Burkholderiaceae bacterium | reverse complement strand
GGCGCTCGCGAGCATTTCGATTTCTTCGTGCTTAGCGACACCAACAACGCCGACCTGCGCGCCGCCGAGGCCGCCGCGTGGCAAAGCCTGTGCGAGCAATTGGGCGGCGACGCGCGCGTGTTCTACCGCTGGCGCACTCAGCGCACCAAGAAAAAAGCCGGCAACGTCGCCGACTTCTGCCGCCGTTGGGGCCGCGATTACCGCTACATGGTTGTGCTCGACGCCGACAGCGTGATGACGGGCGATTGCCTGGCCACGCTCGTGCGCCTGATGGAAAACAACCCGTCGGCCGGCATTATCCAAACCGCGCCGCGCGTATCGGGCCGCGACACCTTGCACGCGCGGGTTCAGCAATTCGCCTCGCGCGCCTATGGGCCCGTGTACACGGCCGGCATGCATTTTTGGCAGCTCGGCGAATCGCATTACTGGGGGCATAACGCGATCATTCGCGTCGAGCCCTTCATGCGTCATTGCGCCTTGAGTCCATTGCCGGGCAAGGGACCGTTCTCGGGCGAGATTCTTTCGCACGATTTCGTCGAGGCCGCGCTCATGCGCCGCGCGGGCTGGCAAATCTGGATCGCCTACGACCTGCAAGGCAGCTACGAGCAGTTCCCGCCCAACTTGGCCGACGAACTCACCCGCGACCGCCGCTGGTGCCATGGCAACTTGCAAAACTTCCGTTTGATCGTCGAGCCAGGCCTGCATGTCGCGCATCGCGCGGTATTCCTAACCGGGCTGATGGCGTATCTCTCATCCCCGTTATGGCTGTTGTTCTTGGTGTGCTCGACCGGCTGGATGGTGATGAACGCCTGGAACGCGCCACCGATGGACGAGGTTCATGCCCTGTGGTCGCCGATCATCGAACCGTCCGGCACCGCGATCGCGCTGCTCGGCCTGACGATGGCCGTGCTTTACGTGCCGCGCCTGCTGGCTATCGTCCTTGCGTTCGCACGCGGCGAGACGGCGGGCTTTGGCGGCGGCGCGCGGTTGCTAGCGAGCACGGCGTGCGAGTTCGCGCTGTCGGCGCTGCTCGCGCCGATCCGCATGATGTTCCACGCGCAATTCGTGCTTGACGCGCTCGTCGGCCGGCAATCGGGCTGGCGTTCGCCCACGCGCGACGACGCCGAAACCAGTTGGGCCGACGCATGGCGCCGCCACGGCACGCATACGCTAATCGCGTTGACTTGGGGCACGGGCGTGTGGCTTGTCGACCGTTCCGGCCTGCCGTGGCTGATGCCGATTCTTGGCGCGTTGGCGATCGCGGTGCCCGTCTCGGTGCTGACGAGCCGCGCGGCGACGGGCCGGCGTGCGCGCGCCTTGGGACTCTTCGTGATTCCCGAGGAGAACGCGGTGCCGCCGGTACTCACCGAGGCACGTCGTTATGCCCAAGCGGCGCGATGGACCGCGACCTTTGCCGACGCGGTGCTCGATGCCCAGGTGCAGCACGCCTGCCAAGAAGCGCATGGCCAGCGCCGCGCGTCGCGTGGCTTGAAGGCGGTAAGTTTCGCGGCCCGCGTGGACGTCGCCCTCGTCGGCGGTCCGCAAGCGCTAACGCCGCGCGATCGCATGGCCTTGCTGTCGCATCCGGCCGCGCTCGCGGAATTGCGCTCGCGCGTGTTGACCGAGCATGTCGCGCATCCGGGATGGTTCGATCGGCGCACGAGTGGCGCGAGCCAAGACGTTCGGCTGCCCGTCGCGCAACCGGCCGATGTTGGGTTGCCGGCGCCCACCTTGGCCGCGGGTGAGCTGGCCGCCGTCGCAAGCGCCGTGGCAACGCCGAACACGGCCTATCCGGATCGTTGACCAAGCACCAAAGCCAGCGGTAAGCGCGCGTGACGATTCCCCTCGCCTACATCGCGCGCAATTTGTGGGTTCGCAAGCTCACCACCGCGCTGACCGCGGGGGGCATGGCGCTGGTGGTGTTCGTGTTCGCGGCGGTCTTGATGCTCGATGCGGGCCTTAAGCGCACGCTGGTCGCGACGGGTTCGCCCAACAATGTGCTGATCATTC
>DASTRU010000160.1:0-4674 GCA_035761045.1 Burkholderiaceae bacterium | reverse complement strand
ACCAAATCGCGCTCGCGCACGATCTCGACTACTTCCTGCCATTGTTCAATCGTAAGGTCCGCGCCCGTCGGGTTATGGCAGCAGGCGTGCAACACGACGACCGAGCGCGGCGCGAGCGCGCGCAACGACGCCGTCATGCCGGCGAAGTCCAAACCGTGGCGCGTCTCGTCGTAATAGCGATACGTTTGCACCTTGAATCCCGCGGCTTCGAACAAGGCGCGGTGGTTTTCCCAGCTCGGATCGCTGATCGCGACCACGCTATTGGGAAGTAAGCGGCGAAGAAAATCCGCGCCAATCTTGAGCGCGCCCGTGCCGCCAAGCGCTTGCACCGTGACCGCGCGGCCTTCCTTCAACAACGATGATTGCTCGCCCAGCACCAACTTTTGAACCGCGTCGTTGTAGCTGGAGATGCCTTCAATCGGTAAATAACCGCGTGCCGCTTCTTGCTCCAAGCGTTGGTGTTCGGCTTGCTTGACCGCGCGCAGTAGCGGAATACGGCCCTCGTCGGTGAAATACACGCCCACGCCGAGATTGACTTTTTGCGTCCGTGCGTCGGAATTAAACGCTTCGTTCAGACCAAGAATGGGATCGCGTGGGGCCAGTTCGACGGCGTCGAACAACTGCTGGGACATGAGTTATTTCTCCACAAGAGGGCTGGCAAGGGGAACTGCGAGGCGACGCCTACAATCCCAATCAACCGTTCGTTCCTCGCACAAACGGCTTTACATCTTAACTTACGACCATGGCCCATCTCGCTGAAGTTCAGACCTCGCTTGACGAGTCTAAATTCCTTTCGTTCGAAGGGTCGCCGTTTCATCTTTATCAACCGTATCCGCCCGCGGGCGATCAACCTCATGCGATCGCCAAGTTGGTTGAAGGCGTCGAAGACGGGCTGAGTTTTCAAACGCTGCTTGGGGTTACCGGCTCGGGTAAGACCTACACGATGGCCAACGTTATCGCGCGCCTAGGTCGCCCGGCCATCGTGTTCGCGCCGAATAAAACGCTTGCCGCGCAGTTGTATTCGGAGTTTCGCGAGTTCTTTCCGCGCAACGCGGTTGAATACTTCGTGAGCTATTACGACTATTACCAGCCCGAAGCCTACGTCCCGCATAAAGACTTATTCATCGAAAAAGATTCAAGCATCAACGAGCACATCGAACAGATGCGCTTGTCGGCCACCAAGAGCTTGCTGGAACGCCGGGACGTCATCATCGTGGCGACCGTCTCGGCCATTTACGGTATTGGCAATCCAAGCGAGTACCACCAAATGGTGATGACGCTGCGCGTGCACGACAAACTCGGTCAGCGCGATGTCATTCAACGTCTCATCGCCATGCAGTACACACGCAACGAAGCCGAATTCATACGCGGCACGTTTCGCGTCCGCGGCGACACGATCGATATCTTCCCAGCCGAACATGCGGAACTCGCGTTGCGCGTGGAGTTGTTCGACGACGAGGTCGAGTCTCTGCAATTGTTTGATCCGCTAACGGGCCACGTGCGCCAAAAAATTCCGCGCTTTACGGTGTATCCGTCTTCGCATTACGTCACACCGCGCAGCACGGTAATGCGCGCGGTGGAATCTATCAAAGCCGAGTTGCGCGAGCGGCTCGAGTTTTTTTATTCGCAAAACAAATTAGTCGAGGCGCAACGACTCGAACAACGTACGCGGTTTGATTTGGAAATGCTGCAAGAGGTCGGGCATTGCAAAGGCATTGAGAACTACACGCGTCATATATCTGGCGCCGCGCCTGGCGAACCGCCGTCCACGCTCGTGGATTACTTGCCTGACGATGCGCTGCTGTTCCTTGATGAATCGCATGTGTTGATCGGGCAGCTCAATGGCATGTACAACGGCGACCGCGCGCGCAAGCAAACGTTGGTCGATTACGGCTTTCGTCTACCCAGCGCGCTTGATAACCGTCCGCTTAAATTTCCGGAGTTCGAGCGCAAGATGCGTCAAGCCATCTTCGTATCGGCCACACCCGCGCAGTACGAACTCGAGCGCAGCGAAGGCGCGATCGTCGAGCAAGTGGTGCGTCCAACAGGACTTGTCGATCCAATCTTGATCGTGCGGCCCGCGGCTTCGCAGGTGGATGACTTGTTGTCCGAAATCCATCAGCGCGTTCGGGTCGGTGAACGGGTGTTGGTTACGACGCTAACGAAACGTATGGCCGAGCAGCTAACCGAATATCTCGGCGAGCACGGCGTCAAGGTGCGTTATTTGCACTCCGATATCGATACCGTCGAGCGTGTCGAAATCATCCGCGATCTGCGACTTGGCTCGTTCGATGTGCTGGTTGGCATCAACTTGCTGCGCGAAGGGCTCGATATTCCCGAGGTGGGTCTCGTCGCCATTCTTGATGCGGACAAGGAAGGGTTCCTACGCGCCGAACGCAGCTTGATCCAAACCATTGGAAGAGCAGCGCGCAACGTGAACGGCACCGCGATTCTTTACGGTGATGCGATCACAGACTCCATGCAACGCGCGATCGACGAAACACAGCGACGTCGGATTAAGCAACTCGCCTTTAACAAAAAACACGGCATCGTTCCGAAGGGCGTCAAGAAAGAGGTCCGTGAACTAATCGACGGTGTTTATGGGGCGAGCGAAGGGCGGTCGAACCAGCGCGGCACGGATGCCAAGCAGCCTAAACAGGAAGTCGCCGAGCAGGATTTAGGGCGCGAAATAAAACGTTTGGAGAAGGCCATGCTCGACCACGCGCGCAATTTGGAATTTGAACAAGCTGCAAGAGTGCGAGATCAATTAACGGCGTTGAAGGAGCGTTTTTTTGGCGCCGCATCACGAGAATCCGCACAGTCCGGAGGGGGATTTTGAAAAATGGTAAGCACGAATTAATTTGGTGCATTTTCAACGTGCGCGAATTACACTTGCAAAACGCACCGAAAAACGCTGAGTTCGCGGCGCGTTTGAAGCAGTAATCAGTAAATAGAGCAAGTCTGGAAACACCGCCTCACAAAAACGCTTAATCTTTGAGCAGGAAGCCGGTAGAATTTCGTGCATCAACAAGCGGTGCCATCCTCCAACTTGCGGCATCGCACCACCTCTTACCATCATGACTAAAATCCTTTTTGTTTGCATGGGTAACATTTGCCGTTCACCAACGGCGGAAGGTGTATTCCGGACAATGGTGCGCGATTCCAATGTCGAGCATCTCGTGAAAATCGACTCGGCTGGTACTCATGGCTACCACGTTGGCGAGGCCCCAGATCCTCGTGCGCAAGTCGCGGCGCGCAAACGCGGAATTGATCTGTCGATGCTTCGCGCACGACAAATCACGCAAGACGATTTCCGTGACTTCGATCTCGTTCTCGCGATGGACTGGGAAAACTTGGCTGCGCTTCAACAAATGGCGCCCCGTCAATACCAGCACAAATTAATGCTCCTGATGCGGTTTGCTTCCGATAATGAAGAAGCCACGGTGCCCGATCCGTACTACGGTGGGCATGAAGGCTTTGAAAAAGTTATTAATTACGTGAGCGATGCATGTACTGGTTTGGTTGATTTGGTGAAAAAACGCGCACTTCAATACGCCGCCTAGTAATTCGTCATATCTCCTTAGTCAAAGGCCCGCTAGTCGGGCCTTTTGTCTTGTTATTCCTTACAAAACAACGCTTTAAATGTTGATTAAAAGAGTCAACATTCTTATACTTGACGAAATCGTTCAGGAATAAATTGTCGGCGTTATATCCGTTGTGGGTTAGGGCTTTTGAGGTGATGCGATGAGATTGACGACAAAAGGCCGTTTTGCTGTGACTGCCATGATTGACTTGGCCATGCGTCAAGACAACGGGCCGGTAACGCTTGCGGCGATCTCCGATCGGCAAAACATTTCCTTGTCCTATCTTGAGCAACTGTTCGGCAAGTTACGCCGGCATCAAATCGTGGAATCGACTCGTGGTCCAGGTGGTGGTTACGGCCTAGCGCGCAAGCCCCAGGACATCACGGTCGCCGACATCATTTATGCGGTGGACGAACCCTTGGATGCAACGGGCTGTGGCGGTAAACAAAACTGCGGTTCGGGAATCAAATTGTCGGACAGCAGTCGCTGCATGACGCACGATCTTTGGGCGACGCTTAACGAGAAAATGGTGGAGTACTTGGACTCCGTCACGTTGCTTGATTTAGTGGAGCAGCAGCGAGCTCGTTTAGCGCAAGCGCAAGAAAGCCAGGCGGTTACCGTGGTTCAACAAGGACGGCCGACGCCGAATTCCTCGGCAAGCAATCCGACGATTACTGCTTAACAAGACTTCAAATCCTATGAGCATGACCCAGCATTTTCCGATCTACATGGATTACTCGGCGACAACGCCAACCGATCCGCGTGTTGTCGACAAAATGATTCCGTTTTTGCGCGAGGACTGGGGCAACCCGGCATCACGCAGCCACATGTACGGGTGGCGAGCCGAGGCGGCGGTGGAAGAGGCGCGCGAACACGTCGCGGCGCTAATCAACGCCGATCCGCGTGAAATCGTATGGACTTCGGGTGCGACGGAATCGAACAACCTGGCGATCAAGGGCGCGGCGTATTTCAACAAGGACAAAGGCCGTCACATCGTCACCGTTAAAACGGAACATAAAGCCGTGCTCGACACGGTGCGCGAACTCGAGCGTCAGGGTTTTGAAGCGACTTATTTAGATGTCGAACCCAA
>DASTRU010000159.1:0-6622 GCA_035761045.1 Burkholderiaceae bacterium | reverse complement strand
AAGGGCGGCGTGCTCGTCATCTATTGCTTGAACTCGACGAAGTTTCTTTACGGTAAGAGCGCGGCCGACTGGGACTTGCAAGACGGCTCCGATACGTCGGGCGCATATGCGGGCTCGGTGTGCGAAGCCCCGAACGGGGATGTGTTGGCGATCGATGAGCGCGGTTTGATGCCGTTGCAGGCGACGCAATCGTTTGGCGACTTTGAGAGCGCGTCGATATCGCAACGCATTGACCAATTCCTTAAGCGCCGTCGTCGCATGCTGGTGGGGTGCGTACCGGTCAAGGATAAAGCGCAGTACCGAGCGTTCTACAGCGACGGCTTGGGCTTTACGTTGACGTATCGCGGCGACCGTTTGGCGGGGTATTCGTTTTTTCGTTTGCCGGTGGTGCCCACATGCTTGTTTGCGGGTGAGGACGCCAACGGCAACGCGATGTTGTTGATGGGCGCAGCAAATGGATTTGTTTACCGCTTGGATGTTGGCTACTCCTATGACGGTATCGCCATTGAGCACATTTTGCGCTTGGCGTCTGATTCGTGCGGTTCGCCGCGCGTGCTTAAGCAATTCTTGTCGGGCAGTTTGCAGATCGTCGCGCCGCGCCCGGTGAGCGTGTTGGTTAAACCTGAGTTTGATTACTCGTTAACCGAGGCGGACATCGCACAGACGGTGGGCGCGCAGCGTTCCGTGTTGTCCGATGCGTGGGACGTGGCGAACTGGGATGAGTTGGCTTGGGACGTAGGCGATGAGCGAGGCTCGATCACTTATCCCGAGTTCAACATCGACGGCAATGGGTTGGCGATATCACTGGTGATTTATCACGGTGGTGAGATCAAGCCGCCGATCACGATTGAGTCAGGGATTTACAACTTCAACAATCGAGGCCAGCGGCCTCGCGGGGGCTTCGGGCTATGAGCAATCCCTTTTACAACTTCGTGGCCGCGTTTGTTCCGGGGACGAAAGCAAAGGCGGCCGAGGTTAACGCGGAATTCAATTTGATTACCGCCGCCTTCGATGCCGTCAATAACACGTTCAACTCAGTATCGAACACCCTGACCACGACGACGGCGATTGCGAATAACGGCGTGGCATCGGCAGCGGCGGCAGGCACGACAGCATCCCAAGCGCTAACAACAGCAACTGCGGCGCTTGCGCGCACGGGCGGCATCATGAGCGGCGCGATCGCGATGGCCAATAACAAAATCACGGGCCTGTCGTCCGCGACCGCCGGCGGTGACGCACTTAGTTATGGCCAGTCTGCGTGGTCACTTGCCGCGGGTACGTTCACCGGCGCGGTGGCAATGTCGTCGAACAAAATTACCTCGCTTGGTGCCGGGGCAGCGAACGGCGATGCCCTGAGTTATGGGCAGTCCAATTGGTCACTGGGTAGCGGCGGCATGTCGGGCAATCTAGACATGAACAACAACAAAGTTGTTGATCTAGCGCCAGCAAGTGCAAATGGTGACGCGCTGAGTTATGGGCAGGCGTTGTGGTCGCTGGGTAACGGAACTATCAACGGAAACGCGACTGTGACTGGGGCGTTGACGGCGCAAGGTTCAAATACGTTTGGCGTTACATCTGCCGCGACGGGGCATATTTTTCGTGGAAATAACAGCGGTACGGCGGCCGGTACGCAGATTCAGATATCGAATGGCGCGTCTGTCGTCGCGGCTCTTGGCAATACATCGGGTGTTCTTGGCGGCGCATACAGCGCTGAGTTTCTGATTTACTCGAATAACAGCATCAACCTTCAGACGAGCCTTTCAGGCGGCGTTGCTGCACGACTTTCTAGCGCTGGCGTTCTTGACGCAAAAACAATCAACGTTACAGACGCTATCGGCAATAGCAGAACGAGCTTTAGCTTTTCCGCTGGGCTGCGAATCATGAACACCGACAACTCGCCAATTTTTTTGGGCACCAATGGGGTAACGAGGCTTACTTTGGATGTGTCGGGAAACCTGTCGGCTACCGGCGCCATGTCAGCAACCGCGTTCAATGTCTCGTCAAGTGCATCAATAAAACAAGACATCGAGGATTTACTTCCGAGCGAAGCACTAACGCGAGTCATGTCATGGCGGCCACGACTCTATCGCTTGAAATCTGATGCAAACAAGCGAGTTCGCGCGGGGCTTGTCGTCGAGGAATCCCCCGAATCCATTACGGATGGCGCGCGCATCGATATGTACGGGATGTTGACCGAGCTTACGGGCGCGGTTCAACACCTCGCGCAACGATTGGAAGCCGTTGAGGCGGGAGCGCTTTCATGAGCCGCGTTATTCACATCGTTGAATGGGTTGCCAAGGTGTTGCTTTGGTTGGTCCTTTCAATCGTCGCAATTGTTGTCGTTCCGTTTGCGGTTTTACTCGCCAATTCCGAGGGACGGTTGCCATACTGGGCTCGCTGGTTCGAGACACCGGACGCGTTGGGATGGGATGCGAACTTGTACGAACCGTCGATGGCGCGCATTAGGAATAAGCGCCTTCGCCTAATGATTTGGTTAGGGCTGCGTAACCGCGCTTTAGGTTTCCAGTATTGGGCGGGGCATGTGTGGCCGCAGCGTATCGATAGCTATGCGGGGCTAAAGCGCAGCGGGCGGTTTTGGCGGTTTGATTACTACGGCGCGGTGTATTTCGGCGCGGGATGGAAGTCGCATCGAGCCGAAGGTGCGCCAATGTTGGCAGTGCCGTTTTTAACGCTGCGGTTTGGTCGATAACGGGGAAGCGATCTTATGTCGATGCATTCGATTACGTTGGATGAGACGCAGTTGAACGTGGTGGCGGGCGCGTTGGCTCAGGCACCTTTAGGAACTGCGCTTGATACGTTCCTGACGCTTGCGGCGCAAACCGATCCTAAGTTGTTCGAGCGATATGGTTTTGTGCGCGCGAACAGCGCGGATTCGCAGCCGCTGCCCGTGATTAACGAGGAGGTTAATCATGGATGAACCGTGGCCGTCGCTGTTCAACGCAAAAATTCTTGATACCACTACGCAGGCGAATTTGACGGGCCAGACAAACGGTGTTCGCACGTCGTCGGACCCGTTTGCATTGCCGCCTCCACCAAAGATGGGGCCGTCTGTTGGGCTGCCCGCGACTCCCATCAGTACAACGCCGCAAACAGCGTATGGCGCGGATTCGACGTGGCAGGCGACGACGGGCACGGTGTCGGATAACGAGACGGTAAATAAGCAGTTGCAAAACCTGCTTTCGTCGAATTCGCCGTATATCGATCAAGCGAAGCAGCGTGCTTATCAATACGCCAACGCGCGTGGATTGCAAAACTCGTCGCTTGCAGCAAGTGCGGGCGAGGAAGCGGCCATCGCGCAGGCGTTGCCGATCGCACAGGCAGACGCGGCGACTTACAACCGGCAAGCGCTTGCGAATCAGCAAGTGGTGAATCAAGCGGCGCAAACGAACGCGCAAACGCGCGAGGCGGCGCGGCAGACCGATAACGAGCTTGTGTTTAAGCAACAGTCGTTACTCGAGAGTCGTCGCCAATTCGATGCCGATTTGTTGAACAAGCGGCAAACGGCGCAATTGGACGCGGACACTAAGGCGTATTTGTCCAAGGTGGAAGCGCAATACAAGACCGTGATGCAGACATCGGCGAGTGCCGCTGAGGCGTTTAAGCAGTATCAGCAATCGCTTGTGAACATCATGACCAACAAGGATATGGACGCGGCGAATAAGCAGGCCGCGCTCGACATGTTGGGCGGGGCGCTGAAAGATTCGATGGATGTGTCGGGCGCGATCGCTGGCTTAGACCTCTCAACGCTCCTTAGTTTTAACGGGGGCGGAGGTTCGGGCAGTGGTGGAAGTTACGCCAACGTGCCTCAACCCACGGCACCTCAATACATCAATCCGTATTTGCCAACGCCGGGAGTTAACCCCAACGCGGGTATTAACGGTAGTCAGGGGCGTTGGTTCCGTCTTCCTAATGGGGCGTATTACCAAGAGCCTTATTACGGGTATGGCGCGCCACCCGGGTCAGAAGAGTCCGCTGACCCGAGCACGTTTGGCATGGTGTCATCGAACGCTTAATGCAAAGCGGTATTCATCTAAGCGCACCGCGCGTTGCGGATATGGACCGCATGATCAATTACTTGCTGTCTAACATGGACACGTCACGTTACGTGGTTGATCGTGAGCGCATACGTGCATTCACTGAAGCCATGATCTCGCAAGGGTGGTCGCGGGTTGCGTGGCATGGCGATCAAATTGTCGGTGGAATTGGCGTCATTGAGCACGCAATTCCGTTCGCTCAGCGTGAGCAATTAAGCGTGCTGGCTTTGCAATCCACTGTCCCCGGCGTGGGTCTTATGTTGATTCGCGATCTAGTGCGACGTGTAAAGGCATCACCACGCGTTCTTCAGATCGTGCTGAATTTCGGTAACGGAAACGGTGCATACGACGTTCGAGTGCATCGCGCGCTTTCACGCATTGCCGAGTGTTTGCCGGCACCGCAGTACGTTCTTTATCCCTAGGAGAGTGCAATGGCTGTAGCGGCTGCTATCCCCATTATCGTTGGCGCGGCGGGTGCCGCTGCGGCCACTACAACGCTTGCGATGGTTGCATCGGTTGCGTCGATCATTTCCGGTGTAGCTGCGATGACCGGCAACAGCGACTTAGCAAAGATCGCGGGCTTTGTGAGCTTAGGCGCAGGCATTGCCAATTTGGCAACTGGTATGGCGAACGCTTCGGCGACGGTGACGGAAGAAGCGTTGAAGGAAGGCGCTGAGAAGTCCATCACCGAAGGCATGTTGGCGGGTTCGCGCGGGAATACGGCAATCGCAGCGGGAACGGCCACGGCCGATGCGTCGGGCGCGGCAGGCGGTGCCGCCGTCGCGGATAACGCCGCAAGCACGACGACGGTCGCGGAGGCAGCCAATACGGGCGCGAGTGCCCAAAGCGCTGCAACGGCAACTCCGGTAATGGATGCGGGCATGGTAGCCGATGCGACGACAAACGCCGGGACTGCTGCATCTAACACGGGCTCGATCGCAAGCGTTGCCGATGTCGTGAAGCCGGGCGGCGGAACCTTCATGGATTCGCTTAAGCAGTTCGGCACGATCATCAAAGACAACAAAGAGGCGGTGAATTTGGCGGGCGGCGCGTTGGACGGCGCGTTCGGCCCGCAGGCGCGTCAAGTGTCGTTGCTCGAAGAAAAGTTGAAAGCGCAGCGCGAGCAAGAGGCGATCGAGCGCGCAAATGCTAACAACGTGGTGAACCTGCGAACCCCGTTTCGGTTCAACCCTAACGCGCGTGTAACGCAAAGGAGCTGATGTGGCATTGATTGATCAAGCATTGGCGCGTCAACAGCCGCAACCGCCCACGCAAACCGCGGGCGCATCCCAACCGGGAGGGCAAGGCGCATCGTTAACGCCGCAGAAGTTGCAAGAGATGCGTGCGGCGCTGGAAGCCAAAATCCCGCAAGAGCAGCGCGAAGCGTTTGATCGCGTGGTGCTCGCGGGCCGCAAAGTGATGTACGCGGAGCAAACGCGCGACATGGTGATGAAGGAGTTGGAGAAAGAGGGGCCGATCGATCAGCGCCTTGGGTTTGCCATCGCGGGATTGATGGCGTTGTTAGATCAAGAATCACGCAAGACGATCCCGCAAGAGGTGGTGTTGCCGGCGGCGTTGGCGTTGATGTTGGAAGCGGCGGACTTGCTCTTGCAAATTGGCGAGACGTTGTCCCAACAGCAATTGCGTGACGCGATCGATGTGATGCAAGTAACCATTTTGCGCCAGCACGGCGCGAACGATGACCAAATCATGCAGAGCTTCGGCGCGGGAGGCGCGCCGCAAGCCGGGGCCGCACCGCAAGCGCAAGGAGCGATGGCATGAGCTTATTTACCGCAGCGTTAGCCGGTGTGGGCCGCACGGCGCAGGACATGGCCGGGACGTACATCAAAACCGAAGCAGCGGAGAGTTTGGAGCGCGTGCGCGCGCAACTCGATGAACAAAAAGCGCGGCTTGTGGCCGACTTGCAAATGCGCAATACCGGCGCGGCGGAGGATGCACGCTTGGCGGCCGATAAGGAGCGCGCGCGATTTGGCACCTCGCCGGAGATGGTCGCAGCCGAGGCGAACAAAGCCGGGACGATTAAGCGCGCGGAGGCGGACAACACCGCTTATACCTTGAACCCAGGCGAGCAGCGTCGAATCGGTAGCGAGCCAGTGGCCGAGAACACGCGGCAAACGTCGGCCGAGGCAACGCGTACGGATCGCGCCAGCGCGCCGAAGGTGAAGGACGCTCCGAACATTGACAAGCTGTTTAAAGACGGTGGCTATGACTTTAAAGACCCCACGAGCGGCCAAGTTGATGCCGAGTCGCGCGGAGTGGCGTCATCGATCGTGAAGCGGTTGATTGATAAGGGCTTGGAGCCCGAACAAGCACGCGACCGCGCGATGCAAGCACTGCAAACCGCGCAGACCGCCGCGGGCAACGATCGTGCGAAGTACCGCGACGAGTTAAATAACTTACAAGTCGCGATCGGGCTTAAGGAAGCGCCGCCCTCTCCGGCGAAAGCGCCGGCGAAGGACTACACGGCCGAGGCGAATGCGCGCGCGCAGCGCAAAGACGAGACCGCGCGTAACGATCGTTTGGACCAATCCACGCGCGAGAAAGAG
>DASTRU010000158.1:0-6202 GCA_035761045.1 Burkholderiaceae bacterium | reverse complement strand
TGCGCGACTCGAAGCCACGGCCGAACTCTTGCGACAGTTGCTCGCCCAATTGGTCGAGCAGCCGGGCCACCGTGGCGGGGCCGTCACGCTGTGCATCGGCGGCTTGCGCGCTGTCGTCCCTGAACCGTTCGGCTACAACTAACGTCTCAAACTTTAATAGCCATAAACACGCTACCCGCCTCCCTCAAACTACCACCGTATGCGCCTGCCCCGCCGCGCGCTCTTCAATCCGGCCAATCCGAAACACCTGCTCGCCGCGCGATTGCAAATCGCCAAGTACTTCGTCCGCGCGATCAGCCGCCACCACGGCAACCAAACCAATCCCGCAATTGAATACGCGATGCATCTCCGCCTCTGCCACGTTGCCATGCCGTTGCAGCCAATCGAAGACCGCAGGCCGCGTCCACGCGTCACGCTCCAACACCGCCACGCACGATTCAGGCAACACGCGCGGCACGTTCTCCACTAATCCACCGCCGGTGATATGCGCTAATCCTTTGATCGCCCCCGGCAACGCAGCCAACGCCGCCAACACGGGCTTGACGTAAATACGCGTCGGCTCAAGCAACACATCCCCCAACGGCCGACCATGAAAATCCGCCCGTAAATCAGGCTTGGCGACTTCGATGATCTTGCGCACCAGCGAATACCCGTTCGAATGCGGACCGCTGCTCGCCAAGCCCAACACGACATCGCCGGGCACGATGTTTTTGCCATTCAAGGCTTGCGATTTTTCGACGACGCCGACCGCGAATCCGGCGAGGTCGTATTCACCGTCGGGATACATCGTCGGCATCTCGGCGGTTTCGCCGCCGATCAATGCACACCCCGCGAGTTCGCAGCCTTTGGCGATGCCGCTGATCACGCTCTCGGCGGTGTCGACATCGAGCTTGCCGCAAGCGAAGTAGTCGAGAAAAAACAACGGCTCGGCGCCAAGCACGAGGATGTCGTTGACCGACATCGCGACTAAGTCTTGGCCGACGGTGTCGTGCTTATTCAAATGGAACGCGAGCTTGAGCTTGGTGCCCACGCCGTCGGTGCCCGAGACCAGCACCGGCTCCTTGTAGCGCTTGGGCACCTCGAATAAGGCGCCAAAGCCGCCGATGCCCGCGAGCACGCCGTCGCGCAAGGTTTTCTTGGCAAGCGGCTTGATGCGCTCGACGAGCGCGTCGCCAGCGTCGATATCGACACCGGCATCCTTGTACGACAGGCTGGGCTGATTCATGGCGATGAGGGAAGATCGGAAGGCGCCGTGGCGCGAGATGCCCAGGACAAGCAGCCTTCTTCAGTAGAATGGCCGGCGATTTTATCAACGAGCTCTCATGGCCCTGAACGCGCGGCAACGCCAGACTTTTTTGTGGACCACCGTTGGCCTCGCCTTCGTCGCGTTGTTGTATTGGCTTGGGCCGGTGCTCACGCCCTTCGTGCTCGGTGGCGTGCTGGCGTACATGCTTGAGCCCGCGGTGAGTTGGCTTAACGCGCGACGTGTTCCGCGCGTGCTGGCGGTGCTGCTCGTGATCGTGCTGTTGGTGGCGATCTTCGTCGTGCTGGTCTTGCTCATCGTGCCGGTTTTGCAAAGCGAGATCAGCGCCTTGCGCGGCAAGCTGCCCGCCTTCGTCGAGCTGTTGAACACCCGTGTCGTTCCGCGCGTCAACGAGATGCTGGGCACCAAGCTGTCGCTCGACGTGTCGTCGGTCAAAACGTTTCTTTCCGAGCAGATGTCCGACGACCAACTCACGCAACGCGTGATCGGCACCATCCGCAGCGGCACGAGCGCGGTGCTTGGCGTGCTGGGCTTGTTGTTCATCGTGCCGGTGGTGTTGTTTTTTCTGTTGCTTGATTGGCCGCAATTCATTCAAGCGGCCCGTCGCTTAATCCCGCGTCCGCTCGAAGCGCGCGTGATGGCCATGCTCGACGAGATCAACCAAGTGTTGTCGCAATTCCTGCGTGGCCAAATCTCGGTGATGTTGATCCTCGCGGTGTATTACTCGGTGGGTCTCGCGATCGCGGGCTTTGACGTTGCGTTGCCGGTCGGCATTCTCACCGGCTTGCTCGTATTCATTCCTTACCTCGGCTTTGGGCTTGGCTTGGTGCTCGCGTTGCTATCGGCGTTGCTGCAATTCGATGGTTGGATGGGCTTGATCGCGGTCGGCGTGGTGTATGGCATCGGCCAAGCGCTTGAAAGTTTCATCCTCACGCCCAAGCTCGTCGGCGGCAGCATTGGCCTGCATCCCTTGGCCGTGATCTTCGTGCTGATGGCGTTTGGGCAAGTGTTTGGGTTTGTCGGCGTATTAGTCGCGCTGCCGGTCTCGGCGGTGTTGGTGGTCGCGCTTCGGGTGGTGTTGCGACGCTACCTTGCCAGCCCGGTATATACCGGCTATTGATGACGACCGTCATGATTTCCCAAATCCCGTTCGACTTCGCCCGCCCTGGCGCCACGCTCGCCAACTTCGTTCCTGGCCGCAATACCGAATTGCTCGCGCGGCTCGAAGCGCTCGACTTCCCCGCCGTGTTGTATTTGTGGGGCGAGGCGGGCAGCGGCAAAACGCATTTGATCGAGGCGACGCGCGAAACGCATGGCCCGCGCGTCGTCGTCGCCGACAATGCGCAATCGCTTAACGCGGCTGAACAAGAAGCTTTGTTCGACGCCTTCAACCGCACGCTGCAAGGCGGCGCCAAGCTCGTGGTCGCGGGCGATGCGCCGCCGCTGCGCTTGCAACATCTGCGCGAGGACTTGCGCACGCGCTTGGGCGCCGGGCTCGTGTTCGAAGTCCAGCCTTTAAGCGACGATGAAAAACGCTTGGCGATTCGCGCCGCCGCTCACGAACGCGGCCTCGCGCTCGGCGATGAGTTCGTCGCTTATCTGCTGACGCATTTCCCGCGCGACCTGCGCCGCTTGATCGCCCTGCTCGACGCGCTCGACCGTTACTCGCTCGCGGCCAAGCGGCCCGTGACCCTGCCGTTGTTGCGCGAACTGCTGCGCGACGATCAACTCGCCGCCCGCTGATTCGCCCCATTACCTCCCGCATGAACCTCGCGCTTTTCGATCTCGACCATACCCTGCTGCCAATTGATTCCGACTACGAATGGGGCCAATACCTCGTGCGCCTGGGCGTGGTCGACGCCGCCACGCATAAGCTGAAGAACGAGCAATTCTTCGCGCAGTACAACGCGGGCACGCTCGATATCTACGAATTCCTCGAATTCGCGTTCGCCACGCTCAAGGCGCATCCACGCGAACAACTCGAACGCTGGCAGGCGGACTTCATGCGCGAGGTCATCACGCCCGCCATCACGCCGCGCGCCAAAAACTTAGTCGCCGAGCATCGCGATGCCGGCGACCTGTGCGCGATCGTGACCGCGACCAACAGCTTCGTGACGCGCCCGATCGCGCGCGCCTTTGGTATCGATCATTTGATCGCCAGCGAACCGCGCGAGGTCGATGGCCGCTTTACCGGCGAGGTGCATGGCACGCCGTGCTTCAAGGAAGGCAAGATCGCGCGTACCGAGGCATGGCTCGCGTCGCTAGGCCATGCGTGGGATGATTTTTCTTCCAGCACGTTTTATAGCGACTCGGCCAACGATATTCCCTTGCTTGAAAAAGTGCGCGTGCCAGTCGCCGTGAATCCATCAGAAAAACTTAAGTCGTACGCCATCGCGCGTGGTTGGCCTGTGATCGATCTGCACTCCTCATGATCCGTACCTTCATCGACCGTTTCCTCAAGCGTCGTCAAACGCCGTCCGCCGCTGGCGCATCTGGTCTGCGTCGCGAACCCAAGCGTTACACCGCAGCCGAACTGGGCATCAATCCAGCCGCGATTCCGTCGTACGCCACGCGCGTGACGCGCACCTTGCAAGAAGCCGGCTATAAGGCCTATGTGGTGGGCGGCGCGGTGCGCGACCTGCTCGTGGGCAAGCTGCCTAAAGACTTCGACGTGGCGACCAACGCCACGCCCGAGCAAGTGCATGCCTTGTTTAGGCGTTCGCGCATCATCGGCCGGCGGTTTCAAATAGTGCACGTGGGCTGGGGCGATCAAACGGTGGAGGTCTCGACCTTTCGCGCCTTGGCCGCGCCCGCGCCCGAAGAACCCGCGACCGATGCCGACGCGGGCGAACAACAAGCGCGCGGCCACGTGCATGCCGAACAACCGTTGGGCCGCCGCGAGCGCCGCAATGCGCCGGTCGCGCAAACGCGTTCGGTCGATGAATCGGGCCGTTTGCTTCGCGACAACATCTTTGGCGAACAGCACGAAGACGCCACGCGACGCGACTTCACCATCAACGCGATGTTCTACGACCCAGCCGCCGAGATCGTGCTCGACTATCACGACGGCGTGGCCGACTGTCGCGCGAAGCGCTTACGCATCATCGGCGACGCGGCCACGCGCTTTCGCGAAGACCCGGTGCGCATGCTGCGCGCCGTGCGCTTCGCGGCCAAACTCGGCTTCGAACTCGACCCCGCCACGCGCGCGCCGATCGCGCAGTGCGCCGACTTGATGGTGGGCGTGCCCAAGGCGCGCTTGTTCGACGAGATGCTCAAACTGCTGTTTTGCGGCCATGCCAAGGCGGGCATTGAACGCATGCGCGCCGAAGGACTGCATGGCGGACTCATGCCCTTGCTCGACACCGTGCTCGATACCGCCGACGGCCAACGCTTCATCGAAGCCGCGCTCGCCAATACCGACGCGCGCGTGCAAGCCGATAAGCCCGTCTCGCCCGGCTTCCTATTCGCCGCGCTGCTATGGCCGCAGGTGCGACGGGTATGGAAACAACGCGAGGCGAGCGGCATGCCGAGCATTCCGGCCTTGTTCGCCGCCGCCGACGATGTGCTGACCACGCAAACCGAACGGCTTGCGATTCAACGGCGTTTTGTCTCCGACATGAAAGAGATTTGGGCCTTGCAGCCGCGGTTCGAGAAGCGCATGGGACGGCATCCGTTTCGCTTGCTTGAACAACCGCGGTATCGCGCGGGCTACGACTTCCTCGCGCTACGCGCGCAAGGCGGCGAGCTTGACGCCGAATTGCCGGATTGGTGGGCCGCGTTCGCCGAGGCCGATGGTGATCGGCGCGAAGCGATGATCGTTGAACTTGCCGCTCGGCCCGACGCACCGGCACCCGCGAAGAAACGCCGTCGCCGCCGCAAGAAAGCCGCCAATGCCACGCCGGTGGCGGGCGACGCGGCCGAGAACGACGCGACGAGTGCAACGGACGACGATGACAACGCCCCCTAACACCTCGCGCGCGCGAGCGCTGCCATGCCCATCGCATATGTCGGTTTAGGCGCGAACCTAGGCGATGCGCGTGGGACCTTGCGTCGTGCCATCGATCGTTTGGCCGCCTTGCCAGCGACACGCTTAGTAGGCGTATCGCGCG
Organism: Burkholderiaceae bacterium; assembly: GCA_035761045.1. GTDB lineage: Bacteria > Pseudomonadota > Gammaproteobacteria > Burkholderiales > Burkholderiaceae_E > DASTRU01. Next base: position 829 of record DASTRU010000158.1, on the reverse strand, counting down.
TTTGGCGCTCCGCCCCATTGGAGGCCAGCGGCCCTGACTTCTTCAACGCCGCCGCCGCGCTCGACACCTCGCTCGATGCGTTTGCTCTACTCGCCGCCTTGCAAAATATCGAGCATGAATTCGGCCGACAGCGCCCCTACCGAAACGCGCCGCGCACGCTTGACTTGGATTTACTCATGCATGGCGACGAGGTCATCACCACCGAAGCGCTGACCATCCCGCATCCACGCATGCATTTGCGGCGCTTTGTGATCGGCCCGCTGGCGGATCTTGATATGGCCTTGGTGATCCCGGGGCTGGGGCCGATTAGCCAGTGGCTGGAAGCCACGCGCGAGCAAGACGCGTGGGCGGACGAGATGCATTGAGGGCAACGCCGTTCATCCCATCCGCCGCTGCGTGACTTACAAGGTCACGGTATCGGCTTCCATCCGGCCACCGGCCTCGTTCGCCCTTGGGCTTGGCCGCGGCGCGTTCTTACGTTGCAATTCAGTCAGCAACGTTTGGCGGACGATGTCGAACTGCGCCTGCGAATGAATAAAGTGCCGGCCACGCGACAAGCGCCCGGCCATGATCACGCGCTCCAACGCGGCGTCCAAGGCGGCGCTGTCGTTGACTTCGCCGCTTTGAATTTGCCGCATCACATCGCTGTACGTTATCAACACCGACGTTCGGCCCACGCCACCAAAGCTCACGATCGTCGGACCGGTCGTGACCTCTCGATTAAGTGTTTGAAGCACGGCCTTGTGGTCGTTCATTACGGCGTTGGCGCGTTGTACCGCTTGGGCATCCATCACGCCGTTTGTCATATTCATTCCCAACTGCGTAATGG
>DASTRU010000157.1:0-6518 GCA_035761045.1 Burkholderiaceae bacterium | reverse complement strand
GATCAAGGACGCATGCGGCATTACCGCAGAAGACGTGGCCAAGCGCTTGATGGACTACGGGTTTCATGCGCCGACGCTGAGCTTTCCCGTGCCGGGCACCTTGATGGTGGAGCCCACCGAATCGGAAGCCAAGGCCGAACTCGATCGCTTTATCGACGCAATGATCTCGATTCGCGCCGAAATCCGTGCGGTGGAAGAAGGGCGCATCGACGTGAACGACAACCCATTGAAGAACGCGCCGCATACCGCCGCCATGGTGATGGCCGAAAACTGGGTGCACGACTACACGCGCGAGCACGCGGCGTATCCCTTGCCCGCGCTAAAGCACAACAAGGTGTGGCCGGCGGTGGGGCGAGTCGACAACGTTTATGGCGATCGCAACATCATGTGCTCGTGCTTGCCGATGGAGGCTTATACCAACGAAGTGGTCACGTCCAATTCATAAATTGAATTAAGAGAAGTCCCTAAGTTTTTTCAGGGTTTGCGCGAGGGAAAACTTCAGTATTTCCTTAAGTTTAGATATTAGGAAATTCCTGATGTCAAGAGCTTGGACACGAGAAAAATGTGCACCTTATCGGTTCGGTCGCATCTTTCTCGAAATCAAGTGACTAAACGCACAAGGGTTTTGAGGGCATTGGAAAAATTACACGTCATTTTTTGGCCGGCTCACTAAATTGGAGTTCGGCTAAAACTCAAGACGCGAGAATTCCATGTCCGCTATCGGTGGTTGCGCAAGGGCGCCGCACCTTAAGCCGCATGGCTTTACCCTCATCGAATTGATTGTCGTCATCGCGATCATCGGCATTCTTGCCGCCGTCGCGGTGCCGCAGTACGCGCAGTATTTATTGCGCGCGCATCGTTCGGACGCGCAAGGCTTCATTAACGACATCGCAAGCCGCCAGCATCAATACATGCTGGATCGGCGCTCGTACGCGGCCGATGTCGCTTCGCTCAAGATGACGGTGCCCGCCGACGTTTCGCGTTACTACAACGTCACGATCGCGGTCGCGAACGGCCCGCCGCCCACGTTTACCGTTACCGCCGCGCCCTATGGTGGGCAAGCCAGCGATACCTGCGGCACGCTCACCATCAATCAATCGGGCGCGAAGACTCCATCCACCGGAAACTGTTGGTGATGCCATGCGAATGAAGCATTCATCCGTGTCGTCGTCGCGCGCTAGTGGCTTCACGCTTGTGGAAGCGTTATTGGTATTGGCCGTGGCCGCCGTGGTGCTGGCGATCGCGTCGCCTAATTTTTCGAGCTTGTCGGCCACGATGCGTGTACGCAGCACGACAGCCGACTTACTCGCGGACTTGAACTTCGCGCGCAGCGAGGCCGTCAAGCGCAACTCGGTCGTGGCCGTGAGTCCCTTAGGCGGGCAATGGACGCAGGGGTGGTCGATCACGCGTATCGACCCCGCCGACGCAAGCCGCAATGAAATGCTGCGCACCCGTAACGCGGTGGGCAACATGGTGGGATTCTCAGGCGCGCCCACTTCACTGAGTTTCGATGCGGCCGGGCGCGTCGTCATCGCCGATATCTCGAGCTTTAAGGTGTGTCCGCCGGATAGCACCGGCATGCCCGGTCGTTTAGTGCGTATCGATCCGTCCGGACAATCGCGTTCAACCAGCGTGAGCTGCACATGAAGCGCGCCTCTCCTCCTCATAGCGCTCAGGGCTTTGCGTTGATCGAGGTGCTCGTCACGCTATTGATCGTGGCGTTCGCCCTCGTGGGGCTCGCGGGGCTTGTCGGCCGTTCGTTCGCGACCGAAGCCGATGCCACGCAACGCACGCAAGCCTTATTGCTCGTGCAAGACATGGTCGACCGGCTAAACGCCAACCGCAAACGCGCGGCCGATTACATCACCGACTCCACCGGCGCATTAGGCGGCGACTGCGCGACGCAACCCAACCTAGCCGCGCGCGACAAATGCGAATGGGCCAATTTGTTGATGGGGGCTAACGAAAAAATTGGCGCCGACAACGCGGGTGTGTTGATGCGCGCCAAAGGGTGCATTTATCAAATCGACGCGGTCAACAATGTGTACGCCATCGCGGTGGCCTGGCTTGGTCAAACACCGACGGCGGCGCCCGCGACGAATGCGGTCTACATGAATTGCGGGCAGGGCGAATACGGCAACGAGGATCAACGCCGTGTCGTTACTTCGATCGTGCGTATTGGTTCGCTAGCCTTAGCGGGGTCGCCATGAAGCGTTCGTCGGGCTATACCTTGATCGAGCTGATGATCGCCATCACGATCGGTCTGCTCGTGAGTGCGGGGTTGGTGACGATGTTTGGATCCACGTCGGCGCAGCGCGCCGAACTCGATCGCGTAAGCCGCTTGATGGAGAACAGCCGTTTCGCGGCCGACATGATGGGCGACGATCTTCACCACGCCGGGTTTTACGGCACCTTTGGTCCGTCGAACACGGTGCAATGGCGCGACGATCCATCGCCATGCCAAATCGCGGTGAACGACGCGACGGCGTTGGGCTGGAATCCATCGGTCAACCCCGTGCAAATGCCAGCGCCCATTCGCGGCTACAACGATCCATTAGTCGCCGCCTCCGAGATCTCATGCCTGACCAACCTCAAGCCGTCGAACGACGTGATCATCGTGAGACGCGCCTCGTCATTGCCGTACTCGGCCGCCGCGACCAACAATAAAAACTTATACGTGCAAGTGTCGCAATGCCCGGACGATGCGACGACGTTTGGCGCGTCGAACAATATCTCGGACCTTACGCTGCGCAACGTGAAGTGCAATGGCACGAGCCAGCGCATCGCGCGGTTTTTCTCGCGCGCGTATTACATCGCCTCGTGCAACGAATGCGCGCCATCCGACGGTATTCCCACGCTTAAGCGATTGGAGATGCGTGATGGCGTGTTGACATCGACCGCCTTGGCCGAAGGCGTGGAACGCTTGCAAGTGGAGTACGGCTTCGACATCGATGGCGATGGCACGCCCGATACCTTCTTGCCTTATGTGACCGCGACCGGTGCCGCGACCGATCAATGGGCGAACGTGGTTGCCGTTCGCTTGCACGTGCTCGTGCGCAGTACCGAACCGTCGCAAAGCTTGGACGATGCCACGCACACCTTCAACCTTGGTCCATCGCACGAAACCGAGACATGCCCAAGCGGTTATCGCTGCCGGTTAGTCACGACCACGATCCGCCTCAACAACGTGGCTGGTCGGCGGGAGGTGTCATGAAACACACCGCTTGCTCATCCGCGCGGCAGCGTGGCTTCTCGCTCGTGATCGCGATCGTGTTTTTGCTGTTGTTTTCATTGTTCGCGCTCGCGGGGCTGCGTTCGAGCACGACGAATGTGTTGATCGCCGGCAATATGCAAAGCCGCCAGGAAGTCGTGGCCGCCGCGCAAGTGCTCGTCGAGCAAACCATTAGTTCGGAAGAGTTCGCCACCAATCCAACGGGCGTGGCCGCGGTGGCGCGAGTCGACACCGACTTCAACGGCGACGGCACTACCGATGTCGTGACGCAAATGCGCGATGCGAACGGCGCGACTACCGACCCATATTGCATTCGTGCTCGCACCATTCCCTTAAACGAGCTCGATATCAACAACACCAACGACTCGCCATGCTTTAGCAGCTCGTCGGTCCAAAACTCCGGAATCATCACCAATAGCGGTTCATCCGCGGGTTCGTTGTGCGCCGATACGGAATGGGACATCACCGTTCGTTCCGCCGATGCGCGCACTGGTTCGGAAGTCACCATGCATCAAGGCGTTTCGTTACGCACGGCCTCCATCGATCTCGCAACTAAGTGCAAGTAGCCGTTCCGATTATTAAAGGCGGTCATCATGAAAACTAACGCCCTCGTCTCATGGCTGCGCCAACCGCGCGCTTTCGTCGCGTTGATTTTCATTGCGCTCTTCAACACGGCGTCGCACGCCGACGATATCGATATTTATTCGTTGCCGACGGCGGCCTCGGGGCGGCCGAATGTTTTATTCATTCTCGATAACTCGGCCAACTGGTCGTCGAGCATCAGCGTCGGTCCGTGCAACGAACCCGCCGCGATGGTGAGAGCTTCGTCGCCGAATAAGGAAGAAGGAACGAAGTTCGGCATCGAGAAATGCGCGCTGTATAAGTTGATCGCGGCCATGCCGATCGAGACGCTGTCGGAGTTCAACATCGGCCTCATGATGTACAACGAATCGACGGCAAGCTCCGACAGCGGTTATCCGCGCCAAAACTTTTCCAACATTACGACCGATGCGCAAAAACAAAGACTGCTCGATTTGATAAGCGGCTTAGGCATTAACGCCGACAAGACGAACAACGCGACGATGGCGGCGTCGTTTTACGAAGCGTACTTATGGTTGACGAGCGCGTCGGTATACAAAGGCAACACGATGTCGCCGCCCAAGCTCGACACCACCGCCTTTACCGACGCCTCGCGCGCTAAGTACGCGGGTCCGGCGCTCAATAGCTGCACGGCCTCGCATATCGTCTATATCGGTAACGGCTCGCCGCAGGACAACAACACGAACACCTTGAGTTTGTTGAAGAGAATCAACCCGAGCGCGAGCGCCATCTCGATTCCCACCGCGCAAAACGTCTCGAATTCGGATGCAAATAACTGGTCCGACGAGTTCGCCGATTTTTTTCGGTCGCAAGCCGACATTAGTTCGCGCGATGGCACGCAGCCCATTCTCGTTCACACGATCGCGGTGACTGGTGCATCAAGCGACGGCACGTATCCAAATTACATGCGTTGGGTGGCGACCAAGGGTGGCGGTCTTTATCAAGAAGCGAAGAAGACCGACGACTTAGTGGACGCGCTTACCCGCGTGCTCAATCAAATTAAAGCATCCAACAGCGTGTTCGCGTCGGCGAGCTTGCCGGTCAGCGCGAACGCGCAAGGCTCTTACCTAAACCAAGTATTCATCGGCATGTTTAGACCCGACGCGAATGCGTTGCAACGTTGGGTCGGCAACCTAAAGCAATATCAATTCACGTATGACGTGGCGAGCGACAGCATTCAATTAGCCGATTCGACCGGCACGAGCGCGATTAACTCGTCATCGGGGTTCATCGCGCCGGACGCCGTTAGTTTTTGGACCCATGCGAGCGAGTTTTGGAAAACCATCAAGCCCGATAAACCGAGCGATCGACCCGACGGCGATTTAGTAGAACGTGGCGGCGCGGCGCAAATACTGCGTGAAACCTATCTGACCGGCACGAGTGGGCGTCGCGTGTATACCTGCCCGCCAACCGGGTGCGTTCCCGGCGTGAGCTTGGCAAGCGCGGGTTCGACGCATCAATTCAAAACCACTAACACCACCTTGCTGCCCGCGCTGTTCGACGCGGCGTACGACGCCACCAAGAAAGACTTACTGATTGATTGGCTGCGTGGCGAGGACAATACGACGGCGGCGAACACCACGCGTTATTCCGCGGCGCGCGACCAATTAGGAACGGGCTACGACGCGACGAACACGGTGACCGTGCGCGCCTCGGTTCATGGCGATGTGCTGCACACGCGGCCCATCGTCGTGAACTATGGCAAGGACGCAAGCGGAAACAACCGCATCGTCGTTTTCTACGGCTCCAACGACGGCATGCTGCGCGCGGTGAATGGAAACCAAACGGGTAGCGGCGCGGGCTCGGAGTTATGGTCGTTCGTGGCGCCCGAGCACTTCGCGCGTTTGAAGCGGCTGCGCGAGAACGATCCTGAAGTAACGTATCCGACGACGGTGTCGAGCACGCCTTCATCGCCGCGCGATTACTTCTTCGATGGACCCATCGGTCTTTATCAAAACATCTCGACGGGTGAAGTCATCATTTTCGTGGCGGTGCGTCGTGGTGGACGTTTTTTGTATGCCTTCGATGTGTCCGATCCGGCATCGCCCAAGGTGTTGTGGCGCAAGAGCTCAAGCGATATCGGCTTTGCACGGCTTGGACAAACTTGGTCGCAGCCTAAGGTGGCGCGCGTGAAGGGCCGTACCGATCCCGTGTTGCTCATCGGTGGCGGCTACGACAGCGTGGCCGAGGACCCGAGTACGCCTGGCATGACGACGATGGGCAATGTGGTGTACGCGCTTGATATGCGCACGGGCGCGGTGCTCGCGTCGCTGCCCACGACTTATAGCGTGGCCGCCGATATTTCGTTAGTCGATTCCGATGGCGACGGCTACGTCGATCGCGCCTACACGGTCGATATGCGCGCGCAGGTGTATCGCATCGACATTGAAGGCTCGGGCGGCCTGGCGCGCGACCCGAGCGCGTGGGTCATCACCAAGATCGCCGCGTTGAACGACGGTAGCGATGGCACGACCGGCACGCGTAAAACCTTCTTCGCGCCGGACGTCATCACAAGCCGCGATTTCACCGTGCTGTTGCTCGGCTCGGGTGACCGTGAAAAGCCGTTGCTTGAAAACACGAATGATCGGTTCTTCGTGGTGAAAGACAAGCGCACCAGCAAGGGCGAGCCTGGGGACGTCGCGCTCATCACGCCGTCCACCTTGTTTAGGATCGACAGCAGTGCGTC
>DASTRU010000156.1:0-2337 GCA_035761045.1 Burkholderiaceae bacterium | reverse complement strand
CACATTTACCGCTGGGTTATTGAAACGTTATTAGCCTATTTATCCACAGATAATGTGGGTAACTCGGCACGCGCAGTGCTGCATGCAACGCATGTCGCTACTTAACAGGCCGTCCTTCGTGACATCGTCGCCACGGCCAATGTCGCTGGAAGCGCGCGTGGGATTGCATTGCATCGACGCGGGCGCTAGACGCGCCGCCTGGGCACGCGTACCCGCGTTGTGGCAAGCCACGCGCGCTTCGGCGCTTGCCGTCATGCTTCATGGCTCGGGCGACCAGCCCGAGCACGGTTTGGCGTTGTTGGAACCTTATGCCGCGGCGACCAACATCATCGTGCTTGCGCTGCCTTCGACGAATTTCACCTGGGACGCGATCATCGGCCGGTTCGGGCCCGATATCAAAACCATTCAACACGGGTTGCACTGGGTGTATGAGCGTTACGCGATCGATCCGCTTCGGGTGGCCGTGGGAGGGTTTTCCGACGGCGCTTCGTATGCGCTGTCGCTTGCGGTGGGCAACGGCCGCTTGTTCTCGCATGCCATCGCGCTGTCGCCCGGATTCATTCCAAGCATCCCGACCGAAGGTCACATTCCGATGTTCATTTCGCACGGCACGAGAGACGGCGTGTTGCCGATCGATCGCTGTAGCCAGCCCATCGTTTTGAATCTTCGCCGCGATGGTCATGCGGTCGAGTATCACGAATTCGACGGCGGTCACATGATTCCGCATGGCATTGCCCAAGCGGCTGTCGATTGGTTCATGCGTTGACGAGGAATCCCTTGGCGCGGAGACGACGATGAGCACGCCGCACTTACCGCAAGAAAAAACGCCCCCCGGCTCGCGTGAACGCGGCATGAGTCCGTGGCTGGGGCGTGGCGTGCCACCGTCGCCCGATTTGATCGAGCGCCAACGCATCGAACGCGAATTGACGGCGTTTTGGGCACCGTGGTCGCCGCCCGTCGCGCCGGCCACCGCGTTGAGCGCGTTGTTTGATTGGTCGATGCATTTGATGATGTCGCCCGCAAAGCAATGGGAGCTCATGGATTTCGCGGCTCAACAGTGGCATCGCGCCTGGATGTTGTTGGCCGACATCGAGTGCGGCCATCCGTGGTGTGTCGACCCGCTACCGCAAGACAAACGCTTCGCCGACGAACGCTGGCACCAACCGCCGTTCGCGCCGCTCGCGCAAAATTTTCTACTTTGGCAACAATGGTGGGAACGCGCGACGAGCGCCGTACCGGGCTTGCAATCGCACCATGAGCAAATGGTCGAATTCGCCGCGCGGCAATGGCTCGATTTGGTGTCGCCTTCCAACTTCGTCGCCACCAATCCGGTCGTGCTTGAACAAACCGCGCGCGAACACGGCATGAATTTGCTGCGCGGCGCGGCCCACGCAATCGACGATCTCGAACGCGAATGGCTCGATCAGCCGCCCGCCGGCGCGGAGATGTACGAGGTCGGCGTGGGCACCGCCTGCACGCCAGGCAAGGTGGTGTTGCGCAACGCGTTGATGGAGTTGTTGCAATACACGCCCACCACCGACACCGTGCACGCCGAGCCGGTGCTGCTCGTTCCCGCGTGGATCATGAAGTACTACGTGCTCGATCTCACACCACAAGAATCGTTGGTCAAATACTTGGTGGATCACGGCTTCACGGTGTTTGCGATTTCATGGAAGAACCCGCTACCCGAAGACCGCGATTTAGGTCTCGACGATTACCGCCGCCTGGGCGTTTTAGCAGCTCTTGACGCGCTGGAACATATCGTGCCGGGCCGCGCGGTTCACGCGGTTGGGTATTGCTTGGGAGGCACCTTGCTTGCGCTGACCGCGGCCGCGCTAGGCCGAGCGGGCAACCATCGGCTAAAAACCATGACATTGCTCGCTGCGCAAACCGATTTCAGCGAACCAGGCGAGTTGTCTTTATTTATCGACGAAAGCCAAGCCGAGCATCTAGAAACATTAATGTCGCGCCGGGGGCTCCTCGAGAAGGAGCAGATGAAAATTAGTTTTCAATTACTGCGCTCGCGCGACCTTATTTGGTCGTACCGATTAATGAATTACTTACTCGGCGAACGACAAGCCCTGCGCGCATTGATGGCGTGGAACGCGGACGGCACACGGCTGCCGTATCGCATGCATAGCGAATACCTGCGCGCGTTTTACCTGCACAACCTCCTCGCGCGCGGCGAGTATGTGGTGGACGGCGAGTCCGTCGATCTCACCGACATTCATGTACCGATATTTTCGGTGGGCACCGTGCAGGACCATGTCGCGCCTTGGCGTTCGGTCTACCGGTTGCATCGTTTGACCGATACCGATCAAACCTTCGTCTTGGCCG
>DASTRU010000155.1:0-2444 GCA_035761045.1 Burkholderiaceae bacterium | reverse complement strand
GAGTTCGTGCGCAATGTCGACGATGTCGATTACATCGACGACAGCAAGGGCACGAACGTGGGCGCGACCGTGGCCGCCCTGGCCGGACTCAAGCGCCGCGTGGTGTTGATCGCCGGCGGCGACGGCAAGGGGCAAGACTTCTCGCCGTTGTCGGACGCCATCGAAGCATGGGCGCGCGCGGTGGTGTTGATTGGCCGTGACGCCGAGCGCATCGCCGCCGTCGTGCCCGCTGGCATCCCGAAGCAAATCGCCGCCACCTTGGAAGACGCGGTGCATGCGGCCGCCCAACTCGCCCACGCCGGCGACGCGGTATTGCTTTCGCCCGCGTGCGCGAGTCTGGACATGTTTCGCAATTACGCGCATCGCGCCGAGGTATTCGTCGAGGCGGTGCGCGAATTGGCTCTCGCGAAAGGCGACGTATGTTGACCGCGCTGCGTTCCATCTTCTCAAGCGCCTCGACGCCCGCTTCGCCCACGCGGCGTGGTCGCACGGGCCAAGCCGAACGGCCGACCAGTGGCGGCACCTTGCTCGGGCTTGGGCTGTCGCGCGCGGTGGCCGGTAGCGATCAACGCCGTGTCACGCGCGTGGCGGAGTTCGACCAATTACTCATCGGCTGCATCCTCGCCCTCGTCGTCATGGGCGTGGTCATGGTGTATTCGGCATCGATCGCCTTGCCCGATTCGCCGCGTTACGCCAACTACGCGCCCACGCATTTCCTGACGCGGCATTTGCTGTCGATCGGCATTGGCCTGCTGTGCGCGGTCGTCGCGTTTCAAATTCCGGTGCAGACCTGGCAAAAGCTCGCGCCGGTGTTGTTCCTCGCGACGTTCGCCTTGCTTGTGCTCGTGCTCGTGCCTGGCATTGGCAAGGGCGTGAACGGCGCGCGCCGTTGGATTCCGTTGGGCGTGATGAACATTCAGCCGTCCGAACTCATGAAGCTTGCCTGCGTGCTCTACGCCGCCGATTACGCGGTGCGCAAGCAAGACTATTTGCAAGAGTTCGTGCGCGGCTTCATGCCGATGGTGTTGGTGATGGGCTTCGTCGGCGTGCTGTTGATGCTCGAACCCGACCTGGGCGCGCTACTCGTCATCGTCGTCATCGCGATGAGCATCTTGTTCATTGGCGGCATCAACGCGAAGTTGTTTGGCGGCTTGAGCGCGGCGCTCATTAGCTTGTTCGTCGCGATGATTTGGCTCTCGCCGTGGCGGCGCGACCGCATCTTCGCCTACCTCAATGTGTGGGACGAGCAAAACGCGCTCGGTCGCGGCTATCAGTTATCGCATTCGTTGATCGCCTTCGGTCGGGGCGAATGGTTTGGCGTGGGCTTGGGCGCAAGCGTCGAGAAAATGCATTACCTGCCCGAAGCGCATACCGACTTTTTGCTCGCGGTGATTGGCGAGGAACTCGGGTTTGTTGGCGTGGCGATCGTCGTCGCGCTGTTTTTCTTCATCGTGCGGCGCGCTCTAGACATTGGCCGTCATGCCATCGCGCTCGAACGCACGTTCGCCGGCTTGGTCGCGCAAGGCATCGCGATTTGGATGGGCTGGCAAGCCTTCATCAACATGGGTGTCAACCTCGGCCTGCTACCGACCAAGGGTCTGACGCTACCGCTAATGAGTTATGGCGGCAGCGGCATTCTCGTCAACCTGGTCGCGTTGGCCGTGCTGTTGCGAATTGATTGGGAGTCGCGCCGAATGATGCGAGGGCTGCGACCGTGAGCGGACTAATGGATGCGTTAATGAGCCCACCGAAGCACGCCGTCATCGTTGCCGCTGGCACGGGCGGCCACATCATGCCGGGCCTGGCGGTCGCGCGAGAACTCTCGTCGCGCGGTTGGACGATCTCGTGGATCGGCACCGCCACCGGCATGGAAAACAATCTCGTGCCGCAAGCCGGCATCGAACTCGACAAGTTGTCGTTTGCTGGCATGCGCGGCAAGGGCCCGATGCATTTCCTAAGTGGCGCAGCCAAATTAATCGGCGCGATGTGGAAGGCGTTGGGCGTGATCAAGCAACGCAAGCCGGCCGTGGTGTTTGGCACCGGTGGATACGTCTGCGTGCCCGCGGGCTTGATGGCGCGCGTGCTGCGCCGGCCGCTCGTGCTGCTCAATAGCGACGCGGCGCCGTTGATGTCGGTGCGGTTCCTAAGTCCATTCGCCGCGCGCATCGCGTTTGGGTTTCCGGGCGCGTATCCGCGCTTGGGTAAGCGCGCTTTGTGGACCGGCAATCCCGTGCGTCGCGAAGTCGCCGAATTGCCCACCACGCAAGCACGCGCCGCGCAACGTCGCGGTCCGCTGCGGGTGATGGTGGTGGGCGGCAGCTTGGGCGCGATGGTGCTTAACGAAACCGTGCCCAAGGCGCTCGCGCGCATCGCGCCCGAGAAGCGGCCGTTCGTCGTGCATCAAGCGGGGCAGCGGCATGTGGACCTCGTGCGCGCCGCGTATT
>DASTRU010000154.1:0-14588 GCA_035761045.1 Burkholderiaceae bacterium | reverse complement strand
CCGGTCGTGGCGCGTGCCGCGGCAGGACTGCGCGAACTGGTCGACGACGACGTTGGCGCGGCCGTGCATGGCGCGAGCGCGGATGACTTCGCGCAAGCGATCTCCACCGTCATCAACGAAGGACATATGGCCCGCTCGCTTGCCGCGCGAAGGCGAGCATGCGGTTATGACTGGACCCACGTATTGCCGCGCCAACTCGCGCTGTATCGCGCGCTTATGCAGGGCGAATCCTTCCATCAAGAACCTACCCCCTCGCATGCAAGCTCCCACGATATGTATCGCTCTGCATGACGTCGCGCCGGCCACGTGGCCGCAGTGCGAACGTCTGCTCGCGGCGATCGATGAAGTCGCGCCCATGGCCGTCACCCTGCTTGTCGTTCCTCGATGGCACGGCGATCGTGTCGATGCCAATAGCGCACGTGGACGGTCGTGGCACGCGCGATTGGAATCGCGTCGCGCGCGTGGTGATGAACTTGCACTGCATGGATGGCGTCATCTCGATGACGCCCCTTTGCCGTCGTGGTCGTGGCGCCCCACGACGTGGCGCCACGCGTTAGGAGAGCGAATCAAGCGGCGTTTTTATACCGCTGGCGAAGGCGAGTTCGCGGCGCTTGACACCGCGCACGCCGCGCAACGACTTGCGAATGGATTAGCGTGGTTCAACGCATACGGATGGCGACCCAACGGCTTTGTCGCGCCGGCATGGATGCTTGGCGAGCACGCGTGGCAAGCGGTAAGCGCGGCGCCGTTCGCATGGACGACGAGCTGGCGGCATTTTTGGTTGATGCCGGAGCGGCGCAGTGTCGTCGCGCCTTGCATCACCGCGAGCGCGAGGTCGTATTGGCGGCGAACGAGTTCACAAGCGTGGATGCGCGCCTATGCATGCGCCACCACGCGCCATCCCATCGTGCGCTTGGGTCTGCATCCGGCCGATGCGACGTACCCATCGCTTATTCGGGCTTGGCAACGGTTGATCGGGCATTTACTCGAACAACGCATTCCTAAAACCAAGTCGGAATTGGCTTTGCACCTTCGCGCGCAAATGCATGAAACCGCTTAAAAACCAAACCCAAAATTAATGGTGATGACGGCGGCGGCCGACGCGGTGCCCACCACGACGCCGGCCAACACATCGCTTGGGTAATGCAAGCCGAGCACGATGCGCGACAAGGCGATCAACGCCGCGAGCGGCGCCAGCACGATGGCCACGTGCGGGAAATGCGCGGCGAGCACCAAGGTAAACGTGGTGGCGTGCAAGGCATGTCCGGACGGAAAACTAAATCGATCGAGCACGCGTCCGCATAGTTGAATGTCGTCGCAAGCTTCGTAAGGCCGAGGTCGACCCATCGTGCGCTTGACGACGTAATACACCGCCAGATTCACCAACCCGGCGATTCCCATTTGCCACGCGCAATCGCGTCCGGCCATGCCAAACCAGGGCAGCACGAACAACATGGAGTACCACAGCATGCCGTCGCCCAAGCGACTTGCGACACGGCATGCGGAATGAATGCGCTTGCGTTCGGCCGCGCGGTTAAACCAACGCGCGCAATCGCGATCCCTCTCGACCCAACGCTCCCAAACGATGCGCGATGTCATTCCGCGACCACCGTAGTGTTGCGAGACGCGGAAAGCACGGCCGATGCCGGGCGCACGGCGCTATAGGTACCGCTTGCGACATCGGTCAACGCTGACTCGAACCGCGCCAGCACCGTGTCCCAATCGAGCGCGAGGGCGGTGTCTCGCGCGGCGGCGCCCAAACGATCGCGAGCGTCGGCATCCGCCGCCATATCGGCGGCGGCGCGTAAGAACGCGTGCTCGTCATCCCGCTTGACTAAACGGCCGTTATCACCGTCGCGCATCAAGACCTGCGCGGCGCCGCTGTCGTAGGCCACCACCGAAAGTCCGCTGGCCATGGCTTCGACCGTTACGTTGCCGAACGTTTCGGTAAGGCTTGGAAATAAGAACACGTCGGCCGATGCGTAATGCGCGGCTAATGCTTCGCCCGTCAAAGTTCCGCACAGAATGGCTTCTGGACAACGCGTGCGTAAACGCTCGCGCCATGGTCCATCACCCACTACCACGAAACGCGTGGTGGGCTCGACGAGCCGCATGGCTTCGTAGGCGCGAATGGCAAGTCCTAAGTTTTTCTCGGGCGCCAAGCGTCCCACGTATAGCGCGACGGGACCATGGGCTCGCCATAAACGCCGCAACATGCGATCCCGCCGGTGCGGTCCGAACAGGCGCGTGTCCACGCCACGCCCATGCACCGCGACTTGCCGAATCCCTAAGTTCAGCAGTTCGTCGCGCATGACTTGCGTGGGCACGCAGGTCAAATGCGTGCGGTTGTGAAAGCCGCGCAGGTAGGCGCGAATCAACCCCGCGCAGCCAATCCATCCGTAATGACGACCGTACTGATCGAAGCGCGTACGAAAGTCCGAAGTGATGGGTATTTCAAGCAATTGCGCGGCACTAATGGCCGACCAACCCAAGGGCCCTTCGGTGGCGACGTGAACGAGATCGGGCACGAAGCGCTGCCAGCGTTCGACGAGTCGCGAATGCACGGGTAGGCCAAAGCGCATGCCGGGGTAGCCGGGAATGGGCAAACCGGGCACGAGTAAGGTGTTGCCGTCGGGCGCGAGATCGGCATCCGAGGGTTGGCGCGGACGCGTTACATCGACCGCATGACCACGCTCGCGCAAGAACGCGACGGTACGCGCGACGGTCAGCGACACGCCATTGATTTCGGGCGGCCAGGTTTCAGTGACGTAAGCGATACGCATTGGATGAACGCTCCGAGCGAAGGACTTAGAAAAACATTAGTCCATTGCGTACAGCAAGAACGAAGCCCGTTCGCCATATCCCATGCGCGTCCTAAGGGTTTTACGTTTCGTTGACGCGCCGTCCGTTCTAAACAATGCGCAATAAATGCGTGGCGCTGGAAAAACTTACGTCGCGACCGCATGCCCACGGCACATGCATTGCTGACCCGATACGAATGGTCATCCGTTAACGATTCATTAAGCCATTTGGCGGGGGAAATAATGAGAGCAGTGGTGTTTCATGATGTTGGCGATATTCGCCTCGACCATGTGCCCGATCCCGAGTTGCAATCACCTACCGATGCGATCGTGCGCATCACCGCAAGTGCGATTTGTGGCACTGATCTTCACTTAGTTCGTGGCACCGTGCCGGGCATGATGCCGGGCACGGTGTTGGGTCACGAGGGCGTGGGCATCGTCGAAGCCGTGGGCTCGGACGTGCGCAACTTGCGGGTTGGAGATCGTGTGGTGATTCCCGCGACAATCGCTTGTGGTTGGTGCTCGTATTGTCGCGTCGGCTATCACGCGCAGTGCGATCACGCCAATCCACACGGCGCGCTCGCGGGCACGGCGTTCTTTGGAGGCCCACAATCGTCGGGCCCTTTTCACGGCTTGCAGGCCGAGTTCGCGCGCATTCCGTTTGCCTCCACCGGTCCGGTCAAACTGCCCGACGAAATCGACGACGACCGCGCGATTTTGCTTTCCGATATTTTTCCCACTGGTTGGTTCGCGGCCAAGCTCGCGGAAATCAAGCGCGGCGATACGGTGGCGGTGTTTGGCTGTGGCCCCGTCGGACAGTTCGCGATCGCAAGCGCGAAATTGCAAGGCGCGGGACATGTGTTCGCGGTGGATTGCATCGAGAGCCGCCTAGAGATGGCGCGCGACCAGGGGGCGGAGACGATTCATTTCGAACGCGAGGACCCTGTCGACACTATTCGCCGCCTAACGGGGGGCATTGGCGCGGATCGCGCGATCGATGCGGTGGGCGTCGATGCCATGCGCGCGCACGCCGGCCCCGCGGCCATACGCTCGGATCGCAATCACGCGCGCGACCATCAGGATGGCGACACGCCCAAGCGTAATGCGCCTTGGACTCCGGGCGACGCGCCCTCGCAAGCGTTAACGTGGGCAGTGGATTGCTTAGCGAAAGCCGGCACGCTCGCGTGCGTGGGCGTGTATCCGCCCTCGCATCGCACCTTTCCGTTCGGATTAGCGATGAATAAAAACCTAACGCTGCGCATGGGCAACTGCAACCATCGTGTGTTGATCCCCGAACTTGTCGCGCTCGTGCGCAACGGATCGATCGATCCGATTCAAGTGCTAACGCAAGTCGAGCCGCTTACATCCGTCATCGATGCGTATCACGCGTTCGATGAGCGCCGCACCGGTTGGGTCAAGGTCATGCTCGATCCCTCCGCCATGAATGAACGTCAAGCCGCATAGAACGTGTCATGACACAAGAAGCTTCTCAAACACCGCAATCGCTTAAGCGCACCTTGCGCGACACCTTCGGCATTCAACAACTTAGGCCTGGTCAATCCGACGTTATTAAAAGCGTGCTCGGTAAACGTGACACGGTCGCGATCATGCCGACGGGCGCTGGAAAATCGTTGTGCTACCAATTGCCCGCGCTTCATCTCGAAGGGGTGACGCTCGTGATCTCCCCGCTAATCTCGCTCATGAAGGACCAAGCCGAGAAGCTGGAGGACGCCGGGATCGAGACCTCGCAATTCAACAGCACGTTGAACGCGCAAGAAGAGCGCGAGGCGGTCGCGGCGGTGGAAGAAGAACGCAGTGAATTCATATTCGCCACGCCCGAACGTCTAAACGATCCGGAGTTTCGCGCCACGCTAGCGCAACAAACGATCGACTTACTCGTGGTCGACGAAGCGCACTGCGTCTCGCAATGGGGCCATGACTTTCGGCCCGCGTTTCTCGACATTGGCGATGCGCTCGAACACATCGGTCGCCCGCCAGTGTTGGCCTTGACCGCCACCGCGACGCCGCATGTCGTGGAGGACATCGTCAAGCACTTAGGCATGAAGCACCCGAACGTGATCGACACGGGTGTTTACCGCGAAAACTTGCATTACGCGGTCGAGCGACCGACGAATGCCGACGCTAAACGCGATGCCTTGCTACGCCTCGTCAATCACGAGCCGAATGCCTCGGGCATTGTTTATTGCGCGACGGTCAAGGCGGCCGAAGAGGTGCACGGACTGCTCAACGAAGCGGGCGTGGATAACGCGCTTTATCACGGTCGATTAACCGCGAAACGTCGTCATGAAGCGCAAGACGCCTTCATGCAAGGGCATCAGCGGCTCATGGTGGCGACTAATGCCTTTGGCATGGGCATCGACAAACGAGACATTCGTTTCATCGTGCATTGGCAAATTCCCGGCAGTTTGGAGTCGTACTACCAAGAGTCCGGACGCGCGGGACGCGATGGCGGGTCGGCGGCGTGCACCTTGTTATTTGATTTAGACGACACCCGCGTGCAGCGCTTCTTCCTGGCGCGGCGTTATCCCGACGAGGAGGAATTGCTCGCGGTGTATGCCGCGGTACGCGCGCGCGGCTCGTCCGTCGAGGTCACGGCCTTGCGCGCTGAATTGCCGCGCATCACGGTGGCGCGCATCGAACTCGCGCTTCGCTTGTTGCGCGACGCTGGCTTGGTTACGCAAGACGGCACGCGTCGCTACACGTTGGCGCGGCATGACGACAAGGAAACGCAACAACGCGTGGCCGACATCGCCAACGAATACCGCACGCGCAAGGATGCCGACCGCGCGCACCTTGAAAGCATGGTCGACTACGCGCAATCCGCCGCATGTCGCTGGGGCTTATTGCTGAGGTACTTCGGCCACGGCAATGATTTCCAACGATGCGGCGCGTGCGATAACTGCTTGCATCCGCCCTCGGTATCGGCCTCCCCGGCCAAACGCCCCGCTCCAACCGCCGCGCCCATCGGGATGGCACCGCCAGCGCGCTTTGCCGTGGGCGATGCCGTGCAGGTGCCGCGTTATGGCGAAGGCCGCGTGGTCGCGGCGACGGCGGAGCGCGTCTCGATCGAGTTTCCCGATGGCGCGACTCGCCACTTCATCGATCGCGTCGTCGAGCCCGTCGCACCCGACGACGAAAACCATCAGGCATCCGGTTTGCGGGCGTATCGATCGGAGCAGTCGGCATACGGCGACGGCCAACATCACGGAGGGATTTGAAAATGCAAACGCAAGACATGGAAGGGTATGCCCCGCAGG
The DNA here is from genome assembly GCA_035761045.1 of Burkholderiaceae bacterium. Classification (GTDB taxonomy): domain Bacteria; phylum Pseudomonadota; class Gammaproteobacteria; order Burkholderiales; family Burkholderiaceae_E; genus DASTRU01. The sequence continues at coordinate 8,509 of DASTRU010000154.1, read as the reverse complement.
GACAAACAAACCTTAGTCGTTGGATGTACGCCGGCGCGGGAACCTTGTTGCTCGTGTTGGGAGCACGCAGTCATTCCACCTTGATGCGCGTGGCGCTTGGCGTCCTCGGCGGCGGGCTTCTTTACAAGGGCACGACTGGGCAAGACCCCGTGCAACGCATTAAGGGCATAGCCAACCAAATGACTGGGCAACTCACGCACGATAGCCGGCCAATGTCGGTTCATCGCACGTTATTGATCGAGCAACCCGCATCGCGGGTCTACACGTTCTGGAGAAAACTCTCCAACTTGCCACGCTTCATGAATCATCTCGAAGACGTTCGCGAGATCGACACAAAGCGCTCGCATTGGGTCGCGAAGGGCCCGGCGGGCACGCGTGTCGAATGGGATGCCGACATCGTCAACGACGTGCCCAACGAAGAACTTGTATGGCGCTCCCTCCCCGGCGCCGACGTGGAGAACTGGGGACGCGTGCGCTTCAATCCTTCGGCCGACGGTCGCCATACCGAGCTTGAAGTTCGTCTGCACTACGTCCCCCCGGCGGGCCGCCTTGGTTCGATGGTTGCGGGTTTGTTTGGCGAAGAGCCGCAGATTCAAGTCGAAGAGGACTTACAGCGGCTCAAACGGTTGTTGGAACGTGGCGAGCCCGCTCCGGGCGAACACGCGGACGTCGATCTCACTCAGGCGACATCGCCGCAACGCAACGGTCAAACGACCGAGGCGGGCGCGGCGCGCGGTACCGACATACCGCCGCAACGCGGCGCGATTCACTAAGTACTAAGTCAACGGCATACGCATCAAGATCCTTGCCGCCAGCAGCCCAAGCCTTCGGGAGATGACGATGGACATGACCAATCTTTTCGACGGCCGGGGCTGCCCCTTGGACCGTCAACGATTTACCTGGAAAGAGCTTGCGGGTAAGCCCATTAGCAAACTCGACGACGATGCCTTCACGCGCATCCGCGTGATCCTAATGAATGGCATTGAAAACGAAGCGTTGCGGTTCGGACATCTGGCCGCGCGCTTCAATCGCGACTTGCGCGTGCCGCTTGCGCAAGTGCGGCGCGTGGAGCATCACCAAGCCACGATGGTCAATTGGCTACTCGGCCCCGATCATTCGCCGCTTGAAACCACGATCGCGTACGAACAAGTGGCGGTCGAAGTCACCGCCGCGGTGGCGCGAAACGAACCGGACCCTTACCTCGCGCAAGCCTATCGGTTCGGCTTGCTTGAAGACTTCGATCATCTTTATCGTTACTCCGCCTTGCTCGACCGCCTGGAAGGCAAGGACGCCAACAACATTTTGCAAGGCTATACCGACATTCTTCCCGGCCGCGCGACGTTGGAACAGCATCGCGCGCCGGAAGACGATGTGTGCGCGTCTTATTTAAAAAACGACGCTGCCTTGGTGTCGAAGCTTCATGCGTTGACGATCACCGCATCCGAATATCAAACGCACGATTACTACCTCAACATCGGTCCCTTATTCGCGGACCCCGTAGCGCGCGAGTTGTACGCCGAGATCGCCTCGGTCGAGGAACAGCACGTCACGCAATACGAATCGTTGCTCGATCCCGAGGAGAGCTGGGTCGAGCAATGGCTGCTGCATGAGGCGAACGAGGTCTACAACTATTACTCGTGCGTGGAGCAAGAAACCAACCCGCGCATCAAGGCGATTTGGGAACGTTTCCTTGACTATGAATTAGGACACCTAAACGTTGCTCGTGAATGGTTTGAAAATATCGAGCGACGCGATGCTCAGGAAATTCTCGCGGGTGGATTACCTAAACCCGCGCAGTTCAAAAGCCACCGCGATTTCGTACTCGAAACGCTGGAACATGGCGAAGCGGAGTTGCGTCGTCGTGGCAACGACTTCGTGCCGCGCGAAGACGAAAGCGAGTTGTCAATCGACTATCGGCGCTTCATGAACGCGCAAGGATCGCCATCGCAAGCGGCGTCGATGGGATATCGATGGGCGCCGGGCACTGAACTTAATCGCAAGGTCGCGAATTACTAATACGCGAACGACGGAGATTTTTCATGGAACCCACGATTCATATGGGCCTTAATCGCACGGGGATCAAAATGTCTCCGATCGATGCGGCACGACAAATCGATGCGGCGGAAGATATGCCCATCACCTTGAACGGTCACGAAGATGACGCCGTCACGTTGCGCGGCGAGCGTATCGCGGAGGCCGAGGCAGTCGGCTCCATTCCGATTCCAACGACGATTACCGGGGCCACGACGACGACGATGGCCAAGCTCACCGGACAACGTCCCGAAGTACTGATCGACAAGCTCGGTGAACGCTTGGCCTTCGAGCGCTCGGGCACGCGTTTATACGACGCGCTATTAGTTAAATGCGAAACGATGCAAGGCACCTCGCCCGCGATACCGCTTGATGAACTGCGTCGTTTCCGCGACGAAGAAGCGGAGCACTTCAAGCTCGTCGTGCAAGCGCTCGAATCCTTAGGCGCGGATTCCACGGCCCAAACGCCAAGCGCGGATGTTATTGGCGTGACGTCGCTCGGCGTTCTTCAAACCATTAGCGATCCACGTACGACCGTTACCCAATCACTCAATGCCTTGCTCACGATTGAACTGACCGACAACGCGGGATGGGAGTTGCTCATCGATCTCGCGGAACAAACCGGTCACCTTGAACTGATTCCTGACTTTCAAAATGCTTTGCAAAACGAGCGCACGCATTTAGTGACGATAAGAGGTTTAGTACGCCAAGCCACGCTCACGGAAGCGAAATAACTTTTCGAGGGTGATAAGACGATGACGAACGATCTAAAAAAAGGCGACAAAGTCGAATGGAACTACAGCGGCGACACCGTGCGCGGCACCGTCGAGAAAAAACTAACGCACGAAACCAAGATTAAGAAACACACGGTAAAAGCGTCGGCCGATAACCCCGAGTACTTGGTCAAAAGCGATAAGAACGGTTCGGTCGCCGCGCATAAACCATCGGCGCTCAAGAAAGTCTCTGGGCATGACAAGTCTTAGTACCCGCATTGAGCGTGATGCGATGGGCGACATCGCCGTCGCGACCGCTGCCTTATGGGGCGCGCAAACACAGCGCTCGCTCGAATACTTTCGTATCTCGAACGAACGCATGCCAATAAGCGTGGTCTTGGCGTTGGTTCGCATTAAGCGCGCGGGCGCGCTCGTGAATCAAACACTTGGTTTACTTGATACGACGACCGCGCAAGCCATCGTGCGCGCCGCTGACGAGGTGTTGAACGGCCAGCATCACGAACACTTTCCGTTATCGGTATGGCAAACCGGTTCGGGCACGCAGTCGAACATGAATGTGAACGAGGTGCTTGCCAATCGCGCTTCCGAGTTGTTGGGCGGCGAGCGTGGCACCAAGCGGCGCGTGCATCCCAACGACGACGTGAATCTTGGCCAATCGTCCAACGACGCCTTTCCTTCGGCCATCCATATCGCGCTTGCGCAAAATGTTCACGCGCATCTCTTGCCCGCATTGGGGCGACTTGAGGTTGCCATGCGTGAACGCGCGCAAGCGTTCGATGACATCGTCAAAATCGGTCGCACGCATTTGCAAGACGCGGTACCGATGCGATTAGGTCAAGAGTTTTCAGGCTATGCCGCGCAACTCGCGCGCGCCCGTATAGCAATTGAAAACTCGCTAGTGTCGCTATACGAATTAGCCTTGGGCGGCACGGCGGTTGGAACCGGGTTGAACACGCACCCCGAATTCGGCGAACGCATCGCAGAACAATTGGCGCGCGACACCGGCTTACCGTTGCGAAGCGCCCCTAATAAGTTCGAGGCGCTCGCGAGCCACGGGCCGATCGTGATCTTTCATGGCGCATGCAAGGCACTCGCGACATCGCTGCACAAAATCGCCAACGACATTCGTTGGCTTGCCAGCGGGCCACGCAGCGGATTAGCCGAAATACGTCTGCCTGAAAACGAGCCCGGCAGCTCGATCATGCCGGGCAAGGTCAATCCCACGCAGGCGGAAGCGTTAACGATGGTGTGCGCGCGCGTATTAGGAAACGACACGACGATTTCGTTTTGCGATGCGAACGGCGCGTTCGAACTTAATGTGTATAAACCCGTCATCGCTGACGCCGCGCTGCAAAGCGTACGTCTACTAAGCGATGCGATGAATTCGTTTTGCGTGCACTGCGTGCAAGGCATCGAGGCCAATCGCGAACGCATGGACGAACTATTGCAACGCTCGCTCATGCTCGTTACCGCGTTGGTGCCGCACATTGGTTACGACAAAGCCGCGCGCATCGCCAAGGCCGCGCACGCGCGCGGCTTATCGTTGAAGGAAAGCGCGATCGAAAGCGGCGAACTCACCGCCGAACAATTCGACGCCTGGGTGCGCGCCGATGAAATGACGGGTGCCTAACGACGGCACCCGCCACACGTCGCATTAGCGCGAGTTGATATCAAGCACCGTCAACGCCGTCATGTTGACAATGCGACGCACCGTCGCCGACGGCGTGAGGATATGCACGGGCTTGGCCGCGCCAAGCAAGATGGGCCCGATCGCCACGTTATTGCCGGCCGCGGTCTTTAGTAGGTTGTACGAGATATTGGCCGAATCCAGCGAGGGCATGACCAGCAAATTCGCGTCGCCCTTTAACGTGCTGTGCGGAAGAATTTCGCGGCGAATGTTTTCATCGAGCGCGCAATCGCCATGCATTTCGCCATCCACCTCAAGCCACGGCGCGCGTTCACGTACCAATGCCAATACCTGACGCATCTTTTGCGCCGAGGCGTCGTCATGCGTGCCGAAGTTGGAATGCGACAGCAACGCGGCTTTGGGCGTCACGCCAAAACGCTTCATCTCCTCCGCCGCCAACAACGTGAGTTCCGCCAATTGTTCGGCGGTGGGATCCACGTTCACATGCGTGTCGATCACGAATACGGTGCGGCCCGGCAGCATTAACGCGTTCATCGCGCCATAACAACTCGCGCCAGGTTTGCGACCAATGACTTGATCGACATAACGCAAATGCAAGGCGTGCGTGCCGAAGGTGCCGCAAATCATGCCGTCGGCCGCGCCCTTATGAATCAACATAGCGCCAATCAAGGTATGACGGCGGCGCATCTCGATCTTGGCGTATTGCTCGGTCACGCCCTTACGACTCGTCATCGCGTGATAAGTCGTCCAGTAATCGCGATACCGTGAGTCGTATTCCGGATTGATCAACTCAAAGTCCACGTCCGGCTTCAAGCGCAAACCAAACTTCTCGATGCGCTGCTGAAGCACCGCGGGACGACCGACAAGAATCGGCTGCGCGAGCTTTTCGTCGACGATGACTTGCACCGCGCGCAATACACGCTCTTCCTCGGCTTCGGCGAAAACGATGCGCTTCTTCGACAACGGTACCGCTTTGGCCGCCGCGAAAATCGGCTTCATCAACTGGCCCGAATGCCAGACGAATTGTTCAAGTTGCTGCGCGTAAGCGTCATAGTCCTTGACCGGGCGACTCGCCACGCCGCTCACCTCGGCCGCACGCGCGACCGCCGGCGCGATCTTGCTAATTAGACGTGGATCGAACGGCTTTGGAATGAGGTACTCGGGGCCAAAACTTAGGTTTTCAATGCCATATGCGGTGGCGACGATGTCGCTGGCTTCTTGTCGCGCGAGATCGGCAACAGCACGCACAGCCGCGATTTCCATCTCGCGCGTAATGGTCGTCGCGCCCGAATCCAACGCGCCGCGAAAGATGAACGGAAAGCACAGCACGTTGTTGATTTGGTTCGGATAATCGGTGCGCCCCGTGGCGATCAACGCGTCCGAGCGAACGGCCTTGACTTCTTCCGGAAGAATCTCGGGTGTCGGATTAGCCAGCGCGAACACCACGGGACGATCGGCCATCTTCGCGACCATCTCGGGCTTAAGCACGCCCGCCGCCGATAGGCCGAGGAAAATATCCGCGCCTTCGATGATGTCGGCCAACGTGCGCGCGTTCGTTTTTTGCGCGAAGCGTGCCTTGTCCGGGTCCATCAATTCGGTGCGGCCTTCGTACACCACGCCAGCCAAATCGGTCAGCCAAATGTTTTCGATTGGCAAGCCAAGATCGACCATCAAATCCACGCAGGCCAAGGCCGCCGCGCCCGCGCCCGAGGTCACGAGCTTGACCTTGCGAATGTCCTTACCGATGACCGACAGCGCATTCAAGATGCCCGCGCCCACCACGATCGCCGTGCCGTGTTGGTCATCGTGGAACACCGGAATCTTCATCCGCTCGCGCAACTTGCGCTCAATGTAAAAACAATCGGGCGCCTTGATGTCTTCGAGATTGATGCCGCCAAACGTCGGCTCTAGCGCGGCGATCACCTCCACCAACTTATCCGGGTCGCGCTCGTTGATTTCAATATCGAACACATCGATCCCGGCGAACTTCTTGAACAACACCGCCTTGCCTTCCATGACCGGCTTGGCCGCCAACGGACCAATGCTGCCCAAACCGAGCACGGCCGTGCCGTTGGTGACAACGCCGACCAAATTGCCGCGCGCGGTGTAGCGAAACGCGTTGACCGGATCCTTCTCGATTTCCTCGCACGCGAACGCGACGCCGGGCGAATACGCCAACGCCAAATCCCGTTGCGTCGCCACGACCTTGGTCGAAGCGATCGCGATTTTTCCGGGAATGGGTTGCTCGTGATATTCGAGAGCGGCCTTACGGAAAGCTTCCTTGGGCGACAACGGCGGGGTGGAATCTTGAGTAGACATCGAGACGCTGCGGCCCGCTCGACGCGGCCGAGATCAAGTAATAAGAGAGGGCGCGATTATCGTCCCGGATGCGCAATGCTCCAATGACCTAACAGTAAAAGCTCTGTTTTCTTAATGGAGTGCTCACTAACGCTCGCTAAAATCCTCGCCCTTCCCCTTGCCGCAAGCGCTAGTCGCCCCGCCTCCATGTCTGCTTTTTTGTCTCCCGCCGTTCACGCGCGGCTCGCGCGCATCGCTCCTTTTCATGTGATGGAGCTCGTCAAACAAGCCGACGCCCGCCGCGCTCAAGGACACGATTTGGTCTACCTCGCCGTGGGCGAGCCCGATTTCACCGCGCCCGAGATCGTGCAACGCGCGGCGATCGACGCGATGACACGTGGCGACACGGCCTACACGCCCGCCTTGGGCTTATGGCCGTTGCGCGAGGCGATCTCGGGGTTTTATGCGCGCGCCTATGGGTTGTCGATCGACCCGCGTCGCATTGTCGTAACGGCTGGAGCATCGGGCGCGTTGCTGCTCGCGTGCGTCGCGCTCGTTGGCGCGGGCGAGGAAATGTTGATGCCCGATCCAGGCTACCCATGCAACCGCCATTTCGTCGCCGCGGTTGACGGCGTGCCGGTCTTGATTCCAAGCGGCCCGGCCGAGCGCTTTCAGTTATCGGCCGCGCACGTGCGCGAGCATTGGGGACCTCGCACCCGGGGCGTTGTCATCGCCTCACCGTCCAACCCCACGGGAACATCAATCGCATTTGATGAGTTGAACGCCGTGCTCCAGGAAGTGCATGCGCGCCACGGCATTGCCATCGTCGACGAGATTTACCAAGGCTTGAGCTACGACGGCGTCGACGCACGCACCGGATTTCCGCGCTCCGCGCTGGAATTGAGCGATCGTGTCATCAGCATCAACAGCTTCTCGAAATTCTTCAACATGACCGGTTGGCGCTTGGGCTGGCTAGTCGCGCCCGAGGCGCTGGTGCCCGAATTCGAGAAGCTGAGCCAGAACTTGTACATCTGCCCATCGACCATCGCGCAGCACGCGGCGATCGCGTGCTTTAGCGACGAGGCCATGGAGATTTATGTGAAGCGGCGGGCCGAATTCAAACGCCGCCGAGACTTTCTCGTGCCCGCGTTCGAATCGCTTGGCCTGAAGATCCCCGTCAAACCCGACGGCGCGTTTTACGTTTACGCCGACGTCAGCGCCCATAGCGACGACAGCGACGCGTTTTGCCAACGCATGTTGACGCAAGCCAACGTCGTCATGGTGCCTGGAGCGGATTTCGGTCGCTTCGAGCCAAAGCGATATGTGCGGGCTAGTTACGCGACCGCCTACTCCAAACTGGAACAAGCGGTCGAGCGCTTGGCCGCCGTACTGCGGTAAGACACGGGCGTTAAATCGCCGGCGACTTCGACTCCATCCTCATGACCGTCGGCGCGGAGGTGGGACGCATGCCGGCGCGTTGACTAGACGCGGCCGCGAATTTCCTCACCGCCGCTTCGATGCGAGCACGCTCGCCCATCACCCGCGCGCCGTAGCCGTTGTCATGCTCTTGCAACGCCGAGCCCACGTAAGCTTTCAGTCCATCCTCGGTGGAACCAAAGCGCTGGATGTACTCCTTCAAGATGCCCGCGCCCACGCGAATATTGGTGATTGGATGCAAGGCCGCGCTTGGGCCGCCAAACGCCACGAGTTTTTCGGCATGCACCGTCGGCATGATTTGCATGAGACCTTGCGCGCCGACCGGGCTTTGCGCGAACGGGTTCATCGCCGATTCAATGCT
>DASTRU010000153.1:0-4298 GCA_035761045.1 Burkholderiaceae bacterium | reverse complement strand
CGAGCCCGCAAACCGCGTAAACACGCGGGTTGCGGTTCGATGATGAATTTCTGACCACTGTATGACACGGCGCGCAGTTCATCACGGTCGTGTCGCTATTGCGCACCAATACGGCGAGCAATCGTTGTCGCGAAGCGCGCGCGATCATACCGAGCGCGCAGCCTGTGCGCGGTCTTCAAGCTCGGTCCATCGCGTGATGGCCGTGTCAAGTGCCGCACTCACCTCATCCAAACGATTTGTCAGCCGGCCGATATCGTGCGCACCCGATACATACGTATCGGGATTGGCAAGTAGTTTTTGCAAATCGCTTTGCTCCGTTTCGAGTTCCGCGATGCGCTCGGGTAAAGCCTCGAGTTCACGTTGTTCAAGGTAGCCGAGCTTGACGCGCGCGCGCGCCGGCCGCGTTGTGGCCACCGACTCCGTCGTTTTGTCGTCGGCGCGCGCGAGTGCGGGCGGTGGCGCCGCCGTTCGCGCGCGAGCGGCTTGCGCATCGGTATAGCCGCCCACGTATTCCGACCATCGACCATCGCCTTCGGCCATTAACACTTGCGTGGCGACGCGATCGATGAACATGCGGTCGTGGCTGACAAGCAATAACGTGCCATCGAAGTCCAACAATAATTCTTCGAGCAATTCGAGCGTTTCGATGTCGAGATCGTTCGTGGGTTCGTCAAGCACGAGCACGTTCGCGGGCCTCGCGAGCAAACGCGCGAGCAATAAACGATTGCGTTCGCCGCCCGATAACGATCGCACCGGCGAATTCGCGCGTTCGGGCGCGAATAGAAAATCGTTCAAATACGCCATCACGTGCTTGCGCTGACCGTTGATCTCGATCCAATCGCTGCCGGGCGAAATCGTTTCGCGCACGCTGGCGTTCGGATCAAGCGCCGCGCGCATTTGGTCGAAGTACGCGACTTGCAAATTCGTGCCGAGCTTGATGCGGCCGGTATCCGGCGCGAGCGTGCCGAGAATCAAACGTAATAACGTCGTCTTGCCCGTGCCGTTATCGCCAACGAGCGCGAGCTTGTCGCCCCGTTGCACGACGAGATCGAGATCGCGCACCAACACGCGCTCGCCATACGATTTGCCAACGTGCTCGAGTTCGGCCACGCGCTTGCCCGATGTATCGCCGCTATCCACCCGCAGATTCACGCGGCCTTGCACCGCGCGGCGTTGCGCATGCTCGCGTCGCATCTGCTGCAAGCGTTCAATGCGCGAGACGCTGCGCGTGCGGCGCGCCTCGACGCCTCTGCGTATCCACGCTTCTTCTTGCGCGAGCAGCTTGTCGGCCTTGGCGCGTTCGACGGCCTCGGCCTCGAGCTGTTGCGCCTTCAATGATTGATACGCGCTAAACGAACCCGGATACGAACGCAGTTTGCCGCGGTCGAGTTCGAGAATGCGCGTGGCCACGCGATCGAGAAACGCACGGTCGTGAGTGACGAACATCAACGCGATCGGCAAGCCACGCAGCAACTCTTCGAGCGCGACGATGGCCGATACATCGAGGTGGTTGGTCGGCTCATCGAGCAACAACAGTTCGGGCTCGGCCACGAGTGCGCGCGCGAGTGCCGCGCGACGTTGTTGTCCGCCCGATAAACGCGCGACTTCGGCGTGCGCATCCAAGCCCATGCGGTCGATCAATGCATGAACACGATGCGCGGTCGCCCACGCATCGGCCGCGTCCATCGCGTCGTGCGCGCGTTGCAAGCGCGTTTGCGCGGCGGTGTCGTGAGCCTCATGAGCGGCCTGCATCGCCGCGTCGTGCTCGGCGATGAGGGCCGAGGCTTCAAGCCCGGCCGCCACCGCGCTAAACACCGTTAGCCCCGCCGCGAACTCGGGCTCTTGCGGCAAGAAACCAACGCGCAACCCGGCACGCCGCACGATCTCGCCGCCATCCAACGCGATGTCACCCGCGATGGCCTTCAGCAACGATGACTTACCCGTGCCGTTGCGGCCGACCAGGCCCACGCGCTCGCCAAGTTCGATCGCGCAAGCAGCGCCGTCCAACAACCAGCCGGCGCCAAAACCCAGCCGTGCATCTAGAACCGAAACAAGTGCCATAGCGCGTAGGAATGCCCACGAATGAAGAACTTGCGATTGTCTCAGGTGGCGACGCATCGCACGGGCCACCTATAATCGCCGCCGCGTCTCCCTGTAGTTCAATGGATAGAACAAGTGCCTCCTAGTCATGGGCAGCCGAAGGCGAAAGCATCGGTTGAATGGAGTCAACGTCGGCGAACCCTCTGGTGCGTAAGGCGCCGTGGCAACGCCGAGCCAAGCCCGCTTTCATCGCGGGAAGGTGTAGAGACTAGACGGCTCCTGCCTAACGATTGATCGCGTGGTTCGAACAATCCATGGCAAAGGCATAGTCCAGACCACAAACGCGCAAGGCGGCGGCGAAAGCCGTGGTGGTACGAAGCGCTAGATACAGGTTCGATTCCTGTCAGGGGGACCATGCTTTCATCGCCGCGTTTTCATGCAAGGGTCGATATGCAAAGCGCTACTCGTTCATGCGGTGTTGCCCTACTGATGGCGTTTGCCATGCTCACTCGGGCGCAAGCGCAAACACCCAAGATCGATGTCGTCGCGCGCAGCCTCGCGGCCACGTGCGCGAACTGTCATGGCACGAACGGCCACGCGCAAGGCGAGATGCGCGCGCTAGCCGGGCGGCCCGCGCACATTACCGTCGCGCAAATGCAAGCGTTTAAGGCGGGGGCTGTTTCGACCACCGTCATGCATCAAATCGCCAAGGGGTATAGCGACGACCAAATTCGTTTGATCGCCGAATGGTTAGCGGCGCAAACGCCTAAGCCTTAAGGAGCAACGATGATGGCCTCTCGTATTTCGCGTCGTCGCGTGCTCGGTGCGGGCGCGGCATGGGGCTCGTTGGCCTTGACGAGTTGCGCAAGCATGGATCAGCCCACGACTGGCCGCGTGGTGGTGATCGGTGGCGGCTACGGTGGCGCGACCCTCGCGAAATATTTGCGGATGTGGAGCGACGGCACGGTCGACGTAACGCTCATCGAGCGGCACGAGCGTTTCGTGTCGTGTCCGATGTCCAACCTGGTGTTGACCGGCGATCGATCGCTCGATGAACTCACATGGAGTTACGGGCGGCTTACGCAGTGTTGGGGCGTTAAACGCATTCGCGCCGAGGTGATCGCGATCGACCACGATCGTAAGCAGGTGCGGCTTGAGGATGGCACCCGCGTGCCTTACGACCGCGTCGTCGTCTCGCCAGGCGTGGACATGCAGTACGAGCTCGTGCCGGCGCTTGTCGATTCGGATGCGCGCCAGCGCGTGGTGCATGCGTGGAAGGCGGGCCCGCAAACCCTTGCGTTACGTCGGCAGATGGAAGCCATGCCCGACGGCGGCGTATTCGCCATCACGATTCCCAAGGCGCCTTACCGCTGCCCGCCCGGGCCGTATGAGCGCGCGTGCCTCGTGGCGAGTTACTTCAAACGGCACAAGCCGAAGTCGAAGGTCTTGGTGCTGGATGCCAATCCCGAGATCGTGTCGAAGAAGATCTTGTTCGAGACCGTGTTTCGCGAGCACTACGCGGGCATGATCGAGTACCGACCGAACAACGAGTTGCGCGACGTGGACGTGAAGACGATGACCGCGCTACTCGATTTCGACAACGTCAAGGCCGACGTGCTGAACGTGATTCCTCCGCAACGCGCGGCCGACGTGGCGAAGAACGCTGGCCTCATCAGCGTGAACGACCGTTGGGTCGGCGTCGATTGGTTGACGATGGAAAGCGAAAAGGTCAAGGGCGTGCATGTGCTGGGCGACGCGGTGTTTCCGGCGGCGGCCATGCCAAAGTCGGGGCATATGGCGAATCAACACGCCAAGCTTGCGGCAGCGTCCATCCTCGCGCAGCTCTCGGACACCCCAGTCAACCCACGGCCGCTAGTAATGAATACCTGCTACAGCTATGTGAACCGCGACGAAGCGATCCACGTCGCGTCGGTGCATCGGTACGACATCGAGAAAAAAACCTTGCTGCCCGTTAACGGCTCGGGCGGCGTGTCGGCCGCGCCAAGCGCGCTTGAGGGTCGTTACGCGTGGGCGTGGGCGCAAAACATTTGGGCCGACATGTTGGCGTGAATGGCGAGTCCGCGCATCGCGACTAACTCACCACGTCCACGACGAGCTGGCCCAAGCCGTCAATGCCGCCTTCCAATCGTTGGCCGGCCACGACGGATCCAACACCCGCGGGCGTGCCGGTAAAAATCAAATCGCCAGGTTGCAATTCGAAGTAGCCGGACAAGTGCTCGATGGTTTCGTTAACGCTC
>DASTRU010000152.1:0-6737 GCA_035761045.1 Burkholderiaceae bacterium | reverse complement strand
CTGATTTCGCTGCCTTCGCTCACGCGCGACAACGCATGCATTACATACAAACCCAGCGCGGCCGACAGTGCGAATAAAAACTCCCAATGCGCGAATCGCACGACGGTGATTTCGCCCTCGCGCGTGGACGATACCCAGCGCACGACGGCCGATAACTCGCTTGCTTGAAAAAAGTGGGCGAGCGACCCCGCCACGATCGGCGCGAGACCGCCCGCGACGGCTGACACCAAGCCGATCGCGGCAAGATACGCCGTGCCTTGGCCTTGCGGCGCGAGCTTGAGTCCAAGATTGCCCGTGGCCAAGCCAATGCCGCCGCCCGCGATGCCCATGACGATATGAATAACCGCCAACAAACTTAGCTGCATCGGACGCGGTTGGCCGGCATCGACGAACACCAGGCCCAGCGTGCATAGGAAATACACCGGCAAGGCGGCGGCGAGAATGGCCTTGTTCGATAAACGATCGGACACGCGGCCCCAGGCGTACATCGTCAAGGCATTGGCGATTTGGCTAATCACCCAAAGCGCCGTCACGGTGGTCAACGCATAGCCAAGCTGTTGCATCAGGTACACCGCGATGAAAGGCGCCGCGAGATTGGAGGCGACGTTCCACGCGCCCATGAACACGAGCAGGCGACGGAAGTTTCGATCGCGAAACGGCGCGAGCACGCGTGTGCGCATGCCGACGGCGGGGCCGCCGTTTTGCATGAGCGGTTCGGGCGCGCGCGCGAGGTAAAACGAGCTTACGAAACCGGTCAGCCCCGCGATCACGAACACGATCGAATAGGTGTGCAAGCCGCTTGTCCAAGGAAACTGGTCGACGATGAAGCCGGCGGCGAGCGTGCCCACGCAAGCAAGCGCGGTACTCCAGAACAAACGTTGCGAGAAGAAGTTTCCTAATTGCGCGCCGGGCACGAGCTGGTGCAGCCATGAATTCACCGCGCATGCGCCAACCGCATGCAGTATCGCCATCGCGATTTGCGCGGCAATGAGCAACGCGAGCGCGATACCCAGATTGGGCACGAACGGCAAGAAGGCGAGCGACAAGATGATCACGCGCGCGGTCGTGATGACGAGCACGCCGATCTTGCGTCGCTGACGAATACGCTCGATTAGCAAGGTCGCCGGCAATTGCGCGGCTTGAGCCATGAAGGGAATGGCGGCGAGCAATCCGATCTGTACCGGATTAGCGCCCAACGCAAGCGCGAAGGCGACGAGAATGACGCCGCTTGAAAACGCGCCCGTCACGCTCGCCCACCCAGCGTCCAACACCAAGGAATGTTTGCCCGCCTCTAATTGCTCGGCGGTCACGACGGGGTCGGGACGAAGCGGCATGGATATTGGCGATGAAAGGTTAAGCGCGGGCCTTCATCCACCACCGCAACGCAAGCGCGCCCAACACCGCGAGCCCGACGGCGGGCGCCACGCGCATCGGCGCCGTGCTTTTATAGCCGCCATCGAGTTGATAAGGCCCTTGTGGCTCGAACAAATTACCGGCCTTGACGGGTGCCGGGTCGGCGAACTTGAACGCGCGGTCCATGAACCAGCGCGCCACGTGGCCCGACACATTGGGCGCCACGGCAACACCCGCGCGTAACCATGGCGTGATGCTGCCCACCATGGTCGTCGCGCGCGGCGATACCGCAAGCTTCACCATCGCCTCGGCCACTTGGCGTGGGTCGTACACCGGTGGCATTGGCCGAATGCCGCGCCCGGTGTAATTCGCGCCATGCGCCACGCCGGGCGTATCGACGAAGGCCGGATACACATCGCACACATGTATGTCGGGCCAGCGCGAGACCTCGGCGCGCAAGGCTTGCGCGAACCCACGAACGCCAAACTTACTCGCGCTATAGGCGCTGGCGTACGGCGTCGCGACCCAACCGCCCACGGAAATCATGTTGATTAACACCCCTCGCCGACGCGCGATGAAATGCGGCAACACCGCGTGCGCGCCGTTCATATGACCGATGAGGTTGGTTTCGATCACGCGGCGATGCGCGCTGATCGGCACTTCGGTGAACGAACCCACCGCGCCGGTGCCAACGTTGTTGATCCATACATCGACGGCGCCAAAGTGCGCGCGGGCTTGTTCGGCGACGGTGTGCATCGCGCTCGCGTCGGTGACATCGGCGGGAACGACGAGCGCGGTGGTGCCAAGCGCCTCGCATTGCACGGCCACGTCTTCCAATGGTTCGCGACGCCGCGCGACGAGTACGAGCCGCGCGCCTTCGGACGCGTAGGCAAGCGCGGTGGCGCGGCCGATGCCGCTGGATGCACCGGTGATGACCACCTTGCGGCCGTTAAGACTGCGGTGTGAATTCAACACAACCCTTCCTCCGTCATAAGTGCCTTGTTGATCGCCACGCCGGCTTGCGCGCCTTCGGACGCGGCGACGATGACGAACTGCACGTCGCGCGTGGCGTCGCCCGCGACATACAGTCCGGGAATGCCCGTTTCGACGTGATCGGCTTGCACGCCGCCGCGTTCGGTGAAACGGCAACCGAGCTTCTTGGCCAATACATCGTGCTGATGCTGGCCGGTGTTGAAGAACATCGCGTCGCGGTCGAGCACCGTGCCGTCGTCGAACACCACATGGCGTAGCAAGCCTTGCGCGTCGCCGTCCAAACGCGCGATCGGTCGGTCGTTCACCGCGATGCGGTGTCGGTCGAGGCGCTGCAATTCGTCGTCGGACAGTTCGTGCGCACCGTTGGTCAAGAGCACGATGTCGCTTGACCAACGCAACAGCATCAACGCCAACCCCGCGCCCTTGGCATCGCCGCGGCCGTAGGCGGCGATTCGCTTATCGCGCCATTCCCAGCCATCGCAATACGGGCGGTGATGCACGCTGCGGCCGTATAAGACGTCGATGCCGGGCAGCTTAGGCACGTGGTCCACCACGCCGGTGGCCAATAGCAATTTGCGCGCGTGCAAGGCTCGGCCGTCCGCGAGCGTCGCTTTGAATCCGTTGTCGTGCGGTTCGATGTCCATCACCTTGGCGTGAATGCGCGCGACGTCGTCGTAGGGCGTTAGCTCGCGTTGAGCCGCATCGAGAAACTCCTTAGGCGGCATGCCGTCGCGACTTAGGAAGTTGTGCATGTTCCGCGCCCAACGGTTGCGCTGTTCGCCGGTATCGCACACCAATACGCGACGACGGCAGCGACCAAGCACCAAGGCCGCGCTCAAGCCCGCCGGACCACCGCCCACGATAAGCACGTCGTATGTGTCGTTTGCGTTCATCAAGGGCGAAGTCACCGCGTCGTCGTGCATTAGTCGCGCAGGGGCGCGCCAGTGACATCGCGCGCGCCCATGTCCTCGCCGCGACTCGGTGATGTTTTGGTGGTGGGCTCGGACGACACGGAACGGTCTGGCTCGGCGGGCTCCGAAATCGCTTCGAGCGCGAGACCCGCTTGCGCTTCATCGTCCTTGGCCGCGACATCGCCTAAGGACAAAACGCCCACTAATTGCCGCGCACGATCTACCACCGGTACACGGCGAATTTGCGCATCGCGCATGAGCGATAGCACTTCATCGACGGATTGATCCTCGAAGCACGAGCGCACATTGGCGCTCATCACATCGGCCAACGGCGTTTCACTAATGGAGCGCCCTTGCGCCACCGCGCGCACGACGATGTCGCGATCGGTCACCATGCCGATCAAGCGGTCGCCCTCGCAAACGGGAATCGCGCCGACATTCAACTCATCCATGGCCTTGGCGGCCTCCACCAGCGTGGCGTGCGGCGGCATGGAGCGCACGCCACGTGTCATGACTTCGGCGACGCGAGTCATTTCGTTCTCCTTAGGGACGTTCGTTACGACGTCGCGCACATGCGCGATGCCTAATGGTGTTGAGGCCGTCGCAACTCCCGTTCCTTTAGAAAACCCGTGGTCCTCGTGCTACCGTCGTTCGTCTCTCGCGACACCACTTACTTTTCGACGAATCCATGCTTGGTCTTCCCACCACGGCGACCGCGCCGTTTTGTCCCTCCGAGGTACGCGGCAGCATCACGGTCGCGTTGAATCAACCGTTATGGAAGCGTTTGTTGCGCTTCGCGGGTCCGGGTCTATTGGTATCGGTGGGCTATATGGATCCGGGCAATTGGGCGACCGACATCCAAGCAGGCTCGGCGTTTGGGTATTCGCTGTTGTTCGTCGTGTTGTTGTCGAGCTTGGCGGCGATGGTGTTGCAAGTACTGAGCTTGCGGCTAGGCATCGTCGCGGGTAAGGACTTAGCCCGCGCGTGCAAGGACCGGTATTCGAAGTTCACTGGTCGCGTGCTTTGGATCATGGCCGAGATCGCGATCATTGCGTGCGATGTCGCCGAGGTCTTAGGCAGCGCGCTCGCCTTGCATTTGCTGTTTGGCGTGTCGCTCGTCAATGGCATTTTGATTACCGCCTTGGACACCATCATTGTGTTGGGTCTAAAGGGCAAAGGCTTTCGCCAAGTCGAGGCGATTGTTCTTGGCCTGATCGCGACGATTGGCGTGTGCTTCGCGGTGCAACTCGTCATGCTCGGACCCGACTGGAGTGCCATCGCGCACGGGTTCGTTCCTCGGCTCTCGGCGTTGCAAGACCCGAACAGCTTGTATCTCGCCGTGGGCATTTTGGGCGCGACGGTGATGCCGCATAACTTGTATTTGCATTCGTCCATCGTGCAAACCCGCGCGGTGGGGCGCGACGTGGCCGGGCAACGCGACGCGATCAAGCTTTCCACGCTCGACACCGTCGTCTCGCTGTCGCTCGCGCTGCTCGTCAACGCGGCCATCCTCACCTTGGCGGCGCGTGCGTTTCATGGCACCGGTCATACCAACGTGACCGAGATTCAAGATGCCTATCACTTGCTTGATCCCATCGTGGGCAGCAGCGTCGCGGCGGTGCTGTTTGGCGTCGCGTTATTGGCCGCCGGTCAAAGCTCCACCTTTACCGGAACCATCGCGGGGCAAATCATCATGGACGGATTTCTCGATCTCAAGATTCCGTGTTGGCAACGTCGCTTGATCACGCGCGGCCTCGCGCTCGTGCCCGCGTTGGCGGGCGTGCTGTGGTTGGGCGACGCGGGCGTGGGCAAACTCTTAGTCGCAAGCCAAGTGGTCCTAAGTTTTCAATTACCGTTCGCGATTGGGCCGCTTATCGCACTAACGAGCGATCGCCAGTTGATGGGCGCGTTCGCGAATGGCCCTGTTCTAAAGATCGTCGCGTGGCTGTTGTTTGCGATGATCGTGGCGGCCAACGCGGTGTTGTTGTTGACGGCGCCGTAAGCCGCATGCGTATAGGCGGGCACGCAAAGTGCCTCGCCGTCGCACTTGTCGTCTTCCCTCATTCCTCTCGATAGGTATCACCATGCCCGACACGTTTCGCATTCTTGGCATTCCCGGCAGCCTTCGCGCGGGGTCGTACAACCGCGCCGCGCTTGAGGCCGCGCGCGAACTCGCGCCCACCGGCGTCAGCGTGGACATTTATACGCTCGACGATATTCCGATCTATCACGGCGATCACGAACAACCGTTACCCGAACCGGTGGTGCGCTTCAAACAAGCGATTCGCGAAGCGGACGCCTTGTTGTTCGCCACGCCCGAATACAACTATTCGATTCCCGGCATGTTGAAGAACGCGATCGATTGGGCCACGCGACCCAGCGGTGACAACGCGTTCGCGGGCAAGGCCGCGGCCATCATGGGCGCTTCGCCAAGCTTATTGGGCACCGCGCGCGCGCAATATCACTTACGTCAGGTGTTTGTGTATCTCGACGTGCACGCGATCAATAAACCCGAGGTGATGATTGGGCAAGCCGCGCAACGCTTCGATGCGAACAATCGGCTGACCGACGAGAAAACGCGCGCGCTGATCGCGCAAATGCTCACGAGCCTTGTGGACTTCGCGCGGACCTTGAAGCGGTAACGGCGTATATCAATCTCAATGCGCGACGACCGAATGGGTTTGAAGGTCGATATTCTCGCCGTCGTCAGCGGTCGGCATGGTTTGCGTCGTGTCATGAGTCACCGGCTGAGTAACCAATACACCTCGACGCGCGCGCTCAAGCCGCCGCGCGAGTGTGGGATGCGCCGCGTCAATGCGCGCGGCGCGTTCATACCAATGCAAGGCGGCTGAATACTCGTGCTCGTCCATCGCCATATCGCCTAATTGCATGGGGTAGTCGATGTGTTCGGGCGCGTGATGCATCGCCGTCATGAACGCCGCCTTCGCGCGCTTGTGGTCGTGCACGCCCAAGCAGGCTTGACCGAGCTGGCCCCACACCACGGCATTCGTCGGCTCATCGCGCAACACCGCCGCGAAGTTCGCCATCGCGGCTTGAAAGCGCCGCTCTTCCAGCAAGATGCCGCCGCGTAAGGCGATCAAGGCCGGACAGGCTCCGATGGATGAGAACCCCAGCGTGATCCATCGTCGGGCTTCCACGAAATTTTGTCGTTTGCACGCGGCGCGTATGCATGCCACCAAGGCGTCGAGCAAGTTTTCGCGCACGGTGGCCAATTGCGGCGCGAGCGTTATCGCACGCATGAAGCAATTCACCGCGCGCTCGTGATGCCCATGCAAGTACAACAAATGGCCGAGGTTGTTGTAGGCCTGCACGCAGGCGGGATCGGCCAGCGCCGCGGTGCGATAGGCGATGATCGCCTCGCGCCAACGGCCCTCGCGCGCGCAGGTATTGCCTTCGCGCAAATAATCCATCGCGCTGCCGAATTTAAGTTTCGATGAAGCGGTAGCGGACGCGGCTTGA
>DASTRU010000151.1:0-6217 GCA_035761045.1 Burkholderiaceae bacterium | reverse complement strand
CTCCGCCTGCCATCGCCTCGAGCGTTGGATCGCCCGCGCGCACTTCCGACAATAAACGCGCCTGCGCGTCCTTGCGCGGGTCGGCGGTGTACAGGCCCGATTGATCGGTCAGGATGACGAACACATCGGCGTCGATGAGGTTCGTCACCAACGCGCCTAGCGTGTCGTTGTCGCCAAACTTGATTTCGTCGGTCACGACGGTGTCGTTCTCGTTGATGATCGGCACCACGCCGTGCCGCAAGAGCGTGAGCAAGGTGGCGCGCGCATTTAAGTACCGCGTGCGGTCCGCCAAATCGGCATGCGTGAGCAGCACTTGCGCCGTGCGCAAACCATGCGCGCGAAACGACGTTTCGTACACCTGAGCCAGCCCCATTTGCCCCACGGCGGCGGCGGCTTGCAGCTCATTGATGTCGTGCGGACGTTTGTCCCAGCCGAGGCGTTGCATGCCTTCGGCGATGGCACCCGAACTGACGAGTACGACTTGCTTGCCGCGCTCGCGCAAATCGGCGATTTGCGCGGCCCATTTGGAAATTGCGTCGGCATCCAAGCCACGTCCATCATTGGTGACGAGGCTCGATCCCACCTTCGCGACGACGCGGCGTGCCGTGGCGACGGCGGCTGTCATGCGCCGGGCTCCGAACCGCGCGAATCGTCGAAGCGCACATCGCGCTCGAGCTCTTCCGGATAGTCGCGCGCCAGCTCTAAGGCTCGTTGGCGCTCGATGTCTTGCCAAATCGCCAGACACAACGATTCGCAGCCTTCACGCGTTAGGCCGGAAATCGTATGCACCGGGCCTTTGAAGCCAAATCGCTTAATAAAGTCTTTGACCCGCGCGGCGCGCTCGTCTTGCGCGACGGCGTCGATCTTGTTCAACACCAGCCAACGCGGTTTCGCATACAAGCTTTCATCGTATTTACGCAGTTCTTCGACGATGGCCTTCGCGTCGCGGACTGGATCGCTCGATTCGTCGAACGGCGCGATGTCGACGATATGCAGTAACAACCGGGTGCGCTGCAAATGCCGCAAGAACTGATGTCCCAAGCCCGCACCCTCTGCGGCGCCCTCTATCAATCCTGGAATATCCGCGATGACGAAACTCTTTTCGTTCGCCACGCGCACGACGCCTAAATTGGGATGCAAGGTCGTGAACGGGTAATCGGCGATTTTTGGCCGAGCATTACTCACCGCCGCGATGAAGGTGGACTTGCCCGCGTTTGGCAAACCCAGCAAGCCCACATCGGCAAGCACCTTGAGCTCGAGCCGTAATTCGCGCACCTCGCCCTCTTGCCCCGGCGTGGATTGGCGCGGCGCGCGATTCGTGCTGGATTTGAAATGCAAATTGCCCAGGCCGCCTTGCCCGCCGCGCGCGAGCACGAAGGTTTGGCCGTGCGTGGTTAGATCGACGACGGTTTCGCCAGTGTTCGCATCGACGACGGACGTGCCTACGGGCATGCGCAATTCGATATCGTCCGCGCCCTTGCCGTAACAATCCGCCCCGCGCCCGTTTTCGCCATTGCGAGCGCGAAAGACTTTTGTGTAGCGGTAGTCAATCAAGGTATTGATGTTTCGGTCCGCGATCGCGATGACGCTGCCGCCGCGACCACCATCGCCACCGTCGGGACCACCGAAGGGAATGTACTTCTCGCGCCGAAACGAAATGGCGCCGTTGCCGCCCTTGCCGGCATGCACTTCGATACGCGCCTCGTCGACGAACTTCATGATGATTTCAATCCCAAAACGAAAAGGGCCGCGATCGACGCGGCCCTTCCGTTAGAAAGGTGTGCAATTACGCCGGAACGACCCAAACGGTCGATTTATTCAGCGCACCCTTCACGCCGAACTTCACCGTACCGTTCACCAGGGCAAACAACGTATGGTCTTTACCGATCCCTACGTTCTCGCCCGCATGAAAACGGGTGCCGCGCTGACGCACGATCACGCTACCCGCGTGGATCGCCTCGCCGCCGTACACCTTGACGCCAAGCCGTTTTGATTCCGAATCGCGGCCGTTACGCGATGAGCCGCCTGCCTTTTTATGTGCCATGAAATGTGCTCCTTACGATCGCATCAGCCATTGATGGCGTCGATACGGATCTCGGTGTAGTTCTGCCGATGTCCTTGACGCTTTTGGTAGTGCTTGCGGCGACGCATTTTGAAAATACGCACCTTGTCATGTCGGCCATGCGAGACCACCGTGACCTTCACGCTCGCGCCAGACACCAGCGGAGCGCCAAATTTGATTTGGTCGCCCACGCCAACGGCGAGAACTTGGTCAATGGTGATTTCGGAGCCAACGTCTGCAGGTATCTGTTCTACCTTTATTTTTTCGCCGGCCGCGACTTTGTACTGCTTGCCGCCGGTTTTTATGACCGCATACATTGAGAAAACTCCGTAGGTTGGTTCGTGCTCGAACGCGTCAAGGCGCATGGCCGTACGGACAGGCCTCAAACGCGAAGCCCGCTATAATGCCCGCCGCCGACTAACGTGTCAAAAAGTCCTTGTAGAACAGGAGCTTGAGACGCTCGGCGTCTCCTGCCGTTCTTCATACCGAGGCCTCTTCCTTGTCAAACCCCGAGTTACCCACCGCGATCGTCAATGACATGCGTGCGGTCGATGGTGTCATTCGCGCGCGCCTACGCTCGGAAGTCGCTCTGGTCAACACAATTTCCGAGTACATCATCAGCGCGGGCGGCAAGCGGTTGCGTCCCGCGTTATTGCTGTTGATCGCCGCAGCATTGGGTTACGAAGGTTCGCATCGTCATGAAATGGCGGCGGTTATCGAGTTCATTCACACCGCCACGCTGCTGCATGACGACGTCGTGGATGAATCGGACTTACGGCGCGGCCGCAAAACGGCCAACGCGTCGTTTGGCAACGCCGCGGCCGTGCTAGTCGGCGACTTCTTGTACTCGCGCGCGTTTCAAATGATGGTCGAACCGGGGAACATGCGCATCATGCAGGTACTGGCCGACGCGACGAACGTGATTGCCGAAGGCGAAGTGCTGCAATTGATGAACGCGCGCGATCCCGACACGAGCGAAGAGCAATACTTGCGCGTCATTCGCTACAAAACGGCCCAATTGTTCGAGGCGGCTGCTCGTTTAGGCGCCATCTTGGCGCAAGCGCCTCAAGCGATTGAAGAGGCTTGCGCGACGTACGGCCGCCATTTGGGCACCGCGTTTCAGCTTGTCGACGATCTGCTCGATTACTCGGGCGCGACGAACGAGATTGGCAAGAACATCGGCGACGATTTGCGCGAAGGCAAACCGACGATGCCGTTGATTTACCTGCGTGAACATGGCGATGAATCACAACGATCGCTCGCTCGTCACGTCATTGAGACCGGCTCCATCGATCACATCGATGCGGTGCTTACGGCACTGCAATCGAGCGGGGCACTTGACTACACGCGTGAATGCGCGCAACGCGAAGCCGAGTACGCGGCACACGCGCTTGAGCTCTTGCCAGCCTCGGCATTCAAGTCGACTCTGCTAGAATTTGCGGCTTTCGCATCGGCTCGTACCTCGTGAGTGGTGTTGGCGAATTCCCGTTTCGCCAAAGTGATGTGTACGACGCCCAAAGTTATTCGGGGTGTAGCTTAGCCTGGTAGAGCGCTACGTTCGGGACGTAGAGGCCGGAGGTTCGAATCCTCTCACCCCGACCAGAATTTCTTCACCTTTTCCCCTTTCCGGATCGCACGCATTCGTTGCTGAGCATGGCCATTGAATCGAAGGCCGTTGATGCGCCGGGACAACACGAACCGCGCTTGAATGCAACGCGTTTTGCCACGCTTGCGTGCGTTATTTGAAAACCGGAATTCGTATTCAACGGCGCTGTCTTTCATCGGCGCGATGCGCGACAAACCGCACACCGGCGTTCGATGGGATCGCCGCCCAAACCTTTACAAGTTGGGGACCGAAAGGCAACATCGACCGCATTTCGCACTCATCGCGCGCGCTATTTGACGCGTGTGTGAGTCTTCGATTCGCCTTACTCCCAAATCAACGTGTCCGCAGCGCCTAGCGCATCTCAACTCGCGACCCTGCCCGGCCTTGCTCGCGCCCTTATGCAAAACGGGCGCATCAAGCAGGACCAAGTCGATGTCTTGTTACGCAAGGTGTCCGCCAATGGCTCGCACTTCGTGGATGAACTCATCGCGGCGAAAACATTAACGCCGTTGGAACTCGCGCAGTTTTGCGCGCATACGTTTGGGCATCCGCTGCTGGACTTGAATACTCTCGATCAAGCGCAGTTACAAGCCGAGGCGATTGATTCAAAGCTCGTGGCGTCGCTGCGCGTGATTGGTCTACGCAAGCGCGGCAACCGCATCGCCGTCGCGGTATCGGACCCCACGAATTTGCAAGCGCTTGATCAGATCAAGTTCGCGACGCAGATGACGGTGGATCCGGTCATCGTCGAGCACGACAAGTTAATCAAGCTTGTCGAACAAGTCGGTAAGACGGCCGAGACCAAGCTCAACGAACTCGCCGGCGAGGATTTAGGGCTGGAGCTAGATCAGCCCGCCGAAGAGCAACAAGCCGCCGTTGAAACCGAAGTCGACGACGCCCCGGTTGTTCGCTTCTTGCAAAAAGTGATGATCGACGCGATCAACATGGGCGCGTCGGACTTGCACTTCGAGCCGTACGAAAAGTTTTATCGCATTCGCTTCCGGGTCGATGGCGTGCTGCAAGAAATCGCGCAGCCGCCGCTGGTGATTAAGGACAAGCTCGCGTCGCGCATCAAGGTTATTTCGCGGCTCGACATTTCCGAAAAACGCGTGCCGCAAGACGGCCGCATGAAATTGGTGCTGGGGCCGAACAAGGCGATTGATTTTCGCGTGTCGACTTTGCCAACCTTGTTTGGCGAAAAAATCGTGATGCGGATTTTGGATGCATCGCAGGCCAAACTTGGCATCGATGCACTGGGATACGAGCCCGATCAAAAACAGTTGTTGCTCGATGCGGTGAGTCGTCCGTACGGCATGGTGTTGGTCACCGGTCCGACGGGTTCGGGCAAGACGGTGTCGCTGTACACCTGCTTGAACATTCTTAATCAGCCTGGGGTAAACATCTCCACGGCGGAAGATCCGGCCGAAATTCAATTGGCGGGGATCAACCAAGTCAACGTGAACGAGAAGGCGGGCTTGACCTTCGCGGCCGCGTTGCGCTCGTTCCTGCGTCAGGATCCGGACGTCATCATGGTCGGCGAAATTCGCGATCTTGAAACGGCGGATATCGCGATCAAGGCGGCGCAAACCGGCCATATGGTGTTTTCGACCTTGCACACCAACGACGCGCCGACGACGTTGACGCGTTTGGCGAACATGGGAGTGCCGGCGTTCAACATCGCGTCGTCGGTCATCATGATTACCGCGCAACGCCTTGGGCGCCGACTGTGCACGCATTGCAAGGTGCCGCTCGAGGTGGATCCGAAAGCGCTACTCAAGGCAGGCTTCACCGAGGCGGATTTAGACGGCAGCTGGACGCCATACAAGCCCGTGGGTTGCGAGCATTGCAATAACACCGGGTATAAGGGCCGCGTTGGCATCTACCAAGTCATGCCGATCAGCGAGGAAACGCAACGGCTCATCTTGTCGGGCGGTACCGCGCTCGATATCGCCGCGCAAGCCGCGCGCGAGGGCGTGCGCGATCTGCGCACCTCGGGGTTATGGAAAGTTAAACAGGGCATGACGTCGATCGAGGAAGTGCTCGCCGTCACCAACGAATAACGGGCGACCAAAAGCTTTAAGGGGGAACCGCCATGGCGACCAGTACCGCCGCTAAACCATTGCGCGAACCGATGTTCGCGTGGGAAGGCAAAGACAAGACCGGTAAAGTCATTCGCGGCGAAATGCGCGCGGGCGGCGAAGCCGTGGTGCAAGCGGCATTGCGCCGGCAAGGCATCATGGTCACGAAGGTGAAGAAACAAACCTTCCGTAGCGGCCGCAAGATCACCGAGAAGGACATTGCCGTATTCACGCGCCAATTGGCGACGATGATGAAAGCCGGCGTGCCGTTGCTACAAGCCTTCGACATCGCGGCCAAGGGGCACGCGAATCCCTCGGTGGCCAAGCTGCTCAACGACGTGCGCTCCGACGTGGAAACCGGTTCGAGTTTGAACGCGGCGTTTCGCAAGCATCCGCTGTATTTCGACGCGCTGTTTTGCAACCTCGTCGCCGCGGGCGAACAGGCCGGTATTCTCGAAACGCTGCTTGATC
>DASTRU010000150.1:0-6772 GCA_035761045.1 Burkholderiaceae bacterium | reverse complement strand
GAGTTCATCACCTACGCGGCCGGCATCGATGCGAACGGGGCCTTTCGTAATCTCGAAGTCATGACGTACCGCGAGACGTATGGCGACGAAATTCGCAACCCGCGTTGGCGCGCGCAATTCAAAGGCAAACGCGTGGACGCGGCACTCAAGCTTGACGACGACATCCACAACATCAGCGGCGCTACGTTGTCATGCTTGCATGTGACCGAAGGCGTCAAGCGTTTGCTCGCCTTGCATAAGGCGGCCTTGGAATGACCAAAGCCGTGCTTCGTCGAGCAAGGCCGTTACTGGGTACCTTGGTGGACATCACGCTTGACGCGCCCAACGAAGCTTTCGGCTTAGCCGCGGCCGAAGCGGCGTTCGCGGCGATCGAGCGCGTGCATGCGTCGATGAGTTTTCACATGGCGACCAGCGACGTCTCGCGCATCAACACGGCCGCGGTTAATACCGCCATACGGGTCGATCCTCAATGCGTCGAGGTGTTGATGCTGGCCGATGACGTTCATCGACGCAGCAATGGCTTATTCGACATTAGCGTTGCGCCTCGGCTTGTCGATCGAGGACTGTTACCGCGACCAGCATCCACCGTCATTCCTTCGACTGGGTTGCGAGACGGATTGAAAATTATTGAACGCGATACCGTGTTGAAACGCGCGCCCTTATGGATTGACTTAGGTGGTATCGCGAAAGGGTATGCGGTGGACCGCGCGATCGACGCCTTGCGCGACAACGGCGTGAGCAACGCGCTCGTCAACGCGGGCGGCGACATGCGCGCGATTGGTGAACGCGCCTATCCGGTCAATGTTCGCGATCCCGCCAATCCGTATTCGATCCAACCTCTCGTGCGACTCGAAAACGTCGCGCTCGCGACGTCGGCGCGTTATTTCTCGACACGAACGCATCGCGGAAAAATGGTGAATGCGTTGATCCATCCACGAACCGGCGAGTGCGACCACAGTGGTGTGAGCGTGTCCGTATTGGCACCCACCTGCGCGCAAGCCGATGCGCTCACAAAGGTCGTGCTGATAAGCGGTAATACCCGTCATCCCGCGTTAACGGCATTTCAAGCAACGGCGCTCATGCTTGCGCCCGCCTCGACTCCTCATACCCATGACGCGCCGCTTTCCGCTTGAAGCCGTTCGCTTGGAACGTTGGCACCGCTGGTCGGTGTACGGCAGCATCATC
The DNA here is from genome assembly GCA_035761045.1 of Burkholderiaceae bacterium. Lineage (GTDB taxonomy): Bacteria > Pseudomonadota > Gammaproteobacteria > Burkholderiales > Burkholderiaceae_E > DASTRU01. The sequence goes on along the minus strand of DASTRU010000150.1, from coordinate 5,587 downwards.
GCAATCACCGTGACTGGTTTAGCGTGGTTGGTGCTGCATTACTTTGGTCGCACGGCAGGTGAATTCGGCGATGTGATTCATCCCGCCGAACCATGGACGTTGAAGCTGCACGGTCTTGGCGGTTTCGTGCTGCTCTTTTTCGGCGGCAGTTTGCTTAACGGCCACATACGCAAGGCGTGGCGCGTTAAGCGCAACCGACTAAGTGGCGGGTTGTTGGCCGCCGTATTGGTGGTGTTGGTGGCAACAGGCTGGCTGTTGTACTACGCGGGGTCGCCCGCGTTGCGCGACGTTGTATCGCTCGCCCATTGGTTGATTGGGCTAACGCTTACCGGCTTAGTGATATGGCACGTCGTGCGGGGGCGTCGCCGCAAGACCCCGCCCCCCACGCTTTATTAACCCGGCGGCAACAAAGCCTTGGCCGGCCGCAACTTACCCACCAACTTACCCTTTCGCGCGCGTTTGCCGAAGTGCTCGGCCAACGCATTACCGCTTAACGCCACGTTGCGTTCCTTACCCGATTGCATGCCCACGACGACCACGCCGCGTGGCCCGATCGGCAAGGCCGCGACCAACGTCTCGTCGGCATCGAGATCTTGCAAGGTTGAACCACGCCCGCCGCCGGACTGATGCTTGACTTCATCGAGTCCAAACACAAGCAACTTGCCGCCGCTACTCAAACACGCGAGCGCGCTGACATCGGCACCGATGCGCGAGGGTCGCAAAGGTTCGGCCCCCGCATCGAGCGTAATGAAGCTACGCCCGCCACGTTGGCGCGATTGCATGTCGCTCGCCTTGGCGATGAAGCCAAACCCGGCCGTCGTGGCAAGCATCAACGTGTCGCCGCCCTGCCCCGCATAAAAATGCACGATGCGCGATCCGGGTTCGAGATCGATGAAGGTTGTCACTGGTTGACCATCGCCACGCGCCCCGGGTAAGGACGCTACCGGCACCGAATACGCGCGGCCGTTGCTGCCAATCGCAAGCAAGGTATCGACGGTGCGGCATTCAAACGTCGCATACAAAGCATCGCCGGCTTTGAACGTGAATTGCGCGGCGTCATGACCATGGCCTTGCCGCGCGCGCAACCAACCGCGTTGCGACACGATGACGGTCACCGGTTCGTCGATCACGCGCACTTCGATGCTCGCGCGGCTTGCTTGTTCAATCAGCGTGCGGCGATCGTCGCCGAACTGCTTCGCGTCGGCTTCGATTTCCTTAATGATTTGCTTGCGCATCGCACCGTCGCTCGCGAGCAAGGCTTCGAGGCCGGCTTTCTCCTCGCGACGTTCGGCTAATTCGCGCTCGATCTTGATGCCTTCCAAACGCGCGAGTTGCCGCAAGCGAATTTCGAGAATGTCTTCCGCTTGCGTATCGCTGAGTTTGAACTCGGCGATCAGCGCCGCCTTGGGATCATCGGCCTCGCGAATGATGCGAATGACGTGGTCAATATTCAAAAAAGCGGTCATCCGGCCTTCGAGAATATGAATCCGCTCGTCGACCTTGCGCAATCTAAATTGCGTACGGCGCGTCACCGTCTCGAAACGAAACGCGATCCATTCCCTTAGGACTTCGATTAAACCTTTCTGGCGCGGCCGGCCATCGCGGCCGATCATCACCAAGTTAATTGGCGCGCTCGATTCCAACGAGGTTTGCGCAAGCAGCGTGTTCACGAACTCGTCTTGCGCGATGTTGCGCGACTTCGGCTCGAATACGAGACGCACCGGCGCGTCCTTGCCCGATTCATCGCGCACCGCGTCGAGCAAACCGAGCATTTGCGCCTTGAGTTGTTGTTGCTCGGCGCTTAACGACTTCTTGCCGGCTTTGATTTTTGGATTAGTGAGTTCCTCGATTTCCTCGAGGACTTTTTGACACGACACGCCAGGCGGCAATTCGTGAATCACGAGTTGCCATTGGCCGCGCGCCAACTCTTCGATCTTCCACCGCGCGCGCACCTTCACGCTGCCACGGCCGCTCGCGTAAATCTCGCGCAACTCGCTTGGCGCGGAAATGATTTGGCCGCCGCCGGGAAAATCAGGTCCTGGCAAATCGCTAAGCACCGCGTCGAGTTCAAGCTTGGGATCGCGAATCAAAGCCACCGTCGCGCGCGCGACTTCGCGCAAATTGTGCGAGGGAATTTCAGTCGCCAAGCCCACCGCGATGCCCGACGCGCCATTGAGCAACACGAACGGCAAACGCGCGGGCAATAACTTAGGTTCTTGCGACGTGCCGTCGTAATTCGGTTGGAAATCAACCGTGCCTTCGTCGAGTTCATCGAGCAACAGCTTCGCGATGGGCGTAAGACGCGCCTCGGTGTAGCGCATGGCCGCCGCGCCATCGCCATCGCGCGAGCCGAAGTTGCCTTGCCCGTCGATCAACGGATAGCGCAGCGAAAAGTTTTGCGCCATGCGCACGAGCGCGTCGTACACCGAACTGTCGCCATGCGGATGCAATTTGCCGAGCACATCGCCCACGACCGCGGCGCTCTTGCGCGGCTTGGCCGTGTCGATAAGGGACATTTCGCGCATCGAATACAAGATGCGCCGTTGCACCGGCTTTTGCCCGTCGGATGCATCGGGCAGCGCGCGGCCCTTGACCACGCTGATCGCGTAATCAAGATACGCGCGCTCGGCATAACGCGCGAGCGTCAAGTGGTCGGATTCATCGTGTCGAAGTCCGGCAACGTCATCCATGCTGGGTGGTCCTGCGAGAAGCGGTTTTTGAAGGGCTTGAATGATAAAGGGGCGACTCATGCCGCCCCTTTTCGCTTTTCAAAATTAAACGTGCGTTACGCGTGTACCGCACCCTTATACGCGGCCGTCACGAACCGACGCACATGCGTCAACAATTCGCGTTCGTCGTACGGCTTGTTGAGATATACGTTCACGCCGAGATTGCGCGCGCGCTCACGGTAATCCTCGTCGGCGAAGCTCGAGATGATGACGATCGGGATATGCCGCAAGTTGGGCATGCGTCGCACGGTGCTCGTGAAGCTCAAGCCGTCCATGCGTGGCATTTCGATATCGACGAGCAACACATGCGGCGTTAGGCGTTGCAATTGCGCGAGCGCATCGACGCCGTCGGCCGCTTGAATGCAGGCCCACCCTTGACGCTCGAGCAAGCGTTGCGCGACCTTGCGCACGACGGCCGAATCGTCGACCACCATCACCATCGGCAAGGCCTCGGGCTCTTGCATGACGAGATCGCCCACGAAGGGCACGGTGTCCACGGGGCCGAACGGCGGCAGCAATTCCGCGTTGGCGATTCGGCGAATCGAAAACTCGCCGTCCTCGCCGGGTATGAATTCAATTTCGTCGCCGGGCTTGAGGCCCATGGCGTCGCGTACCGCTTTGGGTAATTCAACGCGTCCACGCGTCGAAACGATGGCTTTTTCCATGAGCCCCCCGACTCTCCTGCCTTGCTTTTGGCTTATGGTGCCGAGTATCGCCGCGTCATCGCATTGTCGGTAAGCCGACTTCACGAATTTTGCGAACGTATTTCACACTTATTGTCGTGACATGCGTCACACGTCGGCCTCCACGACGTTGCCGTTCTCTTCGAGCCAAGCGCGCCGCGCCGCGGCTTCGCCCTTGCCCATGAGCATGTTCATCGTCGCGTTGGTGCTCGACACGTCCAGGTCGCCCAAGGCCACGGGCAATAAGCGGCGCGTGTCGGGGTTCATCGTGGTCTCCCACAATTGCTCCGCGCTCATTTCACCCAAGCCTTTGAAGCGACTGATCTGCCAAGCGCTTTCCTTCAAACCGTCCTTGCGCAACTTATCCTCGATCGCTTCGAGTTCGCCATCGTCGAGCGCATACAGTTTTTGCGCGGGCTTGCGACCGCGCGCGGGCGCGTCCACGCGATACAACGGCGGCCGCGCGACATACACATGACCGCGTTCGACCAACTTTGGAAAATGCCGATAAAACAGCGTGAGCAACAAGACTTGAATATGCGAGCCATCAACATCGGCGTCGGAAAGAATGCAGATTTTTCCGTAGCGAAGATTCGATAAGTCGGGCTCGTCGTTCGCGCCATGCGGATCGACGCCAATCGCTACCGCGATGTCGTGAATTTCGTTGTTCGCGTAAAGACGATCGCGTTCGGTTTCCCACGCGTTCAACACCTTGCCACGCAAGGGCAAGATCGCTTGAAACTCCTTGTCGCGGCCCATCTTGGCGCTGCCGCCCGCGCTATCGCCTTCGACGAGAAAGATCTCGTTGTGCGCCAAGTCGGTTGATTCGCAATCGGTCAACTTACCCGGCAACACCGCCACGCCCGAGCTTTTTTTCTTTTCGATTTTTTGTCCGGCGCGCAATCGTGTTTGCGCTTGCTTGATCACAAGCTCGGCGAGTTTGCGACCCCAATCCACATGCTGGTTAAGCCACAACTCAAGCGACGGCTTGACGAAGCTCGCGACCAATCGCACCGCGTCGCGCGAATTCAACCGTTCCTTGATCTGCCCTTGAAATTGCGGGTCGAGCACCTTGGCGCTGAGCACGAAGCTCGCGCGCGCGAACACATCCTCGGGCAACAACTTCACGCCCTTGGGCAATAAGGAATGCAACTCGATAAAGCTCTTAACGGCGGCGAATAAACCTTCGCGCAAACCGCTTTCATGCGTTCCGCCGGCGGGCGTTGGAATCAAGTTCACGTAACTTTCGCGCACCGTACCGCCATCCTCGCTAAAGGCGACGACCCATTGCGCGCCCTCGCCCTCGGCGAAGGTTTCGTCGCGCGCGTCGGCATGGCCTTGGCCTTCGAATAACGGGATTAAGGGTTCGCTTTGCAAGGCTTCATTGAGATAACCGCGTAAGCCTTCGGCGTATAGCCATGTTTTTTCCTCGGCCTGCCCCTTAACGTGTTGACGCAGCGTGACGCGCACACCGGGCAACAACACCGCCTTGCTTCGAAGCAAGCGTTCAAGTTCGCCAAGCGGGATGTTGGGCGAGTCGAAGTATTTAGGATCGGGCTTTACCGTTACGCGCGTGCCGCGTTTTTTATCGCCGGCGCCGGCCTTGCGCGACTTCAAGGGCTCGATCACGTCGCCGCCCGCGAACGCGATCGCATGCACGCCACCATCGCGCCACACCGTTACGTCCAGCCGTTGCGCCAACGCGTTGGTCACGCTCACGCCCACGCCATGCAAGCCGCCCGAAAAGCTGTAGGCGCCGCCCGACCCTTTTTCAAACTTGCCGCCCGCGTGCAAGCGCGTGAACACGATCTCCACGGTTGGCACCTTCTCCTCGGGATGCAGACCAACTGGAATTCCACGGCCGTCGTCTTCGACGCTGACGCTACCGTCGGCATGCAGTTCGACGAGGATGTGTTGACCATGCCCGCCGAGAGCCTCGTCGGACGCGTTGTCAAGCACCTCTTGCACGATGTGCAGCGGATGCTCGGTACGCGTGTACATGCCTGGCCGTTGCTTGACCGGCTCGAGCCCTTTGAGGACTTTGATGGAGGCTTCCGAATAATCAGCGCGGGCGGATGTGCGTGTTGCCATGAATCGTTAAGAAGTCAAGAAGAAATGTTTTTCGCCGTCGTTTTGGTTATCCACAGGTGCTGTGGAAAAACCAGCCTGACGAGC
>DASTRU010000149.1:0-7501 GCA_035761045.1 Burkholderiaceae bacterium | reverse complement strand
CCGTTGTTCTATTGGTTTGGTGCCGCGTTGATTCGATTGTTGGGCGCGATCGTCGCGCCAGATGAGGTCGCGCGCTTGACGTCATTGCTGGCCATGGCGGTGGCCGCGGCGGCGGTGTGGTACGGCACCTATTTGCTCGGTCGTAGACCGGAAGCGCAACCGCAGCAGTTTGCGTTTGGCGGCCATCCGGCGCCGAAGGATTACGGCCGTGTGTTGGCCGACAGCGGCTTGCTGCTCGCCATCGCAACCTTGGGGCTGCTCGTTCGGGCGCATGAATCCTCGGCCGAGATTGGGCAATTCGCCGCCACGTGCGTCGTGCTGTTCGGGCTCATACGCGCGTTGGATCGGCCGGTGCGCGGCGCGTTGTTTTTTGGATTGGCCAGCGCGGCGCTTGTGCTGACTCGTAATTTCGCGGCCCTATTGATGCCCGCGGTATCGATGGTGGCGCTACTGCTGTTGTCGCCAAGCGCGCGCGCGGTGGCGAAACGGTTCGTGCCTATCGCGGTGATGACCACGGTGCTTCCGCTTGCGGCATGGTGGTTTGCTATGTCGAAGGTGCCGGGAGGAGAACAATTCCGATCGACGTGGCTTTCGCAAACGTCTTGGAATACATGGATCGCGCAGCCGTCCGTTTGGCTGTATTACCTGCGTAATTTGCCGTGGTTTGTGTGGCCTGCGTGGCCGCTTGCGGCTCTGGCGGCGTGGACATGGCGCCGCCAATGGCGATCGCCGCATATCGCGGTAGCGATCGCGGGAGCACTGGGCGCGGTGTCGCTCTTTGCGTTTGGTCAACCGCCCGGCGATACCGCCATGCTGATGATCGTGCCGCCGATTTTGATGTTGTGCGCGTTCGGGTTGCCGGCGCTGTCGCGAAGCGTGGCCAATCTCATCGACTGGTTCGCGTTGCTCGCGTTTTCCTTATTCGCCTTGGGCGTTTGGTTTTGCTGGTTCGCCATTACGTTCGGGCTACCGCCACGGGTGGCGGCGAACTTCGCGCGCATTGCGCCTGGGTACGAGGGTACGTTCAGCGTCGTTGGATTCGGCATCGCGCTGGCCGTGACGCTGGCGTGGGCGATGATCGTGCGCTGGCGCGTCGCCACGCGGCCGGCGGTGCTTTGGCGCAGCGCCTTGTTGCCCTCGAGCGGGTTGGTGCTCGTATGGACGGTATTGATCGCCCTGACGTTGCCGTACGTCGATTATTTAAAAACGTATCGCTACGTGTCCGCCGAAGTGGCCAAGCGCGTTCCCCCGGGGGCGTGCGTGTACGCCGAACCATTCGGTTTGCCGCAACGCGCGTCGTTCGCGTACTTCAACGGGTTGCGTTTTGGCGATGCATCGTGCCGGTATTTGTTGCGTCATCGCGGCAGCACCGAGACGTTGCCCGATATCGACACTCAGCGTTGGCGTCTAATTTGGGAAGGCCGACGCGCGGCCGATCGGCGCGAGCGGATCGAGCTCTACCGCCGCTAACGCAAGCCTAAGTAAAGCCCAAGCGGCACGAAGGCCAGCGCGCCGATATTGCCGAGCAAAACGATCGACGCGACCTTGTCGGGCTCTTGTTTGTATTGCTCGGCGACCAAGAAATTCAATACGGCTGGTGGCAGCGCGGCGAAGACGAACAACAGACCGCGCTCTTGGCCTTGCAGACGCAGTACGTCGGCGACTAAAAGCGCGATGAGGATGCCAGTCAACGGGCAAACGATCGCGCCAATGAAGCCAATCTTCCAGCCGCGTAGCGAGACGGTCGTCATGCGGCAACCCAAGGCGAAGAGCATTAAGGGAATCGTCGCGTCGCCTAATAGTTTGGCGGGCACCATGATTACGGCGGGCACTGGCAGGCGTATCAACGCCACGACGGTGCCAAGCACCGTGGCCCAGATCATGGGCGAGTGCAACACGGTGCGTAGCTGCGCCTGGCGATTCACGAGGAATTGGCCCAGCGTGAAGTGCAAGGTGTTGGAGACGACAAATACCGCGACCGCTGGCCCCAAACCTTTGGCGCCAAACGCCAATACCGCGAGTGGCAAACCCATGTTGCCGCAATTGTTAAACATCATCGGCGGCACGAAGGTCCGCCAATTCACCTTCAAGAGTTTTGCGATAGGCCAGGCTAGTAATCCCGACCCCAACACGATGACCAATGCGCCGAGCAACAGACCGCGATATGCCAGCAGGTCGAACTCCTTACTCGCGAGCGCGGAAAACACGAGCAAGGGGCAAAGCAACTCGATGTTCAGACGATTGATCGCGCGCATGTCGGGCTCGGCGCGCCGCGCATATAAAAAGCCGGTCAAGATGACCAACAGCACCGGCAGCACGATGCCGGCAATGCGCTCGACGAACATCATGCGGTCACGTTAAAGATCGGGCCGCAAGAAGTGCGTGCGGTAATGCCGCAACTCGGCGATCGACTCGCGAATATCGGCGAGCGCCGTGTGCTCCTGAGCCTTGCGAAAACTTTCGACCACCTCGGGCTTCCAACGTCGCGCAAGCTCTTTCAATGTGCTGACGTCGATATTTCGATAGTGAAACCAGTTTTCGAGTCGGGGCATCCAGCGCGCCATGAAGCGTCGGTCTTGGCAGATGGAATTACCGCACATCGGGCTTTTGGCGCGAGGCACGTGGTTGCGCATCCACTCGATGAAAATATCCTCGGCTTGCGTTTCGTTCACGGTTGATGCGCGCACGCGATCGATAAGCCCCGACTTACCGTGCGTGCCTTTATTCCATGCGTCCATGCGGTCGAGGATTTCGTCGGGCTGATGCAACACGACGACCGGCCCTTCGGCGATCACCTCCAACGTTGGCGTGGTGGCGATCATCGCGATTTCAAGCACGCGGTCGGTGTCTGGCGACAAGCCGGTCATTTCCATGTCGACCCACACGAGATTTAACTCGCTACGAACAGCGTTTTCAGGAACGGATGAGGCGGTGAGGGCGTCTGACATAATCGTTTAGCCGCGGCGAATAATGAATTGTTGAAGTCGCGCCGATTCTCCCATAGGCATTTTTCCGCTCCTTATGTTGATTCCCGCCGCCACGGTTTCGTTGTCCACGATGTTTGCCGGCCTCTTCGTCTTCATGATGTTGCTGACCTACGCGATGCAACTATGGCTCGCGCGACGCCAAGCGCGACACGTGATCGCGCATCGCGATGTCGTGCCGCCCGAGTTCGCGGACAAGGTGAGTCTTGAGGCGCATCGCAAGGCGGCCGATTACACGCTGGCCAAACTCCAAGTGGGATTCGTCGACCGGCTTCTTGGTTGGGTGGTGGTTCTCGGCTTTACCTTGCTCGGCGGACTCAACGCGTTGAATTTGTTTTGGCTGAACACGTTAGGGCCGGGTATACCTGCCGGAATCGCGTTGATCACCAGCGTTGTCGTGATTTCAGCGGCGATCGATCTGCCCTTGCAATGGTGGTCCACCTTTAAGGTCGAGGAACGATTTGGCTTTAACCGCATGACGACCGCGTTATGGATCACCGATCTCGTCAAGGGCGCGGTCGTGTTCGCCGTGATTGGTCTGCCCTTGGTCGCCGCCGTCTTATGGCTCATGCGCACCACGGGCGATATGTGGTGGTTGTGGGCATGGGGCGTGGTGGTGGGTTTTCAGGCACTGGTGTTCATGCTGTATCCCACCGTCATCGCGCCGCTATTCAATAAGTTCGAACCCTTGGCCGATGCATCGCTCAAGACCCGCATCGACGATTTACTAAAGCGCTGTGGTTTCCGCGCGAAAGGGTTGTTCGTGATGGACGGCAGCAAGCGTTCGGCGCACGGCAACGCGTATTTCACGGGCATGGGTTCGTCCAAGCGGGTAGTGTTCTTCGACACCTTGATCGAACGTCTAACGCCAACCGAAGTCGAGGCGGTGCTCGCGCATGAACTCGGGCACTTCAAGCTACGCCACATCTGGAAGCGCGTGGGCATGAGCATGGTGATCGCGCTCGCGGGCTTGGTGCTGCTTGGATGGTTGAGTCAACAAACCTGGTTTTATTTAGGCCTTGGCGTCGCGCCACGATTGGACGCGCCGAACGATGCGGTCGCGCTCGTGCTGTTCGTGCTTGCATTGCCGGCGTTCACGTTCCCGTTTTCGCCATTGATGAGCCGCACCTCGCGCAAGCATGAATTCGAGGCCGATGCATTCGCGGCCCAACAAGCCGATGCGAAATCGCTCGCAAGCGCCTTGGTGAAGCTGTACGAAGACAACGCCACGACGTTGACGCCCGATCCGCTTTATTCCGCGTTTTATCACTCGCATCCGCCCGCGCGACAACGGCTGGCGCGATTGCAAACGGTGGCGGCATGAGTACGCGATTCTTAAATGCGCATTGCATTCACCAATCGGGTTCGCCATTAGACAACGCGACGATTGAACGCAACCTTGCCGAATTGCCCGAATGGACGTGGGACGGCGCGCGCAACGCGCTCGTGCGCACGTACCGCTTCGCCAACTATTACGAAACGATTGCGTTCATCAACGCGCTTGCGTGGGTTATTCATCGCGAAGACCATCATCCCGACTTAGTCGTGGGCTACAACCGTTGCGAGGTCGCGTTCAGCACGCACTCGGTCAAGGGCCTTTCGGACAATGACTTTATTTGCGCCGCGAAGGCCAATGCGGTGTATGCGCAAGGTCGCGCCTAAGTGGTGAGGGGAAGGCGGCGATGAAGCGGGGCTCGCGCGCGTTAACGCGCGACAACGACGACGAAGGAAATCGCGAGGGCGAGGTCGTCGCGGCGTTCGGGCGGCACTTTCGCGTCGACCCGGGCATGGGCGAATCGGTGATTCACGCGGTCACGCGAGGACGACGCGGCGACGTGGCCTGCGGCGATCGCGTGGTGTGGCAGCCAACATCGCCAGGCGAGGGCGTGATTGAACGCGTATTGGAGCGCCGCAATTTGGTGTATCGCTCGGATCAATATCGCCAAAAATTACTCGCGGCGAATGTCGATCGCATTGCCATCGTCGTTGCCGTCGAGCCCTCGTTTTCGCTCGATCTGTTGTCTCGCGCCTTGGTCGCGGCCGAATCCGCCGATGTGCCGGCGCTCGTCGTGTTCAACAAGGTGGAACTGAACGGGTTGGACGAGGCGCGCGCGCGTTTAGCGTTCGTCGCGGCCTTGGGTTATCCGGTGGTTGAAGTGTCGCTACGCGCTTCGCCGCATGACGCGAGCACGGCGTTGACGCCGTATTTCCAAAACGCGACGACGGTCGTCATCGGCCAATCGGGCATGGGTAAATCAACGCTCGTGAACTTGCTGGTGCCCGAGGCGCGGATCGCGACGCAAGAAATTTCGAGCAAGCTCGATTCCGGTAAACACACCACGACGTCGGCGCGTATTCATATGCATGGCGATATTCGTATTGTCGATTCGCCGGGATTTCAAGAATTTGGATTGGCGCACCTCGATCAACGCACGCTTGAAAACGCGTTCGTTGAATTTCGCGCGCATCTCGGCGGTTGTCGTTTTCATAATTGCCGTCATCTCGAGGAGCCGCATTGCGCGATCACGCAGGCTGCCGCGCAAGGTGAAATCAGCGCGCAAAGGCTTGAGTTGTATCGCCAGCTTTACCGCGAACTCAAACAACATTTGCCCCATTACGCATGAAACTGCTGATGCGCGCGCCCGACCTCGTGACGGCCCACCATTGGGTCAATGTGCTGCGCTCGGCCGGTATTCGTTGCGAACTGCGAAACACCGCGTTAGCCGGAGCGCTAGGCGAAATTCCGTTTCTCGAAGCGGCACCGCAGTTGTGGGTGAACGATGTGTTCGATGAGCATCGCGCGCGTCTCGTGCTTGACGATGTGCAACGTGCGGTGACGGGCGCGGCGTGGCGTTGCGCGAAGTGCGCCGAGACGCTCGAACCGCAATTTGGTACATGTTGGCGTTGCGGTGGCGAGCGTGCCGCGTGAACTTTATGAAACTCGCCTTATGTACACGGGTAGAATCGCGGTTGGTGGGCCCCCTCGCATTGCGGCGTCGTGAACCTGGTCAGGTCGGGAACGAAGCAGCCACAGCGATTTTCCGTAAGTGCCGAGGATCAGGCTCACCTCCTTCTCTCATTCGCCTTCATGAGCCCCGCGCCGCATGACCTATCTGGTCCTCGCTCGTAAGCATCGGCCGCGCGATTTTTCGCAGCTAGTCGGACAAGAGCACGTCGTGCGTGCGTTGACGCACGCGCTCGCCGAACAACGACTGCATCACGCGTATTTGTTCACCGGCACTCGCGGCGTGGGCAAGACGACGTTATCGCGCATCCTCGCTAAATCCTTGAACTGCGTCGGGCCCGACGGGCGCGGCGACATCACGCCCACGCCGTGCGGTGTGTGCGAAGCATGTACCGCGATCGACGCGGGCCGCTTCGTCGATTACGTTGAGATGGACGCCGCAAGCAATCGCGGCGTCGATGAAATGACGACCTTGCTCGAACGCGCGGTGTATGCGCCAACGGCCGCGCGCTTTAAGGTCTTCATGCTCGACGAAGTACACATGCTCACGGGCCACGCGTTCAACGCGATGCTTAAAACGCTGGAAGAGCCGCCCGCGCATCTCAAATTCATCCTCGCGACGACGGACCCGCAAAAAGTACCGGTCACCGTTTTGTCGCGTTGCTTGCAGTTCAACCTTAAGCAAATGCCGCCCGCGCAAATCGTCGAGCATTTGACGCGCGTGTTGAACGACGAAGGCATCACCTTCGAGCCCAACGCGTTGCGCCTGCTCGCGCAAGCCGCGCATGGCTCGATGCGCGACGCGCTGTCGCTGACCGATCAAGCCATTGCGTACTCCGCCGGACAGGTGGGCGAAGACGCGGTGCGCGCGATGTTGGGCGCGGTCGATACCGGCTGGCTCGTGAAGATTGCCGAAGCCTTGCTCGCCGAGGATGGACGCACGCTCGTGCAATTGGCCGATGCGATGGCGCAAGCATCGGTCGGTTTTGGCACGGCGTTGCAGGACCTCGCGCGTTTGTTCCAGCGCATCGCGCTTGCGCAAACGCAGCCCGACGCGGTGCCCGACGATTTACCCGAGGCCGACGCGATCCGCCGTCTCGCGGCGTCGTTCGACCGGCAAGAGGTGCAATTGCACTATCAGATCGCCATCACCGGGCGTCACGAGCTTGCGCTTGCGCCCGATGAGCACGCGGGTTTTCTCATGACGGTGTTGCGCATGTTGGCGTTTCGCCCCGCGCAGTTAACGTCGGTTCACGCGGCACCGTCGCGCGGCGACGCGGCTGCGTCCTCGGCGAAGGCGGCGTCTTCGTCATCGAGCGCGCCATCCACCGCGCGGTCGTCGCTCGACGCGCTCAAGCAACGCGCAAGCGATCGGCCCGCCGTGCCATTGGTCGCGACACGCGCGGCCACGGTGGCGCGCACGGTACCGCCAAGTGCGAGCGAGACATCGTCGGCATCGACATCGACATCAAGTGCGGCTTCGTCCGCGCCGAGCAACGAGCCAATCGCATTCGATGGCGATTGGCCGGCGTTGGTCGCGAGCCTTGAAGTG
>DASTRU010000148.1:0-8744 GCA_035761045.1 Burkholderiaceae bacterium | reverse complement strand
CGTGCGAGCTAAACGCCACCAAGGCCGGCGCATACACCGGGCGGGCCACGTAGGCGCCCGGCCACCACGCCCAACGATTGCTCACCATCACCCAACGGCCGTAGTGCGACGGCGCGAATCCCCACGGCGCGTAGTCCACCCACGTCCAACCCCAGGGCGACACCCAGCGCCATTGCCCATAGCGGTAGGGTGCCCAGCCGGGATCGACGGCGGTGGGAATCCACACGGTGCCGTATTGCGGCTCGTCCACCCATTGGCCGTATTCGTCGAGGTCTTCGTAGCCCGTCATCCACGGCGAGACGTAACGGGTGGCCACGCGCGGCCGAATGCGTTCGTCGCGGGCTAGCGCCCAGTCGTCAAGCCCGGTGATAACGGCGCCGCCAAAGCTGAATGCGTCGTTCGTGATGGTGACGGACCGGCCCGCGCCCACCGTCGTGCCGCCGCCATCGTTGGCGACATGCGCGCGGCCCTCGAAGACGGTGACGACGGTGCTGTCGCCTCGCGTGTCCACGCGAAAGCGGCCCGCGCCGCGCAATTCAACGCGCGCGGTTGGCGTAAGCACATCGACATGCGCATTGGGCTCGAAGTCGCGCCAGCGAACGTTGAGGCTGCCGACGTCGAGTTGCACGGTGGAGCGTTGACTGTCCAAGCCGCGCACCACCAAGCGGCTGACTTCGCCTAGACGAAACGCATGGCCACCCACGCGTAATTCGGCTCGGCTATCGCCGCCGGTGGCGATGCTGGTGGCGGCGCTCACCACATCATTGACCACGGCGGGGCGCCATTGCCGCGTTTCTTCCACTTCGCCGGGTTGAACGATCTGCACATCGCCCGAGGCGTATGCCACGCGGCCCGCGAGCCAAGGCGGCGCGCGTTCGTCGGTTCGTTCGGGGTAGGCGACCGAGCGGGTGGCGCAGCCGGCGGTTAAAAAGAGCGCGAGCATCAACCACATGAGGCGGCGCCAGCGATTGGCCAAGCGATACGACGAGGAATGCATGAGCGGCGAGGGCGGATAAGTAGCGGGCATGCGATGTGCCTCCTAATGACCGGCTCAACGGACCGGGTACTTGAATGTTGACAAGCGCGTTGCAAAGAGTTGTTTCCGTGCGCTTTGCCATGCGCGATTGCGCCGCGGCGAACTTCATGCGGCCGTAACGTTCCTATAATCCGCGCCTTTCTTCTTGGGGCCGTCGCGTTGCGATTCGGTTCCCGCCGATCCTCGGAGTCCGCATGAAATTTCGTTTTCCGCTCGTCATCATCGACGAGGATTTTCGCTCCGAGAATGCATCCGGCTCGGGCATTCGCGCGTTGGCCGAAGCCGTCCAGCGCGAAGGACTCGACGTCGTGGGCGTGACGAGTTTTTCCGATACGGCGATGTTCGCGCAGCAGCAAAGCCGCGCGTCGGGCTTCGTGCTCAGCATCGACGACGACGAGTTCAATTCCGAGATTCCGCAAGAGCAGCAGCAGGCCATCGTCAACCTGCGCAACTTCGTGCGCGAGATTCGCAAGCGCAACGCCGAAATTCCCATCTTCTTGTACGGCGAGACTCGTACGTCGCGGCACATCCCCAACGAAGTGCTGCGCGAGTTGCACGGCTTCATTCATATGTTCGAGGACACGGCCGAATTCGTCGCGCGCCACATCATTCGCGAGACCAAGGCGTATCTCGATTCGCTCGCGCCGCCGTTCTTTCGCGCGTTGACGCATTACGCGCAAGACGGTTCGTATTCATGGCATTGCCCGGGCCATTCGGGCGGCGTGGCGTTTTTAAAAAGCCCGGTGGGCCAGATGTTTCACCAGTTTTTTGGCGAGAACATGTTGCGCGCCGATGTGTGCAACGCGGTCGAAGAGCTTGGCCAGTTGCTGGACCACACCGGCCCCGTCGCGGCGAGCGAACGCAACGCGGCGCGCATTTTCGGCAGCGACCATTTGTTCTTCGTCACCAACGGCACGAGCACGTCGAACAAGATGGTGTGGCACAGCACCGTGGCGCCCGGCGACATCGTGGTGGTCGATCGCAACTGCCATAAGTCGATCTTGCATTCGATCATCATGTGCGGCGCGAACCCGGTGTTTCTCATGCCCACGCGCAATCACTTAGGCATCATCGGACCGATTCCGCTCGACGAGTTCAAGCCCGAGAACATTCGCAAGAAGATCGAGGCGAATCCGCTTACGCGCGACTTGCCCGAGAAGGTCAAGGCCAAGCCGCGCATTCTCACCATCACGCAAAGCACCTACGACGGCGTGATGTACAACGTCGAGACGATCAAGGGCTTGCTCGATGGGCAGATCGACACGCTGTTGTTCGACGAAGCATGGCTGCCGCACGCCGCGTTTCACGATTTTTACGGCGACTTTCATGCGATTGGTAAGGACCGGCCGCGCTGCAAGGAGTCGATGCTGTATGCGACGCAGTCCACGCACAAACTGCTCGCGGGCTTGAGCCAAGCCTCGCAAATCCTGGTGCAAGAAAGCCAGACGCGCACGCTCGACAAGCATCGATTCAACGAGGCGTATTTGATGCACACGAGCACGTCGCCGCAGTACGCGATCATCGCCTCGTGCGATATCGCGGCGGCGATGATGGAGCCGCCGGGCGGCACCGCGCTGGTGGAGGAAAGCATTGTCGAAGCGCTCGATTTTCGTCGCGCGATGCGCAAGGTCGACGAAGAGTTCGGCGCCGATTGGTGGTTCAAGGTGTGGGGGCCCGACGAGCAAGCCACCGAAGGCTTGGCCGATCCCGCCGAATGGGAATTGCGCGCGAGCGAGCGGTGGCACGGCTTTGGCAACTTGGCGCCGGGCTTCAACATGCTCGACCCGATCAAGGCCACGGTGGTGACGCCGGGCTTGGATGTCGATGGCAACTTCTCCGATGAATTCGGCATCCCGGCGGCGATTCTCACCAAGTACTTGGCCGAGCATGGCGTCATCGTCGAGAAGACCGGGCTTTACTCGTTCTTCATCATGTTCACCATCGGCATCACCAAGGGCCGATGGAACACGCTCGTCACCGCGCTTCAACAATTCAAGGACGATTACGACCGCAATCAACCGTTGTGGCGCATCCTGCCCGAGTTTGTTTCGGCGTTTCCTAAGTACGAACGCGTGGGCTTGCGCGATTTGTGCGAACAGATTCACGGCATGTACCGCAAGCACGACATCGCGCGCCTCACGACCGAGATGTACACGTCGAACATGGAACCCGCCATGAAGCCGTCGGATGCGTTCGCGGCCATGGCTCATCGCGAGATCGACCGCGTGCCGATCGATGAACTCGAAGGCCGCGTTACGTCGATTTTGCTCACGCCTTACCCGCCGGGTATTCCGTTATTGATTCCGGGCGAGCGGTTTAATCGAACGATCGTGGATTTCCTGCGCTTCACGCGCGAGTTCAACGCGCAATTCCCGGGCTTCGAGACGGACGTGCACGGGCTCGTGGAGGAAGAGGTCGAGGGTCGCGTGCAGTACTTCGTCGATTGCGTGCGGCTTGGGTGGACGTGAGCTTCTGGAGATAAGTTGAGTTTTCGCGGTTTCGGTTCGCATGCGCGAGGTGTCGTGATGCGAATTGCGTCACAACTGCGTCGCGTACGCGCGTCGGTGAGGCCGGCTTGAACGCGTGGGTTGCAGACACAGCCCCATGTCATCGAGTAAGGTGCCGGCTCCAGGCGGCGCATGGGCGCGCCGCATCCGTCGGAGCCCCCGTCATGCAGAAGATTTCCATCGCCACCTTATTGGCCGCCGTCGCGTGCGCGGCCGGCGCCGTTCACGCGCAAGAAGTTGTTTACGGAACGCCGCGCGCGACCTCTTATCTTGGCGCGCCGCTCGCGCTTGAAGTGCCCGTCGAGGCATCGCAAGGCGGCCGTCTAGCCATTCCTTGCATCGAGATCAATCGTTCGCCCACGGTAAGTGGCACGGCGGTGAAAACGGTGGTGACGGGCGGCAAGGTTGCGCTCTCGCGTAACAGCGAGAGCTCGGGCGTGATGCTCGTGCGCTCGAAGGAAATCATTCGCGAATCGCCCGCGTTGGTGTCGATCGAAACCGGTTGCACGAATCCAAAGCGGATGGACTTAGTCGTGGACGTGGCCGCGCCGCCCGTCGTGCCGATGAGCACCGCGTCGGCGTCCACCGCCGCGACGGCGCCGGCCGCGAAGAAAGCGAGCCGCAAGGGCAGTGCGCGCGCCGCTACCACCAACGCGCCCGCAAGTAGCGGCGCGGCCGATAGCGCCTCGGTCACGCGCGAGGCCATGCAACTCGGCGCGGGCTTCGATCCGCAAATCGTGTTCGACCGCGTGCGTGAAATGCCGCGCTTGCCGTCAAGCCCCGCCAACGGCACCGCGCCAAACAACTAAAAATCGAGGGTTCGGTCATCGAACCCTGGTGTATCCTCGCCCCGTGCCGATTCACGTGAATTCAACGTGAACCTCGGCGCGGGAGAGTGCAAGGCGCGGTCGTTATTTGAACGCGAACCTTGCCGCCGAAGGCGTAACGTCCCGTTAATCGCTCAGGCATCCGAACCGCGCACGAGGCCGGCATCTCTGGAGAGCGCGACTTTCGCATTCATGCGGAACGGTCGCCACCGAAGGGGCTCAAAACTCTCAGGTATCAGGACAGAGCGGGGCATGTGAACGTCATGCGTTTGTCATGGCGGTCGCTGCCGATCCGTCTAACGTCACTGTTTCGCACTTGAGCGTTGAGGTTCACTTGTCCCCCGACCTAGCTTCTTCTCCCGCGCTACTGCGCACCCCGCTTTACGAACAACACGTGGCCTGTGGCGCCAAGACCGTGGACTTTGGCGGCTGGGAAATGCCGCTGCATTACGGCTCGCAACTCGACGAGCATCGCGCGGTGCGCACCGACGCCGGCATGTTCGATGTCTCGCATATGCGCGCCGTGGATTTGCGCGGTCCGGAGGTACGCCCCTTGTTGCGCTACCTCGTCGCCAACGACGTGGACAAGCTCGCTGTCTCGGGCAAGGCGCTTTACACCTGCATGCTCAATGGCCAAGGCGGCGTGATCGATGATTTGATCGTGTATTACTTAGGCGAAACCTGGTTTCGCATCGTCGTCAACGCATCGACCGCGCAAAAAGACATTGAATGGATCGATCGCGTGCGCATGGAACGCGGGTTTGATGTGATGGTCGCGCCGCGTCGCGATCTCGCGATGATCGCGGTGCAAGGGCCCAACGCGCGCTCAAGGTTTTGGGAAGCACTGCCCGCCGCGCGTGGCTTTAGCGAACCCTTGCAACCGTTCTTCTGCGCGGTGGCCGACGATTTACTGGTCGCGCGCACCGGTTACACCGGCGAGGACGGTTTTGAAATCATGCTGCCCGCCACCGACGCGCCGATGCTATGGCAAGCCTTGCAACACGCGGGCGTACGCCCAAGCGGCCTGGGCGCGCGCGACACCTTGCGGCTTGAAGCGGGTTTGAATCTGTACGGCAACGATATGGACGAAACCGTATCGCCGCTCGACGCGGGGCTCGCTTGGACGGTGGACTTGCGCGGCACGCGCGACTTCGTCGGCCGCGCGGCGCTCGAACGCGACGGCAAACGGCATGAATTCCTCGGGCTTAAGGCGCTTGAAAAAGGCGTGATGCGCGCGCATCAACGCGTAGCGACCCATTTAGGCGATGGCGAAATCACCAGCGGTACGTATTCCCCGACATTGAACGCGTCGATCGGCTTGGCACGGCTGCCGCTCGGCACCAAGGTGGGCGATGCGGTCGAAGTCGATGTGCGTGGCAAGCCGCTCGCCGCTCAAGTCGTTAAACCGCCGTTCGTACGCAATGGGCGTGCGTTCGTCTAATTATTTTTTGGAGAACACGATGAATATTCCCGCGCACTTGAAATACACCTCGTCTCACGAATGGGCCAAGGTGGGCGACGATGGATTGATTTGGGTTGGCATCACCGACGCCGCGCAAGACATGCTGGGCGACTTGGTGTTCGTCGGCGATTTCAAGGTGGGCGAGACGGTGAAGGCCGGCGAGACGGCCGGCGTGGTGGAGTCGGTGAAGGCGGCGTCGGATGTGTACGCGCCGGTGGATGGCGAGATCGTCGCGTTCAACGACGCGCTCGACGGCGAACCGCAACAGCTCAACACTAGTCCTTACGACGCATGGATTTACAAGCTCAAGCCCGCCAACGGTTCGATCGATGGTTTGCTTGACGCAAGCGGCTACGAACAAGTCGTGGCGGCGAATAAGTAAGTTTTTTCGGCGCGCGTGTCTTCGCGGCGAATGGTTTAGTCCTAAGTTATTTTGATCCTTGATATTTATGTCCACCTTGCATCAGCTTGAAGCTCACGACGCGTTCATCGCGCGTCATATCGGTCCTAACGACGCCGAGATCGCGCACATGCTCGCCGTCGTCGGGCAACCTTCGTTGGACGCATTGGTGGACGCGATCGTGCCGGCGTCGATCAAGCTCGACTCACCATTGGCCTTGCCGTCGCCCGTGAACGAGGAAGAGGCGTTGGCGAAGATTCGCGAACTCGCGGCGAAGAACCGCGTGTTCAAAAGCTTCATCGGCCAAGGCTATTACGGCACGCATACACCCAAGGTCATCTTGCGCAACATCTTGGAAAACCCCGCGTGGTACACCGCATACACGCCGTATCAAGCCGAGATCTCGCAAGGCCGCATGGAAGCGTTGATCAACTTCCAAACCATGGTGTGCGATTTAACGGGCATGCAAATCAGCAACGCGTCGTTGCTTGACGAAGCGACCGCCGCGGCCGAGGCGATGACTTTGATTAAACGTTCGTGCAAATCGAAGTCGAATGCGTTCTTCGTCTCGCGCGATTGCCATCCGCAAACGATCGCCGTCGTGAAAACGCGGGCCGAAGCCTTAGGGCTGGACGTGATCGTCGGCGACGATCAACACGCCGCCAGCGCCGATGCGTTTGGCGTGTTGTTGCAATACCCGACGAGTACCGGCGAGCTGCGCGATTACGCGCGCATCGTCGAGACCACGCATGCGCGCGGTGGCTTCGTCGCGGTGGCGGCCGACGTGTTGGCGTTGACCGTGCTCAAGGCGCCGGGCGAGTGGGGCGCCGACATCGTCGTGGGCAATACGCAGCGATTTGGCGTGCCGTTTGGATTTGGCGGTCCGCACGCGGCGTTTCTTGCGTGCAAGGACATGTTCAAGCGCTCGATGCCGGGGCGGTTGGTGGGCGCGTCTATCGACAGCCAACACAACAGCGCGTATCGGTTGACCTTGCAAACGCGCGAGCAACATATTCGGCGCGAGAAGGCCACGTCCAATATCTGTACCGCGCAAGTGCTGCTGGCCGTCATGGCGAGCATGTACGCGGTGTATCACGGGCCCGAGGGACTCAAGCGTATCGCTCAACGCGTGCATCGCTTAACGGCGATTTTCGCGGCCGGGTTGCGCGCGCAAGGATTGAACGTCACGCAGCAATTCTTCGATACGGTCACGGTCGCCGGTATCGATGCCGCGCAAGTGCATGGCAAGGCGCGCGCGATCGAAATCAATTTGCGCGAGATCGACGCGCACTCGGTGGGTATTTCGTTCGACGAGACCACTACGCGCGCGGACGTGCAACGCCTGTGGGCGCTTTTTGGCGTGCAAGGCGGGCTTGATATCGATGCGCTCGATAAAACGACGCCCGACGCGATTCCCGCATCGCTCGTGCGCACGAGCGCGTATCTCACGCACCCGGTGTTCAACACGCATCACTCCGAAACCGAGTTGCTGCGTTACTTGCGGCAGTTGGCCGATCGCGATTTGGCGTTGGATCGGTCGATGATTCCGCTTGGCTCGTGCACGATGAAGCTTAATGCCACGGCCGAGATGATTCCCGTGACCTGGCCCGAGTTCGCGAACATTCATCCGCTCGCGCCGGCCGATCAAACCGTGGGGTACCGCGAGCTCATCACGCAACTCGA
Source organism: Burkholderiaceae bacterium (assembly GCA_035761045.1). Taxonomy (GTDB): domain Bacteria; phylum Pseudomonadota; class Gammaproteobacteria; order Burkholderiales; family Burkholderiaceae_E; genus DASTRU01. The sequence continues at coordinate 829 of DASTRU010000148.1, read as the reverse complement.
AGCCATGCTCGTTGAATGCACGGGCTACGACGCGGTGAGCCTTCAGCCCAATTCCGGCGCGCAAGGTGAATATGCGGGCTTGCTCGCGATTCGCGCTTACCACCGCGCGCGTGGTGAGGCGCATCGCGATATTTGTTTGATTCCCGAAAGCGCGCACGGCACCAATCCCGCATCGGCGCAAATGTGCGGCATGGAAGTCGTCGTGGTGAAGTGCGACGAGCGTGGCAACGTCGATGTCGCCGATCTCAAGGCCAAGGCCGAGCAATACTCATCGCGGCTTGCGGCATTGATGGTGACTTACCCGTCCACGCACGGCGTGTTCGAGGAAGCCATCGTCGAGATCTGCGAGATCGTGCATGCCCATGGCGGCCAGGTGTACACCGATGGCGCGAATTTGAACGCCTTGGTTGGCCTCGCCAAGCCCGGCCAATACGGCAGCGATGTCTCGCATTTGAATTTGCATAAAACCTTTTGCATTCCGCACGGCGGCGGCGGACCGGGCGTTGGGCCGGTGGCGGTAAAGGCGCATCTCGCGCCGTATCTGCCAGGCAAGCTTGGCGACGTGGTCGATGGCGCCCATCCGGTTGGCATGGTGAGCGCCGCGAGTTATGGGTCGGCCAGCATCCTGCCCATTTCGTGGATGTACATCACGATGATGGGCGCGTCGGGCTTGAAGCGCGCCACGCAAGTCGCCTTGCTCAACGCGAATTACATCGCCAAGCAACTCGCGCCGCATTTCCCCACGCTGTATATGGGTCGCGAGGGGTATGTGGCCCATGAATGCATTCTTGATTTAAGGCCGATCAAGGACACATGCGGCATTACCGCA
>DASTRU010000147.1:0-2585 GCA_035761045.1 Burkholderiaceae bacterium | reverse complement strand
GCTAGCGCCAAGGCCAGGCCGATCGCAAGACCAAGCTTGGCGCCCGGCGTGGCCCAGTTCAAGGCATCTTCCGCCGACAACGCGATGGCCGACGCCAAGCTGCGCGCGCCGACCGCCAGCGCCACCAAGCCGAGCACCAAGCGAAAGCGCGGCGCGTTTGGCCGCGTGAGTTCGAGCATCAAAAGCGCCACGCCGGCGAGGCCGCCGCCCGCGATCAAGGCTTCGTTGGCGACCACGTCTTCCGGCGTGAAGTCGATCCAGACCGGCGGATCCATCGGCGTGCTCGTCAGTTCGGCGTACAACTCGAACGCCGGCGTCACGATCTCGCCAAATCCAAACAAAATCGGTAGCGGCGCGAGTTGCGCGGCCAGCCAAAGACCGACGAGCACGAGCCCACGGCTCGCGTCGCGCTCGAACCAACGGCGGCGCAAATCGCGCATCGGGCCGCGGTCGAGCAGAGCGCTGGCGAACGGCGCGACGAGCAACGCGCCCAGTAGGGTGCCCGCCGCGTTCAAACCCAAATCCACGTTCGAGGCGATGCGATTGGGCAAGTAGGTTTGCAATGCTTCAAGCCCACCAGACAGCAACGCGCCAAGCACCGTGGCCACGACCACGGCGGCCGCGCCGCGCAGGGCCGGATGCACGGCCAACACCGCGACCACGCCAAACGGAACATAGGCCATGACGTTGGTGACCATGTCGAAGCCCGTCAGCCATCGCGGCCAGGGCGCGGTGAGGTAGGCCCACGGCGACACACCCGCGTCGCGCCAGCCCGCCAACGGATACAAGCTCGCGATCACCAGCAATGCGGCATACGCGATACATGCTTGCCGCGCGAGAGGCGACGCATGGCGCTGCCATGACTTTGTTTTAGGGTTCGGCATCTCGGGCCATGTTAGCCTTTTTGCATGCTCGACTCCGACGCTCTTCGTCGTGCCGTTGCGATTGCGTGCGGCGAATCTCCTCATTGGCGTCGCTTCGATGCCGTGCGGGTCGTCGAGTGCATTGATTCCACGAATAGCGCGCTCATGGCGCTGGCCGTCTCGCCCTCGCGTCCGCCACGAGTCTTCCTCGGCGCCTTGACGCAAACCGCCGGACGCGGCCGCTTGGGCCGCCATTGGCTCGATAGCGCGGGCGCGTCGTTGACGGCTTCCTTGGGGCTTGAGTTGCCTATTTCTCCCGCGGAGCTGGCCGGTTTCACGTTGGCGTGTGGACTCGCGGTTCGCGCGGCGATCGCGACCGCGGGCGTGGACGTCGCGCTCAAATGGCCGAACGATGTGGTCGCGCCCGCAAGCGGCGCCAAGCTGGGCGGATTGCTCGTGGAAGCCCAGCCCGTGGCGTTGGGGACGTGGGTGGTCGTTGGCATTGGGTTGAATTTGCAACCAAGCGATGCGAGCGCGCGATTCGACGCGACGGACCTCGCAAGCCTTGGCGGCGGATACGTGGACCCCAATGCCTTGGCCGCGCGCGTGATCGCTGAAATAGAACGCACGACCGATCGCTTTATTCGCGAGGGCTTTCGTCCGTTTCGCGCGGCGTTCGACGCGGCTCATCTGTATCACGGGCGCGATGTTGAGTTGCGCCAAGACGGCCAATGCGTGGCCAGTGGCCGATTCGAGGGCGTGGGGCCGGGTGGCGAAGTGTTGTTGCGCGAGGCGGGCGGGGCGCGTCGCACGCATGTGGTGGGCGATCTTTCCTTGCGCGCGATCACCGAGCGAAACACATGACCGCTTACGCGTTTCTCGCCGTCGACATTGGCAATACCCGCGTGAAATGGGGCTGGCGGCTAATTCACGCCGATGCGCGTGCGCACGACGCGCACACCGACTGGACCGCGACCGGCGCTTGTCGTCACGAGGATTTCGCGCGCGACTTCGCCGCGCCTTGGGCGGTCGATGATGTGCGCGCCTTGGTGTGCAGCGTGGCGGCCGAGTCCCTCACGCAAGGCGTGGTGAAACGGCTGATCGCCAACGGATTGCGCGTGGAACGCTTTGGCGTGCAACCGCGCGCCGGCGGCGTCGAGAACCGATATCGCGCGCCAACGTTAGGGGCCGACCGGTTCGCGGCGGCGATCGGCGCGCGCGCGCATCGTCCGACGGGCGCGCTGGTCGTCGCCTCGTTTGGCACCGCGACGACGATCGATACCGTCTCGCCGGATCAGGCGTATCTCGGCGGCGTGATCCTGCCTGGCGTCGAGTTGATGTTCGACGCGTTGGCGCACGGCACGGCGCGACTGCCGCGCGCGATGCTGATCGACGCGCCCGTGGCGTTTCCAAGCGACACGGCCGAAGCGATCGCCGAGGGCGTGGCACGCGCGCAGCTCGGCGCGTTGGCGCAGACGTGGCGCGTGGCGATTGCGACGTTTGGCACGGCGAGCTTGATTCTCACGGGCGGCGGGCTGGGTGCCTTGCGCGAACGTGTCGCGGATGTCACCGGCGCAAACTTTCTGGTCGCCGATAATCTCGTGCTTGACGGACTCGTTCGCGCCGCGACTCACCACTCCCCATGAAGCTGCTGTTGCTTGTGCTGTTGTTTGCCAATCTCGTGTTCCATGGCGCGGTGCGCGGTTGGCTCGGGTCGGACGT
>DASTRU010000146.1:0-10223 GCA_035761045.1 Burkholderiaceae bacterium | reverse complement strand
GATACTAGACCGGCTTGCTCCATCTGCTCGAGCAAACGCGCCGCGCGGTTGTAACCGATTCTGAGATGACGTTGCACGAGGGAGATCGAGGCGCGACGGTTCTTAAGCACGATGGCCACGGCTTGGTCATACAGCGCATCGCCTTCGCCGCCCTCGCCCGCTGATCCGGTGCCCGGACCGAGATCCACGGCGAAATCGCTCTCCACGCCGCCTTCGAGAATGCCTTCGACGTAATCGGGCTCGCCGCGTTTCTTTAGATACTCGACGACTCGATGCACCTCGTCGTCGGAAACAAATGCACCGTGTACACGAACCGGCAAGCCAGTGCCCGCGGCCAACCACAACATATCGCCCTGCCCGAGCAAGGCTTCCGCGCCTTGTTGATCGAGGATGGTCCGCGAGTCGATCTTGCTGCTGACTTGAAACGAAATCCGCGTCGGCACGTTGGCTTTGATGAGACCGGTGATGACGTCCACGCTCGGCCGTTGCGTCGCGAGGATGAGGTGTATGCCCGCCGCCCGCGCCTTTTGCGCGATCCGCGCGATGAGCTCTTCCACCTTCTTGCCGACCACCATCATCAAATCGGCCAACTCATCGATGACGATGACGATCGTCGGCAGTTTTTCGAGCGGTTCGGGCGCGTCTGGCGTGAGCGAGAACGGGTTCGGGATTTTTTCCTCGCGCTTGGTCGCTTCGTCAATCTTGTTGTTGTAGCCCGCGAGGTTGCGCACGCCGAGCTTGCTCATCAATTTATAGCGGCGCTCCATCTCGGCCACACACCAATTAAGCGCATGACCGGCTTGACGCATGTCGGTGACGACCGGCGCAAGCAAGTGCGGAATGCCTTCGTAGACGCTCATCTCGAGCATCTTCGGGTCGATCAAGATTAGCCGCACCTGATCGGGCGTGGCTTTGTACAGCAACGACAAAATCATCGCGTTGATGCCGACCGACTTACCCGACCCCGTCGTGCCCGCCACGAGCAAATGCGGCATCTTGGCTAAGTCGGCGACCACCGCCTTGCCCGCGATGTCCTTACCCAACGCCATCGTGAGCATGCTGTGCGCGTCGTGATAGACCTGCGAGCCAATAATTTCCGACAGCTTCACCATCTGTCGTTTCGGATTGGGCAGCTCCAAACCCATCGTGGTCTTGCCTGGAATCGTTTCCACCACGCGAATGCTCACGAGCGATAACGAACGCGCCAGATCCTTCGCCAAATTGACGATTTGCGAGCCCTTCACACCTACGGCCGGCTCGATCTCGTAACGCGTAATCACTGGCCCCGGGTAGGCCGCGACCACCGTGGCTTCAATGCCGAAATCGCGCAGCTTTTTCTCGATCAGGCGGGAGGTGAACTCGAGCGTATCGGCGCTAATGAATTCTTGCGTGAGAGGTGGCGCGTCCAGCAAGTCGATCACCGGCAAGACGGAATCGGGCAAATCGGTAAATAGCGCTTTTTGTTTTTCCTTCGCCACGCGTTCCGATTTAGGCACCTGCGCGATTTGCGGCTCGATGCGAATTGGCTTGGCCGCTTTTGGCTCGACGATATGCGCGCGTTCCTCGGCGACTTGCTCCTTGCGTTGCGCGGCCGCGAGCTCGCCCGCGCGCCGGTCCTCGCGTTCCTCGCGAGCCTCGCGAATACGAACAATGGACTGCTCCAACCATGCACCCACGTGCTCGGCAAGGCTGATCCAGCTCACCTGAAAATAAAGCGAGAAGCCGGCAAAGAACAACGCGAGCAAAGCAACGGTGCCACCGGTAAACCCAAGCCATCGTTGGATATGCGTCGCCAAGGCATCGCCCAATACGCCGCCGGGCGCGAACGGCAATTGGGAGCTGACGTCCCAAAACCGCATCGCTTCCACGCCAACGCTGCCAATCATCAACAGCGTAAAGCCCACGGCGCTCACGGCCAGCATGTGCGGCGTGGCAAGCGGCGCTGATTCGCCCGTACGCATGCGTTCGCGTAAACGCGCGAAACCACCCCAGACTTGCTTGGCGCACGCGACAGCCCACCAAAACGCGGACCATCCAAACACATAAAACAAAACGTCGGACAGCCAGGCCCCGAAACGACCGCCTTTATTGACGACGGCGCGACCCGTGTCGCGCGACCAACCGGGATCCGCGTTGGTATGCGAGAAAAGAATGACGAGTAGATAAAGCGCGACAGCCGCAAACAATAACCAGCGCGCCTCGGCGATTAAACGCAGCGCGCGTGAATTGATTGGGGAGTCGGATTGAGTGGCGGCAGCGCTTCGGCGCGGGACGTAAGCGTCACCCGCGCGAGCGACATTAGCGCCAGAAGTATTAGCAGCGGTCCTCGGCATCAGCCGATTATAGGCGCGCCCTTGGGCGCGCCTCGTGACGCACGACGCGTAAAAACTTAAACCGCTTGTGCGTCGTTAATCAAAATCGTGCCGTCGGGTTGTTCAACGAAGTAACCGTTGTTTTCAAGGTCCTTCATGACTCGCGACACCATCTCGCGCGAGGCTCCGATCATCTTCGCGATTTCTTGACGCGCTGGAAGCTTATGACGGACCACGCGTTTGCCGTCGATCTGCTCGGAGAAATCGAGCAGCACGCGAGCGACTCGGCCATACACATCGAGTAGCGCGAGTGTTTCGATCTTCTTATCGGCCACCCGCAAACGACGCACGAGACCGCGCATGATGTTCATCGCGATGTCGACGTTGCTAACTAAGTGACGACGGAAATCGTCCTTGCCGACAACGATGAAGTGGCATTGCTCGAGCGTGATGACCGAAGCGGACGACGGCTGATTGTCGATCAAGCTCATCTCGCCGAAGAACTCGCCCGGCCCCAGCACGGCGAGAATGACCTCTTTGCCCTCGGGGTCGGCGATCTGCACCTTCACGCGCCCTGCGATGATGATGAACATGCTCTCGGCCGGTTGGCCTTCGGTCACGACGACGCGGTTTTTAGGAACCGCGCGTTTGACTAAGGAGCGGGTCAGCACCTCGCATTGAGAGTCGTCTAAACCGTAAAACAGCGGCACTCGCCGCAACATCTCGACGTTCGTAGTCATGCGTGTACGCCGTGGTGCGGCGAAGAGGAGTGATAAGTCGTAAGAAATAACACGAGAAACGCGAGTTTTATAATCGAATAGATTGGAAAAATCCAATTCTCCCAAGGGCTTGCGTAGCGCGGCTCCGACACCACCTTGTTGCTTACCCCAAATTCAGGCGATGCTGGACCGTTCGTTCGCAACGATAACCCGTTACTTAGCCTCTTTACCTGGCCTTCCCGATGACCGCTCGCAAACACTGCAAAGTCCTTATTCTCGGCTCCGGCCCCGCCGGCTATACCGCGGCTGTTTATGCGGCACGCGCCAACCTTGATCCGGTGCTGATTACTGGGCTTGCCCAAGGGGGCCAACTCATGACCACGACCGACGTGGACAACTGGCCCGCCGACGCCAATGGTGTGCAAGGTCCCGACTTAATGCAACGCTTTCTCGCGCATGCCGAACGATTCAAGACCGAGATCGTGTTTGACCATATCCACACCGCGCATCTCGCCGATAAACCCATCCGCTTAATTGGCGACGCGGGCGAATACACGGCCGACGCGCTCATCGTCGCCACCGGCGCCAGCGCGCGTTATTTAGGTCTTCCGTCGGAACAAGCCTTCATGGGCAAGGGCGTGTCGGCCTGCGCCACGTGCGATGGCTTTTTCTATCGTGGGCAAGACGTGTGCGTGATCGGCGGGGGCAACACCGCGGTCGAGGAAGCACTGTACCTAACCAACATCGCGAAGAAGGTTCACGTGATTCATCGGCGCGACAAGTTCCGCGCCGAGCCGATCTTGATCGACAAGCTCAATGCCAAGGCGGCCGAGGGCGTGGTGGAGTTTCATTACTTCCACGAGCTTGACGAGGTGTTGGGCGACGACAGCGGCGTGACCGGCGTGCGCCTGCGCGATAACCGTAGCGGCGCGACAAAGGACGTGGGATTGCAAGGCGTGTTCGTGGCGATTGGTCACACACCCAATACCGAATTGTTCGTTGGCCAATTGGAGATGAACAACGGTTACATCGTGACGAAAAGCGGTCTGTCGGGCATGGCGACGGCCACCAGCGTCATGGGCGTATTCGCCGCCGGCGACGTGCAAGACCATGTGTATCGCCAGGCCATCACGTCCGCCGGTACCGGCTGCATGGCGGCGCTCGACGCGCAGCGCTATCTCGAATCGCTGGCGGGCGGTTGATCGCCACGGAAGCCCGATCATCATGGCCCGGCGCGCACGCGACACCCTAGGCGACCTCGCCCGATTGCGTGAGGCGCTCAAGGCCGAGCAAGCACAGCGCGAGCGGGCCGAGCAAGAAGCCAAGCGCGAAGCCGCGAGGCGCGAGGCCGAGGCCACGTTGTTTAGGCGCGTGGTCAACGACGTGGCTCCGCTTTCGCTACCGCCGAAAGCGTCGATTGAACGCCCATCGCCCACGCCGATTCCATCGCAACGATTGGCGGATGAAGAACGAGCGTTGCAAGAAGCGCTTTCCGACGAGTTCGACGCCGAATCCTTACTCGATACCGATGCCGAATTGGCGTGGCAGCGTCCACCCTTGGGGCCGGACATCGCGCGGCGGCTACGTCGCGGGCAATGGGTGATTCAAGATCAACTCGATTTGCACGGCGCGCGAGTGGACGAAGCACGCGAACTGTTGGGCTTGTTTTTGCGCGATTGCATCAAGCGCGGCATTCGCTGCGTGCGCGTGATTCATGGCAAGGGCTTGGGCTCGCGCGATCGGCAACCCGTGCTCAAAGGCAAGGTGCGACGTTGGTTGATTCAGCGCGACGAGGTCATCGCGTTTTGCCAAGCCACCGCGCGTGATGGCGGCGCGGGCGCGCTTGTCGTGCTCTTGCGCGCGACGCGGTAGCGTCGCGCGCGAACGAACCTAAACCGCCGCCTCGCCGGTCTCGCCCGTTCGAATACGCACCACCTGCTCCACCGGCATCACGAAAATTTTGCCGTCGCCGATCTTGCCGGTACGGGCGGCTTTGATGATGGCGTCGATCGCCCGTTCGAGCATGTCGTCTGGTACCACCACTTCGACACGGACCTTGGGCAAGAAATCGACCACGTATTCAGCGCCGCGATACAACTCGGTATGGCCTTTTTGCCGGCCAAAGCCTTTGACTTCGGTTACGGTCAAGCCCGAAACGCCGACCTCGGCCAGCGCTTCGCGCACTTCTTCGAGCTTGAACGGCTTGATGATGGCGACGATTTGCTTCAAGACGGATCTCCGCAGGGGTATGACGTTCATGGATCAATGGGTACGCGCGGCTTCGCGAAATCGGTTGGTGATGGGGTAGCGCCAATCGCGGCCAAATGCCCGATGAGTCACGCGCACGCCCACCGGCGCCTGCCGCCTCTTGTATTCGTTAATGCGTAGCAACCGTATCACACGCTCCACGGTCGCACGGTCATGCCCCCGCGCGAGCAACTCGTCGATCGACTCGTCTTCTTCCATGTAGGAACGCAAAATATCGTCGAGTACGTCGTACGGCGGCAAGGAGTCTTGATCGGTTTGATTCGACCGCAGCTCGGCCGATGGCGCGCGCGTGATGATGCGCTCGGGAATCACTTCGCCTTGGGTATTGCGCCAGCGCGACAAGCGATACACCAAGGTCTTGAAAATATCCTTGATGACGGCGAAACCGCCCGCCATATCGCCATACAAGGTGCAATAGCCAGTGGCCAACTCGCTTTTGTTGCCGGTGGTCAGCACGATCCAACCGGTTTTGTTCGACAACGCCATGAGCAAGGTACCGCGACTGCGCGCTTGGATGTTCTCCTCCGTCGCGTCTTCTGCAAGCCCTTCGAATTGCGGCGCGAGTTGCGCGCGAAATGCGTCGTAGATTGGGCGAATGGCGATTTCGTCATACCGCACGTGAAGGCGCGCGGCCATGTCGCGCGCGTCGATCCACGAAATATCGGCGGTGTATTGCGAGGGCATCATCACGGTGCGAACGCGCGCGGCGCCCAGCGCGTCCACGGTGATCGCAAGCGTCAGTGCCGAGTCGATCCCGCCCGATAAACCGATGATGGCGCCCGGAAATTTGTTCTTGTCGACATAGTCGCGCACGCCTTGCACAAGAACGGCGTATACGGCTTGTTCGATCGATAGCGTGGGCGCGATTGATCCACTCGGCACGCGTACCGCGCCATCGTTCATCGGCTCGAACTCAACGAGTTCGACGGCCTCCTGGCAATGCGGCAGTTGCGCGCGCAATTCGCCTTGAGCGTCGAGCACGAACGACGAACCGTCGAACTGCAATTCGTCTTGTCCGCCAACAAGATTGGCATACACCAACGGCACACCGGTTTCACGTATGCGTTGACGCGCGATTTCCAAACGGCCGTGTTGCTTGCCAAGGTGATACGGCGAACCGTTGGGCACGAGCAACACTTGCGCACCCGCTTTTTTTGCCGCGTCGGGCGCGTAAGCAAACCAAATGTCTTCGCAAATGTTTAGTCCAAAGCGCACGCCGTCGACCTCGAATACGCACGGCCGGCTGCTGGGCGCGAAGTAACGAACTTCGTCGAAGACCTCGTAATTCGGGAGATCATGCTTGCGGTACGTCGCGACGACGAGACCATCGGCGAGCACCGAGGCGCAGTTGTAACGTTGCACCGGGCCGCTTCCCAACGCTTCACGCGATGGATGACCAATCACCACATGCAAGCCAACATACGAAGCAAGCCGTCGCGCGAGTTGGCCGAGTTGATCCTCGCAACGCGCATACAACTCATCACGCAGCAGCAAGTCCTCGGGCGGATACCCCACTAGGGAAAGCTCCGGTGTCACCACCACGCGGGCACCCATCGAGGCGGCTTGCTCGCACGCTTGCACGATGCGCGCGGCGTTGCCTTCGATGTCACCGACAGTGGAATTGATTTGCGCGATCGCTACTCTTACGCCCATGGAAAAACTCAAATCGACGGCCGCGGATTATCGCATCGAGCAGATAAACGATCTTTCCACGGTAAAAGCCCACGAATGGGACGCCTTGGTACGCGACGCCTGCGGACGATTGCATCCGGCCTTGCGTCATTCGTTTCTCGATGGATTGCATCGCACCGGATGTGCCTCGCCCGACACGGGATGGGAACCCCGCTACCTCTTAGCCTGGCACCACGACGCGCTCATGGGCGCCGTGCCGCTCTACCGCAAACATCACTCGTACGGCGAATACGTTTTTGATTGGTCGTGGGCCGAAGCTCATCACAAGCATGGTTTGAACTACTACCCGAAGCTGCTCGCGGCGATTCCCTTCACGCCAGTGAGTGCGCCAAAGCTGTTGGCGCGCGACGAGCCCACGCGCCGCGTGCTTGGCGCCGTGCTCGATGAGGTCTTGCGCGAGTCGAAAGCCTCGTCATTGCACGCGCTATTCGTTAGCGATGAAGAACGCGCGTTGTTGGAGAACGCGGGGTATATGCATCGGCGCAACGTGCAGTTTCATTGGCAAAACGCGGGCTATGCGAGTTTCGATGAGTTCCTGGCGCAGCTTGACGGACCGAAGCGCCGCAAAATTCGTGCGGAACGTCGCAAGGTTCGCGATGCGAGCGTGACGCTTCGCACGGTCTTGGGTTCGCAAGCACATGCCACCGACTGGGACTTCTTCACGCGCTGCTATGAGCGTACGTATCGTGAGCATCACTCGATGCCTTACCTAAACCGTGCGTTCTTTGGCTATATCGGCGCCACGATGGGTGAACAGGTGTTGCTGGTCATCGCCGAACGCGCGGGAAAACCCATCGCCGCCACGTTGAGCTTATTCGACGAGACAACGCTTTATGGACGTTATTGGGGCGCCATCGAACACATACCGTGCTTGCACTTCGAGGCGTGCTATTACGCGCCGATCGAGTTTTGCATCGCGCGCGGCATTCAGGTGTTCGAAGGCGGCGCGCAAGGCGAACACAAACTCGCGCGCGGCTTTACGCCAGCCGAGATGACGAGCATGCATCGCGTCGCGCATCCCATGTTCGCCGAGGCGATCGAGCGTTTTTTGCGCTACGAGTCGGTCGGCGTGGACGGTTATCTCGACGAGTTGAACGACCGCAACCCGTATCGCGCTGGAACCTTCGATCGAACTCTTGATTAATTCGACCGCTTTTAGTAACAGCGTCACTCGATGTTGTGAATTTCACGCGGAGCAAAAGTAAGCGATGCCTATAATCGGCCGCATGCCTAGCACGACCGCCACCACCACCGCGGCTCCCCAGCCTGATCACGTTGGGCGCTTTAGGATTACCCGGCTGCTTGGCACCGGGTCGATGGGCGCGGTGTATCTCGCCGAAGATCCGGTGATCCATCGCAAGGTGGCGATTAAAACGCTCAACTTAAGTCTGCCGCGACAAGACGCGCGTTTGTTCGAGGAAACCTTTCTCAACGAAGCGCGCGCGGCGGGGCGACTCAACCACCCGCATATCGTGACCGTGTACGACGCGGGCCGTATCAATGGCCAGTCGTACATCGCCATGGAGTACTTAAAGGGCACGGAGCTTAAGGACCTGATCGCGCAAGGCGAGAAGTTTTCGATCAAGCAGGCCGTGGAGATTTTCGTTCGCGTGGCCGACGCGCTTCAGTACGCGCACGAGAACGGCGTCGTGCATCGGGACGTGAAGCCCGCCAACATCTTCATGACGGGTAAGACCAATCCGAAGGTGCTCGACTTTGGCATCGCGCAAGCAATGACGACGGTGTCGGGCAGCTTTGTCGGTAATGCGTTCGAGCAGAACATCGTCGGCACGCCGAACTACATGTCGCCGGAGTTGATTCAAGGCCGGCCGCTCGATGGGCGCGCCGACATTTTCTCGCTCGGCGTGGTGATGTACGAAGTGCTGACGCACGAAGTGCCATTCAAAGGCCGCACGTTCGAGGAACTGACGCGCAACATCGTAAGTGGGCACCCCATTCCGCCGCAGGACATCGCGCCCGAGGTGCCGATCGAGATCTCGCGCATCGTGGCGAAAGCGTTGGCCAAGGAGCCCGCGGATCGTTATCCGTCCGCGCGCGAGTTGGCCAACGATTTACGCAAGTGGATGGCCGGTCAACGCGTGCGCCGAATCATGTCGGCGTCGAATAACCGAGCGTCGAATACGCAGCCCACACCCGCTCCGCTCATGGCTGAACGCAGATTGCCGCCCGCGGGAATGATCGCGGCGGGCGTGGTGACGATCGCTTGTGCATTCGCGGTGGGCGCTTGGTGGACGGCGCATCACCACGTTGCTGGCGATCACGATACATCCACCGCTTCGGTTGAACCGGCGGTATCGACGCCGCCCACTTCGACGATCGTGGTCGTGCCGCCAGAGACGGCGACGCCACCCACGCCGCCCGCGATTGAACCTGAACGCATTGCCTCGCCCGCCAAGGGTTCCAATGCCGTTACGTCGGAAGGGCAAACGGGTGACGCCGCCCCCGTCAAACCCGCGCCACCGCCTCGCGATACGCGTAAACCGAGTGCGAGTGTTAAGCCCGTGGCGCAAGCACCAACGGTGGCCACGCCCGCGCCCACCGCGCCAGCGACCGGCACGTTGGCGATCGCGGTGAGTCCATGGGGCGAGGTGTTCGTCAACGGCGTTTCGCAAGGGTTGACGCCGCCTTTATCGAGCTTGACCTTGCCGGTTGGCACGCATCGGATCGAGATTCGCAACGGCGACTCGCCGATCTACATCACCAACGTGGAAGTCAAGCCAGACACCACCACGCGGCTGCGCTACAAGTTCTAAGGACCGGGGAGATCGCCGTGCTCAAACGCCTTGCCGTCATCGCCGCCGTGTTGTTCATCACGGCATGCGAAACGCCGAACAAACCCGTCGCGCTTTCAGACCTCATGGCGCAGCCCGCCGAGCAAGCCTTGTTGGCCGGTCTTCGCGCGTATGACGAAGGCTTATACCCAGTGGCCGAGCGCGAATTGCAACGATCGCTCACGCTCAAGCTTCGCGCGCCACGCGACGTAGCCAACGCGAACAAGTATTTGGCGTTTATTTATTGCACGAGCGAGCGTTTGAGCGCGTGCGAGAAAGCGTTCGCCGCCGCGCGCGCCGCCGATCCTAAGTTCGAACTCAGCAAGGCGGAGGCGGGACACCCGCAATGGGGTCCCGTGTATCGAAAGGTGATGGGCGCGTCTTAGTAATTCGGTTTGTTGGCCGACCGCTTGTAGTTTTCGATGCCAGTAAGAATTTCT
>DASTRU010000145.1:0-3353 GCA_035761045.1 Burkholderiaceae bacterium | reverse complement strand
TGAAATTGCCATTAGCTCGCCGCTAATTCCTGTTCGATCAAGCGGTGCAATTCCGCCTCCTTGGGCTCGCCCACGTATCGCTTGACGATGCGGCCGTGTTTGTCGAGCACGAAACTCGTCGGCGTGATTTGGGTTTTATCAAACGCGGTCGCGATGCGGTTATCCACGTCGAGCACCACCTTGAACGGCAGGCCGCGCGTTTCGGTGAAATTCACGACGTAATCGGGCCGGTCGTAATGCATGGCGACCGCCACCGTTTCGTATCCGCGCGAGGCGTACTTGCGATGCGTATCAACGAGCATCGGCATTTCCTTCACGCACGTCACGCATGACGTCGCCCAAAAATTCACGAGCACGACTTTGCCGCGTAAATCGGCGGTGGTGAGTTGTTGACCCGTGAGCGTTTTAAATTCCACTTGCGGGGCGGGCTGGGATGATCGACCCGCCACCATCCACGCTAGGGCAACCACGGCTGCCACGATCGCCAATCCGATCACTATCGATTGACGACGAGCGATTAGGCCAGCGGTATGCTGATTCGAGTTCATAAGTCACCCAGGAGATTGGCGATGAACCGCCTACAAAACAGACGACGCATTATAGGAACCGCGATTTGCGCGGTGCTAGGAAGCCTGGCCGCGTTTCGCGTACGCGCTCAAGGCCGTCTCGACGCGTTAAGCAATACCGACGCGACCGCCGGCCTACGCGCCGCGCTTGAACAAGGCGCGCAAGCCGCGATTGGACGGCTCGGCCGCCCCGATGGTTTCTTAAAAGATGCGGCGCTGCGCATTCCCTTGCCGCCGTCATTGCAAAAGATCGAGACGGCGTTGCGTTTTGCGGGCATGCAAGCGCAAGCCGATCAATTAGTGGTGTCGATGAACCGCGCGGCGGAATCGGCCGTGCCACTTGCAAAACCGCTGATGCAAAACGCGATCCGCGGCATGAGCGTGGCCGACGCGAAAAAAATCCTTAGTGGCGGCGACACGTCAGTCACTGAATTTTTCAAGGCGAAGACCGCGAGTCCGTTGACTGAAAAATTCATTCCTATCGTCAAGCGCGAAACCGACAAGGTCGGACTGGCCCAGCAATACAACGGGCTCGCATCGCAAGCGGCGGCGTTTGGCTTGGTGAGCGAGGCCGATGCCAACATCGAGCGCTACGTCACGCGTAGGGCGCTCGATGGTCTTTATACGGTGGTGGGCGAAGAAGAACGCGCGATCCGTCAAGACCCGCTCAAGTACGGTGGATCGATCTTGAGCAAGGTGTTTGGCGCGCTTCGATAAGGGCTAGTCGGGTATTACGCCGCACCCGACGTCGCGCCAAACGACTTACGACGCGATGCGAGTTTTAAGCGCATCGCCGTCCACCAACTGCGCACATCGATGACGGGCGCCTTGGCTGGCACGTGCTCTTCGATCAGCACCCGCGCGGTGGTGATGCCTTCGACCAGCACGAGGCCATTCGTGCCGATGCGATGCGAGTGGCCCGCGGAAATAATCACATCGCGCGGGTTGCCCTCCTCGGTAATCCACACACGACCACGCAATACGCGCACGGTCATGCGAGACGAACGATCCAACGGCAACACCACACGGGATGCGAGATCGAACAAGGCGGGCGATTTCATGACACTCTCCTATCAACGACTGTCACATGCGTCACATGCATGTCATAAATAGACTTAGTCGTTGCGTATAAGCAGTATCGAAGAGCTTAGAAAGCCTTACAAACGATGGATACGCGCATAATGCATGCGTTACATGCATGCGTGAGGAATTCATGCCGCGTCGTCCGACTCGTCCCATTCAACTCGCCACGCTGCGTGGCTTCGATGCCGCGGCTCGTCACTTGAGTTTCACGCGAGCGGCCGATGAATTGCATCTGACGCAGTCTTCGGTATCGCGGCAAATACAAACCTTGGAAGACGAAGTCGGCAAACCCTTATTCGCCCGCAAGACGCGCGCGTTGGAACTGACCGCCGCCGGTCAACGCTTGCATCGCGCGGTGCGCGGCGCTTTGCACGAGATTGATCGCGCCGTGACCGAAGTGCGTAGCGCGACCTCGCGCAAGCGTGTGTCGCTGACCACGTGGCCCTCGTTCGCATCGCTATGGTTGGTGCCGCGCTTGGCCGACTTCGCGCGCTTGCATCCGGAAATCGATATTCGGATCGACGCGAGCGATCGCGTGCTCGATTTGCAAGATGACGATTTGGACATCGCGTTGCGTTATTGCCGCGACGAGCAAGCACCACGCGACGCGATTCGTCTGCTCGACGAAGAACTCACGCCCGCGCTTGCGCCCGCCTTGCTCGAACGCATGGGGCCACTCAATACGCCTAAGGACTTGGCGCGCTATCCGCTCATCGTGCTCGACGATCGCTTACCAAGCAGCGATGAAAACAGTTGGGAGCGTTGGTTTGCTTTGGCGGGCGCGGGCGCGCCGCCACCGAGCAGATTGGTCTTCACCTACATCGACCAAACCATGCAAGCGGCGGCGCGTGGCCAAGGCGTGGTGTTGGCCAAAACGCAATTTCTGCGCGACTTCGAAGAGCGCGGCGAACTCGTCGCGCCCTTCGCGCAACGACTCGCCTCGCGCTATCGCTGCTACTTACTGCTGAATGCGCAAACGCGCGACTTGCCGCATGTCAGCGCGTTTGTCGATTGGCTCACGCAACAAGCGCATCGCTAATGAATCACGCGGGCACGATGCGCAAGGTTTGCCCCGGATAAATCTTGTCGGGGTCGGACAGCATGGGCTTATTCGCCTCGAAGATGCGCGTGTACTTATTCGGGTCGCCATAAAACTGCTTGGCGATCTTCGACAAGGTGTCGCCCTTGGCCACGGTGTAGTACTGCGCGGGCGACGCAGCCGGTTGCGTGACGTTCAATTGATCTTGCACCGCCGCCACGTTGGCGACATTGCCCGCGGCCAACACGATCTTCTCGCGCGTGGCTTGGTCGGGCACCGAGCCCGTCAGCGTTACGGTTTGCGAGGCGCCGTCGTAGGCCACGTTCACGCCGTCGCTTGGCAGACCGAGCGTGCCGAGGTATTGGCGGATCGCGTTGCTCGCGGTGGTGTTGAGCGCGTCGAGGTTCGGCGCCCCGGCCTCTGGCGCGGCGGTGGGTTGCGCCTCGGCCCGGCCAAACAATTTCTCGCCGGCTTCTTTCACGAAATTAAGCAGTCCCATATGTGTTCTCCCATGCGAAGAACCTTGCACGATGCATGCGACGTGCCTATCGAGCCGCGTCAAAACAAAACGGCTCGCTGAAACGCGGGCCGTTTAGGTGAGGCGTTACCGATCGAAATTTAGAAGCGGATGTTGATGCCCGCCGAGACTAAGTCCACATCGCCTT
>DASTRU010000144.1:0-6716 GCA_035761045.1 Burkholderiaceae bacterium | reverse complement strand
TAGCGCACGCGCTTGACCTTTTAGCCAGGCGTACTCGAAGGCTTGTGGCGCGCCTAACGACGCGGACACGGGCGCAATAGGAGCAGAAGGTGTTTGAGCAAGGGAGGCAAGTGGGGTGGTGGATAAGGCGGCAAAGCTCTTAAGCAAATGTCGGCGGCGCATGAGATTGAAAAGGACGTGTAAAGGAAAGTCCAAAAGTGGCCGAAGGACCGCGATTGTCCTTCGGACCCGCGCGACTTGCCCGGTATGGGGTGGGTTGTTTTGTGTGACGGTTTTGCCAGCTGGCTTAATCAAGGGTCATGCCAGGCGAGCCACGACATCTGGCAAACCCAATAAAAAAAGCGCCGCGAGTTTTTAAAAACACCCGCGGCGCTTCTTAACAAGCTGCAACGAACTCAACCTTCAGTCGTCGCACCTTGCGAACCTTCCGTCACCACGACGAAACGATCGGTAAATTCTTCGAATAGTGGGTGGTACTGCACGGATCACCTCCTTTCCACGTTGAACAACCTTGAATTCCACGAATCCGGCAACGCGCGCATTAGTCGCTGAGCTCGCGCAAGCGCTCGACCAAATCCCGACGTTGATGCTGACGCGACCGCGAAGGATCGCGATGCGCGCCGGCCGCGCCACTCGTCGTCGCGCGCTTCATAAGCGCGGCGAACACCGTGTTGCGCGGCTTGGGCGCGGCAACGATGGCGGGCGATGGAGTAATGAAGCGGCGGGGCATGACGATCTCGATGATTTATTTAGGGCGCGACGATAAGCGCTTTAAGAGCGCGCGCCGACGATTTAGTTCACGCCGTGCTCATGACGCGTTCGCAGCGCGGGCGGTCTTGCGCGTCGGCCGGGAGTTTCGCGCATACCTCGGCCCAGCGTTGCTTGACGCGTTGTAACGACGCGGCGTGGTCGCCCTTGGCGTTCCAGGCGTCGAGCTTGCCGCGCAAGCGTTCGAGGACGGCGCGATTGCGGCCTTCGATGCTGGCCGTGGCCGAAGCGAATTCGCCAAACACGCGCACCGTCGCGTCCTCGATGCGGCGTTCTTCGTTAGGCGCGAGTTCGATCAAGGCGCCAATCCAATTCGCGCCCCATTGCAAGCGAGTGGCCGGTCCGCGCGATTGTTCATAAGCCTTCGCATACCACTCGAGCGCGCGCTTGGCGTTGCCGCGCTTTTTGGCGTTGGCCGCGAGCGACGACATGAAGTAGTAAGGCGCGGGCGAGCGTTCGAGTTCGGCTTCAAGCAGTTGATCGCTGTCGTCGAGCAAGCCCGCGTGCGTAAGTACCTGGGCACCCGCGTTGATGACCGTTTGGCGTTCGTACGGGTTGGTGCTTTCGCGGTCGGCGCGAACGACTTCGGAGCGCACGTCCTCGATCATCGCGTCGGTTAAGCGCGCGTCGGGGTCGTCGAGTAGCGCGAGCGATACGCGCGCGTTCATGGCCGCGAGCCGGTCGGTGTTGGACAAGGTGGTATCAAGCACCAAGGCGCGCAGGGCGCGGTCCCAGGCCGCGACGAGCCGCGCGCGTTCGGGCGCGGTGACGGCGCTTAGAGCGCGCACGATGTCCTCGGGCGCGCCGGCAATCACATCCACGTTCTCGCGCACCAGGCGCGGGTTGCTTAATACGTCGAGCATGCGAGCCACGGCGGCCTTGCGCTCGGCGGGCGAGAAAGCGGGCGGCGTGGCCGCGGACGCCGCCGCGATCGCCTTAAGACCCAAACGCGTGCGAGCGGCGGTCAATACCGGCGGGCAAGCGTTCGCGAGTTTGTGCAAGGTCACGGGTAAACGCCCCGTGGCGACGAGCTGATGTTCATCCGCCTCCCAGGCGTAATACGCGAGCCGACGCCAATCCTCGCGCGCCAACGGTCGGCCGGCCAACGCCGCCGTCAAGGTGTCCTTGATGGGTTGAGTCGCGTTCAATCCCAACGCGAGGACTTGCAGGTATTGCTCGAAATCCACCTCGCCGGGCAAGCGCGTGATCTCGCTGCCATCGGGCTTGAACAACACCATGGTGGGATAACCGCGCACCTTGAATCGCTCGGCCAAACGCTGGCCGTCGCGCGTATCGCCATCGACATACACCGGCACGAATAAGCGCGAGCGTTCAATGAATTCACGTCGGCTCAAGATCGTGGCCTTGACTTGATTGCACGGCGGACACCACACCGCGCCGTAATAGAAAAACACTGGCTTGTTGTCTTGCCGCGCGCGCGCGAAGGCGCTTTCGATATCGCCCGCATGCCAGGCGATCTCGCTGGGCGCGTCGGCGTGCGCGGCGGGAAACACATCGAGCACATGCGTGGATGCGGCGGTCTGTGTCTTGGGCAGCGGAACGGATTTGGGCGGATCGTTTGGACGACGTTCGCATGCGGTCAATGCGACGACGAGCATGACGATCGGAATGAGCGGTTTCATCACGAGGGCCTGGATAATCAACGCGGTTTCATGACAAGCGACGCAAGCATAGCGCCCGAACCTAGGCTAAATCGCTTAGCTTTACTTAGGTTTACTTTGCGCACGCCGATGGATTCGCCTCGTCTCATCGCTCACTTGGACATGGACGCGTTTTATGCGTCGGTGGAGCTGTTGCGTTATCCCGATTTACGCGGACGGCCAGTGGTGATTGGCGGTGGCGGCAAGCGCCGCCATGCGACCTTGCGCGGCTATGCGGGCCGAGGCGTCATCACGACGGCGACGTACGAGGCGCGCGCGCTCGGCGTGCATTCGGGCATGGGTTTGATGAAAGCCGCGCAACTCGCGCCCGACGCGATATTGCTGCCCGCCGATTTCGACGAGTACCGGCGTTATTCGCGCGCGTTCAAGGCGGCGGTGCAAACGCTTGCGCCTTGCATCGAGGATCGCGGCATCGACGAGATTTATATCGACTTAAGCGATAGCACGATCGACCCCGCGCGAGCATGGAGCGTAGCGCGAGACCGCGCGGTCGCCATCAAGCGCGCGGTGCGCGACGCGACCGGGCTGAGTTGTTCGATTGGACTTGCGCCCAACAAGCTGCTCGCCAAGATCGCGTCCGACCTCGATAAGCCCGACGGCCTGACGGTAATCACGCCCGAATCGATCATCGAGCGTATTCATCCCTTACCCGTTGGACGCATCAACGGCGTGGGCCCAAAAGCAAACGCGAAGCTCGAAGACTTAGGCATTCGCACGATTGGCGAACTGGCGCAATGCGATCGTTATTGGTTGATGGAGCGGTTTGGTCAAGGCGTGGGCGCATGGCTGCACGACGCCGCGCACGGACGCGACGATCGCCCAGTCGTCACGCATCGCGAACCTAAATCGATGAGCCGGGAAACCACCTTCGAGCGCGACTTGCACGCGGTGCGCGATCGCGATGCGTTGTCGCGGCACTTCACCGACTTATGCGAACGCGTCGCGCATGATCTCCAACGCAAGGGCTTTGTCGGCAAAACGATTGGCCTAAAACTGCGTTACGACGATTTTCGTACCGTCACGCGCGACCACACGATTGAAACCCCGACCGACGATGCGACGACGATTCGCAAGGCGGCCGGGGTGTGCTTAAAGCGCGTGCCCTTGGACCGGCGCATTCGTTTGCTCGGCGTACGCGTTGGCGCCTTGTCGGCCGCGTCGGCGCATGCCTTACCAAGCGAAGCGAATTCACCAATGCGTTCGCTGTTTGACTAACTTAGGAATGGCGCGGTCCTTGAAACGCGGACTTAGTGCAACTGATGTTTTAGGCTCGACAGCTTTTCATGCGCCTGTTCGACACAGGCTTGCAGTTGCGTATCGAGTCCGTCGGACCGCTCGCATGCGTGCTGAGCACGATCGCTAATTTCCTCGAGCTCGTCCACGCATTGAAGAATTTGATTTTCGTCGCCGCTTTGCATGACTTGCTGCACTTGATTGGATTGCTGGTCGAGCTGCTGGATCGCGCTTTTTAGGTCGGACGGCACGTTGCCGCTGGCCTGACACGCTTGCGCGGCGCGCTTGATGTGTTGCTGTACCGCTTGCAGTTCCTGCTGAACTCGTTCCATTTGCATGACGGCCTCCTAAGGTTGAATAAACAAAGCGGATTCGTGACGAATCTCACTAGTTTCTTGGGAGCCGCATCGCGCGTGCCATCGTTATCGACAGACGTTGATTCGATATTTGAAAAACCCGCGCGATGCATTTGCACTTTGTACCGCGCGGGCGTGTGCTGGCGATTTAGTAAACGAACACCGCGCCAGGTTGGCTGCCGTCGTAACTATCGCGTCGGCCGATCGCCAACGTTTTTCCAGCGTCGTCGAGCGCGAGCCCTTGTTGATACAAACCGACTAAGTCGCCCGCCGTTGGGTGGGGCAGCTTCACATAGGTTTGTTGGCTCCACTTCCGTTGATCGTTTTGCATGAACACATACACCGCGCCCGAACCGCGCGCGCGTTCGTCGTTGGGGTTGGCGTTGATGCCGCCGTTGGCCGAAGCCTCGTTCGGCGCGCCCACCGCGAGCGTGCGACCGTCGGCGCTCAAGGCAATCTCGCTGCCGAATTCATCGCCACCTTCGGCATTCGACGCGGTCAGTACTTGCAGCTGCGTCCAGCGACCCGCGTTGTGACCAAACACGTACACGAGCCCCGTGCCTTCCACGCGCGATCCGAACGGCGGTTGCGGTACTTCCACGCCGCCGTCGGCCGGTGCGCCCACGACGAGTAAATCGCCGCTGCGATTAAGCGCCACGCTTTGCCCGAAGCGACGTTCGGGCGCGGTCGGCCGCGTGCCGTCGGCCGCCGCCTTCACGTACGCCTCTTGCCGCCAACCGGTGGCGTCTTGGCGCCGAAAGACATACACCGCGCCTTGGAACGGCGCGCTGTTGTCGGCCTGATTGCCGTCGATCCCCGTGGCCGTGCTGGCTTCCGCATACGCGCCCACCGCGAGCACCCGCGCGTCGCCCGACAAGGCGAGCGCGAAGCTGCCAAAACCGTCCACCGCATCGGAATTGGAGGCTTTGACGTAGGCGTCTTGCCGCCAGCGCCCGCCCGAATCACGCGCGAACATGTACACCGCGCCCGAGCCAGGTTTGGATTGATTGCTCTGATCGCCATTGACGCCGCCCGAGCCGCCGGCTTCCTGCGGTGAACTTACGGCCAGCCAATTGCCGTCGTCGCTCAACGCCACATCGCTGCCAAACGAGGTGAAGGTGTGCGGATTGCTCGCTCGCAACACGGTTTGCGGCCGCCAGCCCTTGCGGCCGTCGCGCGTGTAGACATACACCGCGCCGACGTTATCGCCGCACCGGCCGCCCACGGTGGGTACGAGATAGCGGCAGTTGCCGCGTTCACCGGGCGCGCCGATCGCGATCGTGCTGGCATCGCGGCTAATGGCCAAGCCGCTGCTGAAGATGGCGTCGGATTCCGGCCGGGTCGTGGTCAGCGTGGCGCGCAAGGCCCATTGCCCGTTCGCGTCAAGCTCGAACACATGCGCGGCACCCACGCGGTCCAGCCCGTTGACTTGATGCCCCACGGCGCCGACGACCAAGGTACGGCCATCGCCGCTTAAAACCGTGGTCGTGCCAAACAGATCGGCGCGCTTGGTGGGCGAGCGCAGTTCCACCGCACCCGACGCCAACGCGGGGACGAGCGATTGCTCGTTGCTTTCAACGCAGCGCTGCTGCGCGGTGCAGCCCAGCAGCTTGACGCGCGCTTGCGTCCAATCGATGCGCCATGACGGGCCCGGATCGATGCGCGTGGCGGTATCGCGCACGTTTTCGGCAACGGTGGCGTAAGGCGCGCTTGCGTTCGGCCGTAGCAGCACGGCATAGCGCACGTTGTCGCCGGCGCTCGACCAGCTCAACGCGATACGGCGCGCGCCATCGACGGCTTGCGGCACGCCCAACGTGATGGCGCGCGGCGTGGTTACCGTAGCGCCGATGTCCCCGGGTTTTACCGCGACGATGCTGGTATTCCCATCCGTCAAGCCGGCAGCCGTTTCGGTCGAGCCGCCGGCCTGCGTGGCCGCGCTTGAACTCGATACGCCAAGCGGCGCGCTGGTATCACCGCCACCGCCCCCACCGCCGCACCCCGCCAATGCGATGGCGATCGTCCAAGCAGCCCCCCCCCATGCCAGACGCGCTAGTTTGCGCGTCCTGGTTTTCGTCTTCGTCATATTGGTCTCCCCTCCACCTACCGCGGTCCCCATGACCGCGGCAGGCATCGAGCACGCCGCGTGCCGCTCCTTAAGGAAATGGGCGCTTTATTTATAGGGGAATTTAGGAGGGCGGACGGTCGTCGTCGGGCGCGCGCAGATGCGTCCAGCCTTCTTCCAAGCCGCTCGCGCCGTCCGGACCGCGCTGGGCGTGCTCGCTTTGCAAGAGGGCTTGCAGGTCACGGCGGCCTTGTTCGGTGATGCCGATGAGCGCTTGTTGATCGTGGCGAACCGCGCGCGCGCGGTTGAGCAGTTCGCGGTCATGGCGTTCGAAGTGGCGCACCAATCGCCACGCGGTGTGCGGCTGTTCGCCTAGGGCACGCAAGGATTGTTCGGCCGCCTCCAAAGCGGAATGAAACGTTTCTCGGATGGCACGAATGCCTAATGCCTCGAACTCATACGCGTCGGTGCGGCTGCGCGCGCGCGCGACGATCGGCAGCGTGGGCCAACGCTTGCGCACCTGACGCGCGATATCGAGCGCCGCGGCCGGATCATCCACCGCGATGACAAGCAACCGTGCGTTCGCGATGCCCGCTTGCTGAAGCAAATCGAGCC
>DASTRU010000143.1:0-5167 GCA_035761045.1 Burkholderiaceae bacterium | reverse complement strand
TGTAAGGCAAGGCCGAGTTTGTCGGCGTATTCATAGGTGCGTTGATCGCTCGCGCCAAATATGCCGGCGGCGACTAATCCCACCACGCCGGCGACTAAGTGACAGTACTTAGCCAAGTTGGCGAAATCGAGATAGCGCGTTTGATCGAGGTCCATTTGCATGCCATCGATGACCCATTGCAGTCGTTGCGGCGTAATCGACGCCTCCGACATGAACGGCTGCATGGCCTGCGTGACGGGATGCTCGGGCTTTCCCGAGGCAAGACGACCAACTTCCGTACGCCACCAGCTAAGTTTGGTGCGCGCCACGTGTGGATCGGAGACTTCGTCGACGGCATCGTCCACCTCCCGGCAAAAAGCATAGAAGGCGGTGATCGCGCGACGCTTGGGCGCCGGCAGGAACAAGAAGCTGTAATAAAAGCTCGACCCGCTTTGCGCGGCCTTTTGCTGGCAATAATCGTCGGGCGTCATTGAAAGGGATGGAGGGCGAATAGCGCGCGGGGAAAGAGTTGGGCCCAATCACGTTTTCCTAAGGTTGGGCGATGGCGAAATACGTCGAAGTCGACGGCTTGAATACGTTCGAGAATACGCAATCCACCTAACACGACTAGCCTAAGTTCAAGACCGATGCGCCCAGGTAAGGCACGTGCGAGCGGGGCGCCGGATTCTAGCAACGTACGCGTGGTGTCGATTTGATGTTGCATAAGCGCGCGCCACGCCTTATTCACTGGTCGGCCCAACACTAATTGGTCGATATCGTCATCGCGTACGCCGTAGCGATGCATCGCGTCTTGTGGGATATAAACGCGATTCTTCTTCCAATCAATGGCCACGTCTTGCCAAAAATTCGCGAGCTGCAAGCCCGTGCATATTGCATCTGACCATTCAAGATGCTTAGGCGTGCCCGCATCATGCAAATGCAAGACAAGTCGACCAACGGGATTGGCGCTACGTCGGCAATAGTCATGCAGATCGGCGGTGTTGGAATACCGGGTTCGCGTCACGTCTTGCATGAAGGCGGACAGCAAATCGTGAAACGGCGCGGCGGGTAAGCGCCACGTGGACCAGTGGTTGGCCAAGCGTCGCGAGATTTCATGCGAGGGCGATTCGCCGCGCTCCAAGACGTAGAGATCATCATCGAGAGCTCTTAGCGCGGCGATACGTTGCTCGGCCGGCGCATCGCCTTCATCGGCTAAATCATCGGCGTATCGCGCCCAGTGATAAATCGCTTCCACTGGCGCTCGTAAACGCGCGGGCAGCAATATCGACGCGACGGGAAAATTCTCGTAATGATCAACAGGCATGGGCCGTGGACTTTATATGAACGACATGGCGCGAACCGACTTTACGATCGACCACTCGGTCGCTTATAGAATCGCAACGATCCCATTTCCATTGAAGGATGCCCATGTTCAAACGGTTGATGTTGAACACCGTTCGGTTGATTGATCGAGGCATCTCGCATATTGCACGGGTCGGCTTGGCGATTGTCGCATCGTCGTTGCTTATTGCTTGCACTAAGTCGGGTGATGCCACGCCTGTCGTGCGACCAGTGCGCACGCTCGTGGTTGCGGCTTCCAACGCGACGACGACGTTGGAGTTCCCCGGCGAGGTGCGGCCATACATTGAATCGAGGCTTGGATTTCGAGTCGCGGGAAAGTTAGTCGAACGCAAGGTTGAACTGGGTCAAACGGTACGCAAGGGCCAAGTATTAGCGCGTTTGGATCCCCAAGATTTACGGCTCGCGCAAACCGCGGCCAAGGCGCAACTCGACGCGGCCGCATCGGCCAAGGTGCTGGCCGAAGGCGATTTACGACGTTTCGAGGATTTGTATCGCCAAAACTTTATTTCCAAGGCGGAACTTGATCGTCGGCGCACGAATTACGAATCGACCGCCGCGAGCTATGACGCGGCGCTCGCTAATTACCGAGGGCAGAGCAATCAAGCCGGTTATTCGGAATTGGTGTCCAACATGGATGGCGTGGTCACGGGTATCGATGCGGAACCCGGGCAGGTTGTCAGCGCCGGACAATCGGTCGTGCGCGTGGCGGGCACGCGCGAAAAGGAAGTGGTGATCGCGGTGCCCGAAGACCGAGTCGGCCTCGTGCGCGATTTCAAGTCCGCGCAAGTCGCGCTTTGGGCCCTACCGCAACAACGTTTCGAAGCCGCCGTTAGCGAGGTTGCCGCCGCCGCCGATCCCGCTACGCGCACTTATACGGTCAAGCTGGGATTAACGGGAGATGTCAGCGCGGTGCGTATTGGCATGACGGCGGTGGTGTCGTTCATCGCGCAACAACCCACCGCGTTGCCGCGACTGCCGCTGGTCGCATTAACGGAGCAGGGCGGGCAAACCCAGGTGTGGGTGGTCGACCCTAAAACCTCCACCGTGGCGTTGGTGCCGGTGCGCGTCGCCGGCCCAGCGGGTAACGATGTGTTGATCGCGGAAGGTTTGGTGCCCGGGCAACGCGTGGTTACCGCCGGCGTCAATCTTCTTCAACCCGGTCAACGCGTGCGCGTGCTCGACGCATCGTCCGACCTAAGCGACGTGCCTGCGCAAAAGGCGGCGCCGTGAGCAACTTTCTTAAAACAAACCTTTCGCGCTGGGCGCTTGAACATCGGTCCTTCACGCGGTACATCCTCGTCGCGTTACTGCTGGGCGGCATCTTTGCGTATGGAACGTTAGGGCAAGACGAGGACCCGCCGTTCACCTTTCGCGCGATGGCGATTCGTGCGGTGTGGCCTGGTGCGAGTGGCGAGCAAATCGCCGAGCAGGTCGTCGATAAGCTTGAAAAGAAACTGCAAGAAACACCCTATGTCGACAAGATCCGCAGCTACAGCAAGCCAGGCGAGGCGGTCATCATCTTGCAGCTCAAGGACTCCACGCCCCCGAAGGCCGTGCCCGACGCGTGGTATCAGGCGCGCAAGAAGCTTGGAGATATTCGCGGGACATTGCCGCCTGGCGTACTCGGGCCGTTCTTCAACGACGAGTTCGGCGATACGTTTGGAACCATCTACGGCTTAACCGCCGACGGCTTTACATACGAGGACGTCCGCCGTTACGCCGAATTCGTGCGCCAGCAAATGTTGCGCGTACCGAACGTGGCGAAGGTCGAGTTATTCGGCGTGCAAGACGAACGCGTGTGGATCGAGTTCTCGCACCGCAAGTTCGCGCAGCTTGGCATTTCGATTCAACAAATCGTCGAAGCCTTGGGCTCGCGCAACGCGGTGGAAGGCTCCGGCGTGCTCGTTACGCCCACCGACAACGTACAAATTCGCGTCACTGGCCAATTCCTAAGTCTCGACGATATTCGCAATCTTGAACTGCGCGCCAACGGCAACACGATTCGCCTAGGCGACTTCGCCGAGATCAAGCGCGGGTATATCGATCCACCGCGCGAGAAACTACGCTTTAACGGCAAGGATGCGATCGGTATCGGCATCTCGATGCAAAAGGGCGGCGACATCATTCAACTCGGCTACGATTTGCGTGCCGTCTCCGAGCGATTGCGTGCCGACTTACCCGTCGGCATCGAGATCGGGCAAATTCAAGATCAACCTTCATCGGTCACGCGTTCGGTCAACGAGTTCGTGAAAGTGCTCGTCGAGGCGGTCGTCATCGTGCTGGCGGTCAGCTTTCTAACGCTCGGTCTTCATCGCAAGCCGAGCGGGCGCGGGTTTTCCATCGATGTTTGGCCGGGGCTAGTCGTAGCGCTCACGATTCCGCTCGTGCTTGCGATCACGTTTTTATTCATGCGCGTGTTTGATATTGGCTTGCATAAGATTTCCTTAGGCGCGCTCATCATCGCGCTTGGGTTGTTGGTGGACGACGCGATCATTGCGGTCGAAATGATGGTGCGTAAGCTCGAAGAAGGCTTTAACAAGCTCGAGGCGGCGACGGCGGTATGGAGCTCGACCGCGATGCCAATGCTGACGGGCACCTTGATCACGGCCGCTGGTTTTCTCCCCGTTGGACTCGCGAAATCCGCCGCCGGCGAATACACCTTCGCGATCTTCGCGGTGACGGCGATCGCACTCATCGTGTCGTGGTTCGCGGCCGTTATCTCAACGCCTTATCTTGGCGTGCTGCTCCTTAAAACACGCAGCAAGGTCGGCGCGGGCGAGCATCACGAATTGTTCGACACGCCGCTGTATCGGCGCGTGCGCCGCACGGTCGATTGGTGCGTCGAGCATCGAAAGAAAGTGATCGTCGCCACGATCGCGAGCTTCGCGCTTGGGTTGATGGGCTTCCGTTTTGTCGAGCAACAATTTTTTCCGGATTCGTCACGGCCCGAACTCATGGTCGAGCTATGGCTACCGGAAGGCTCGAGTTTTCAAAACACCGAAGCCGCCGCCAAACGCTTCGAGAACTGGGTGCGACGGCAAGATGGCGTGGCAAGCGTTACGACCTTCGTGGGCACCGGTGCGCCGCGTTTTTATTTGCCGTTGGATCAAATTCTTCCGCAAACAAACGTCTCGCAACTCATCGTGTTGCCGCGCGACCTTAAAACGCGCGAAGCACTACGTCTGCGCATCATCGAGGCGTTTCGTCATGACTTCCCAGAAATACGCGGCCGCGTGAAGCTCTTGCCCAATGGCCCGCCCGTGCCGTATCCGGTGCAGTTTCGTGTTCAAGGACCCGACAAGACGCAAGTCAGGCGCATCGCCGAACAGGTCAAAGACCTGATGCGCGCCAATAAAAACACGGTGGGTGTCAACGACAACTGGAATGAGTCGGTCAAAATCCTACGCTTGGATCTCGATCAAGAAAAAGCTCGCGCGCTTGGCGTGAGTTCTCAAACGATCGCCCGCGCGGCACAAACGATTCTCACCGGCACGACGATTGGACAGCTGCGCGAGGACGACCGGCTTATCGACATCGTCATTCGCCAACCGTTCGATGAACGAAACGCGATCGATGCATTGAGCTCGGCAAATATCCCCACCGCGTCGGGTCGCGCCGTGCCGATGTCGCAACTCGCGCGCGCGCAGTTGGTGTGGGAGCCGGGCGTGTTGTGGCGAGAAAACCGTGACTGGGCAATCACCGTGCAATCCGACGTCGTGGACGGCGTGCAAGGCCCCACAGTCACGATGCAGATCGACCCCAAGCTCAATGATTTACGCAAAACGTTGCCACCGGGCTATCAAATCGTTATCGCCGGCGCGCTTGA
>DASTRU010000142.1:0-13469 GCA_035761045.1 Burkholderiaceae bacterium | reverse complement strand
TGCAGCCCACGCCGGCGCGCAGCGCGAAGAGCAGCTCGCGGATTCGGTGCGCAGCCTTCTCGCCTCGCAAATCGCCGATGCCGCGCCCACCGATCCACCGTTTCGTCAGTACGAAGACCGCATCGCGTATTTGCGTTGGCTGGGCGAGATGGGCAATCGCTTGCAACGCCGAAAGCCCGATGCGCGCGCGCGTCAGGATTTCTTGCGCACCGTGTGGTACGAGGCGAAGCGCGCGGGCCTGGAGCCAAGCTTGGTGCTTGGACTCATCGAGGTTGAATCGGGCTTTCGCAAACACGCGATTTCCCCCGTCGGCGCGCGCGGATACATGCAAGTCATGCCGTTTTGGACTCGGCAAATTGGCGATGGCGACCCGCGCGGGCTTTTCGATCTACGCGCCAATTTGCGTTATGGCTGCACGATCTTGCGGCACTACCTCGAGCGTGAGAAAGGCGACGTGTTCATGGCGCTAGGCCGCTACAACGGCAGCCGTGGACGCCCGGAATACCCCAATGCCGTGTTCGCCGCTGAAAAGCGCTACCGCTGGAGCCCGGAACCCGCGCCCACCACAACGGCCAGTAAAGCGCCGTAGCCACCTCGTCTGGCATCGCACCTGCTGCGTTAATGCGCATGGCGACGCAATGGGAAATCGTGGATGAGATGCAGGCACGGCACGACGGCGATACCGCGTCATCCCCGCCTCTGAGCGACAGCGACGCCGCCATCGCGCAAGCGGCGTTGCGTTGCCGTCGATTGATCAAACAGCGCGCGTTGGTCTCAAGCGCCGCCTCGCTCGTCCCCTTGCCGGGGTTCGATACCTTTGTCGATGTCTCGGTATTGATGAAGCTCTTCGCCGACATCAATGCCGAGTTCGGCTTAACGCCCGAGCAGATCGAGCGTTTGTCGCCGCATCGGCGAGCGTTGGTGTATCAGGCCGTGATGGCCGTGGGCAGCACGTTGATTGGTCGCGTCGTGACCCGCGAGCTCGTTTTGGCCGTGTTGCGTCGCCTGGGCGCGCGAGCGGCGGTCAAGCATGCCGCGCGTTATGTGCCATTCGCCGGGCAAGCCGCTTCGGCGGCTTTATCGTTCGGCGCGGTCAAATGGATTGGCGAGCAACACGTACGCGAATGCATGCAAGTTGCTCGCACGTTGTTGCGGCTTACCGCATCAACGTAATACGCGTATGCCCGCATGCGGCCGGGCAAGTTCGGGCGATGGGATTTCGCCAGACGCGCCAAGTGCTTTGGCGTATCCCGTTGGCACGCCCGAGCAATCACCATTGATTCGATACGACAAAGCGCCCGCCAATAAACGCTCGGTGGGATCGCCCAAGGCGCGATCGAAATCGTCTCGCGATGCGCAGGTCGGCGCAAAGCCGTTGACATAACCTCCAGCGCCGATGTCGTTGACGCCTTCGAACTCGATGGCGAAGTAAGCCTGGCCGCAATTATTCTTTTGCAAGAAGCCATACGGCTTGCCGCATGTCGCGCCACCAATGGTGATGACCTGCACGAATGGCGAGAGCCCGTTGATGATCGATTCGCTGGCCGAGCATGTGCCACTGCCCGTCAATACAAATACGCGACTCAAGCCGAGCTGCGGCAACGGTAGGCCCGTGGTGCTGGTGTTGTAGAACGGAACGTCGGCGTTCTTTTCCGGATGCTTATTGTTGAACCGCAAGCGCTCGAACACGCGTCCGTTTAATGACCCGCCGCCAATCATGTAGGCCAACTCACTTGCGATATAGATGAATCCGCCGCCGTTATAGCGAACGTCAAGCACGAGATCTTGCACGCCTTGCGCTTGAAACATGCTCATCACGTTGTACAGCGGTTGCTCGGCGGTCGCGAGGTGATCGTTGAACACCAAGTAGCCGACCTTCTTGCCGTCGGCCGCGGTGAATACGTTGGAGATGGGCACCGGGTCTTTCACCACCGTGGTCGCCGCCAACGTGACGTTGCGAACGCTTGATTGCCCAAGGTCGCGAATGCCAAAAGTCGCCGAGGCGCCGGCAGCCGACGGGAAAAGACCTGCGTTCAATTGATTGGCGTTCAGCGCCGATACAGGCGTTCCGTTGATCGACACGATTTCGTCGCCGCGATCGATGCCGTTTTGCGCGGCGGGCGAGCCCGCGTCGGAATACGCGATGCGCAACCGCGACTGCGCGTCGAATTTGTACTCCGCGCCGTAACTTACGTTTTGTCCGCTTAAGAGCAGAGCGTCGGCGTCGGCTTGCGGGATGGTGAAGCTAAATCTGTCCTTGGACTTAACGAGCAGCGAGTCGAAGTATTGGGCAGCCGTGGGCTTGCTGTTCGGATCGACGTTAGGAATCTCGTCGTACCAAAGATAAACATCGTTGAGATGCGCGCGCACAAAGCTTTTTTGATTCGCGACCGAGCATGATCCACCGTCCGTGCCAGTGCTCGGGCTGGGTGAGCGGCTTACGCCACCGCCGCCGATTGTCGGTAAGTTGGTGCTGTCGCCATCGCCGCCGCAAGCCGCTAGGGCGATCGATGTAAGTACACAAAGAACGACGCGGCGCGGCAAGCGGGATGTGATCGACATGGCAAGGACCTTGTAAAAACGGCCGCCATTGTGATGCAGCTTGACGCTCCCGATCTTCAACAATTGCGAACGCTTTGATGACCAACGCGTCGTGCAATGGAAACAAAAAGGGCCGGACGAAATCGTCCAGCCCTTGAATACGAAGCCGCTAAACAGCGGCTCGTACGAATTACTTCAAGTATTGAGACACGAACTTGGCAAGGTCGAACATCGACGCTTGACCCTTGCCGCCGAACAGCGCCTTGAGCTTGTCATCGGCGTTGATCATGCGCTTGTTGGTCTTGTCTTGGAGGCCATGCTTCTTGATGTAGTCCCAAATCTTCTTGGTCGCGCCGGGGCGGGGGACCGGTGCGCTACCAATGATGGCGGCCAACGGACCCGACGGGGTCAGAGCCTTCATCAATGCGGGATTGGGTGCGCGCTTTTTCTTAGGCGCGGCTGCTTTCTTCGCAGCTTTTTTAGCGGGGGCTTTCTTGGCGACAGCCTTTTTCGCCGGAGCCTTCTTTGCGGGGGCCTTCTTCGCTGGGACGGCCTTCTTTGCTACAGCTTTTTTAGCAGCAGCTTTTTTCGCTGGGGCTTTCTTGGCAGCGGCTTTCTTCGCCGGCGCCTTCTTCGCAGCTTTCTTCGCGGTTGCCATGGATGAGTCTCCTCTCGGGCAGGGTTGAAGTCGCGCGACTACGCGCTGTCAGGTCATGACGCGTGGAGAATCGACGAAGAGGTATGGCGTGTCAAGGGAAGTTCAATGAAAAAGAATGCGCTGTTGCGTTTTTTCTCTAGGGCGACGAGGGAGAAATTATTCACGTTATTGAAGGGGCACGCACTAGCGATGACTAAACTTAGAGTAACTCGCTAAGATGGACACTAAATCTAGTGCCTACCAAATGGCGAGCCACCGCCTAAAGCGCCTTTCATCGCACGCATCATTTTTCCTAAGCCGCCTTTACTCATCTTCTTCATCATCCCTTGCATTTGATCGAATTGCGACAACAAGCGATTGACCTCTTGCACTGGAACCCCCGCGCCCGCGGCGATACGTCGCTTGCGGCTAGCCTTGATGAGCTCTGGCTTGGAGCGTTCGGCGGGCGTCATCGAATTGATGATGCCTTCCATGCGACGAATTTGTTTCTCCGCTTGGCCTAAGTCGGCTTGGCCCGCGGCGGCTTGCATCTGCGCGGGCAGTTTGTCGAGCAAGCCGCCTAGGCCACCCATCTTCTTCATCTGCGTGATTTGCATCTTGAAGTCGTCGAGATCGAAGCCTCGGCCTTTCTTTAGCTTCTCGGCCATCTGTTGCGCGGCGGCCATGTCCACGCCCTTTTGCGCTTCTTCGACAAGCGACAAGATGTCGCCCATGCCGAGAATGCGCTGGGCCATGCGATCGGCATGGAAGGGCTCGAGGCCATCGAGCTTCTCGCCCACGCCCGCGAACTTGATGGGCTTGCCGGTGATATGCCGCACCGACAACGCCGCGCCACCACGCGCGTCGCCATCGAGCTTGGTCAGCACCACGCCCGTCAGCGGCAAGGCATCGTTGAAGGCCTTGGCGGTGTTGACCGCGTCTTGACCCGTCATCGCATCGACGACGAACAAGGTTTCCTTCGGCGAGAGCGCGGCGTGCAAGGCGCGGATCTCGGTCATCATCGCTTCGTCGATGCCTAGGCGTCCGGCGGTGTCGACGATCAATACATCGTGATAGTGGCGCTTGGCCCAATCAACCGCGGCACGTGCGATGTCCACCGGTTTTTGATCGGCGCTTGATGGAAAGAAATCGGCGCCGACTTGGCCCGCCACGGTTTCAAGCTGCTTGATCGCGGCGGGCCGA
Organism: Burkholderiaceae bacterium; assembly: GCA_035761045.1. GTDB lineage: Bacteria > Pseudomonadota > Gammaproteobacteria > Burkholderiales > Burkholderiaceae_E > DASTRU01. Next base: position 9,088 of record DASTRU010000142.1, on the reverse strand, counting down.
TACACGTCGGCCGACACCACGAGCACCTTCTTGCGTTGCCGCTCGCGCAACCATTTGGCGAGCTTGCCGACCGTGGTGGTCTTGCCCGCGCCTTGCAAGCCGGCCATCAAGATGATCGCGGGCGGCGTGGTGGCGAGATCGAGCTCGCCCTCGCGACGAACGGTTTCAAGATCGGCATGGCCACCGATGATGGCGGTCAGCTCACGCTGCACCACGCCCACCAAGGCTTGTCCGGGCGTGAGCGAACCCACGACGTCCTCGCCGAGCGCCTTTTCCTTCACGCGCGCGATGAACTCGCGCACGACGGGCAACGCGACATCGGCCTCGAGCAAGGCCATGCGCACCTCGCGAAGCATTTCGGCGGAATTGGATTCGGTAATGCGGGCTTCGCCGCGCATGGTCTTGACGACACGCGCGAGACGTTGGGAAAGGTTGTCGAACATGAGAGAAGTCCTGCAAAGAGTGCGAGGGATTCTACGCGCCGCTTAATGGGCGACACGCGGGTGTCAGGCGCTAAATACCCAGCGTTTGGCGATGATGAAACCGAGCAAGGTCGTGGCACTCAACGTGCTCGCCAGCGCCACGGTGTAAGGCCATGGCATGAACGACAGCAGGGAGTAAAACGCGGCCTCGTGCGCGAGCACGCCCAACACCGCCACGACAACAAAGCGCGGGAAGGATTGCGCGTGCGGTCGGCGCGAACGAAACGCCCAACCACGCGCCACGACATAGGCCACCAACGCGCCCACGGCCAGACCGGCGCCTTGCAACACAAGCTTTACAAGCGCGGTGGGATCCAATTCCGAAGTGGCACGCAACGCGCTTAAAGCGGCGATGGCGACCAATACATAAACCAGCGCGCCAACGGCCAACGAAACAATGAAGCGAAAAAACGTATCGAGCATCGGCGCGACGATCACAAGCGAGATGAGTCTTTGATTCTAGGCTTCGTCGCGCGTGCCGCGCCGTGACGTACCGCCTCGTGCGCGCTGAATCAGGCATGACAGAATGGCCGCGTCGTTTCTCGTTGGATGGCTTGCCTCGTGCCTCGCTCATTCGTTTTATTACCGGCGCTGCCGGTTCTCGTGCTGCTTACCGCGTGCGCGGCCTCGACGCGCCATGTGCCATCGGTCGGCGACGACTCCATGCAGTTCTCGTCCAACGCCTTGGAAGGCGGATTGCCGCAAGGGTGGGAGCCGTTCATCGTACGGCCCGACAAGAATCGCACCGACTATGCGTTGGCCCGCGACCGCGTGCCCGACGACACCGGCACTCTTACCGACGCCACCGTGTTGCGCGCCGTCGCGCAAAGCGCCGCGTCGGGATTGGTCATGCGCACCAAGGTCGACCCCACGCAAACACCCATCTTGCGGTGGCGATGGAAGGTCGTCACGCCCATTCAGGGCGCCGATGGCATGCAACGCCATTTGGACGACTATCCGGCGCGCATCATTCTCGCGTTCGACGGAGACCGCTCCACCTTGCCGGTCCGCGAGCGCGTCATCGCCGAGCAAGCGCGGCTGTTCACGGGCCAGCCATTGCCTTATGCCACGCTAATTTATGTATGGGACCCGCGCCACCCGCGTGAACGTAGCTTTCGCAATGCGTATACCGATCGCGTGCGTACGCTTGTCGCGCAAACCGGCGAGGATGGCGTGGGCGCCTGGCATGTGCATGAACGCGATATCGCCGCCGACTTTCAAGCGGTGTTTGGCGAAGCGCCAGGCATGCTGATCGGCGTGAGCGTGATGACCGATTCCGACAACACGCGCACTCACGCCGAGGCGCTTTACGGCGACATTCGCTTGCACGCCCGCGCCATGAAGCCTTAAGTCCTTGTCATGGCTTCGTCATCGCCGCGTCGCGTGGCTGACATCAAGCCTGCCTAATCTCCAAGCCGTTCTCTCACCGCTTGGAGGCGGCTATGGCAAAAGTGTTGTTCAAGAATTTTTCGGGCCTTAACGTCGCCCACAAGGTTAAGGCTCAATCGCTCAGTGGATTGACCGTCGCGTTCGCGCATTCGCACGAGGAAGTGCTCGAGGCGCAACGCTTGCGCTACAAAGTCTTCGCCGAGGAAATGGGCGCGAATATTCCGTACGCCGTCGATAGCGAAGGCCGACGCATCGACGCCGATTTGTTCGATAAGTATTGCGACCATCTAATCGTGCGCGACAACGCGAGCGGGCAAGTCATTGGCACCTATCGCATCTTGCCGCCGCATGGCGCGCGCCGCGCCGGGTGCAGCTATAGCGAAGGGGAGTTTTTTCTTACTCGCCTAGCGCCGATGCGCGCCAACATGGTCGAGCTAGGCCGCTCGTGCGTGCATCAAAACTACCGCTCGGGCGCGGTCATCATGTTGTTATGGAAGGGCATCGCCGAGTACATGAAGGCGGGCGGCTATGAATACTTATTCGGCTGCGCCAGCATTGGCATGCACGACGGCGGACTCGCCGCGGCTACGTTGTTTCGCACGCTTGAACGCTCGTACATGGCATCGCCCGAAGTGCATGTGTTTCCGCGCGCGCCGTTGCCGATTGAATCGCTCGTCATGGACTCCGCGCCCTTCGAAGCGCCGCCATTGGTAAAGGGATATTTGCGCGTTGGCGCGCAAATTTGCGGCGCGCCCGCATGGGATCCCGACTTCAACACTGCCGATTTGCCCATGTTGTTGTCCTTGTCACGAATGAGCCCACGGTACCGTAAGCATTTCTTTGGGGAGTAGTAATGTGCGGGCATGCCGCAATTAACGCCCGCCCAGGCCGAGTGCTTTGCTGGTCTCGCACTGGCCAACATCACCACCGAATACCCGCATCACCTCGCGCATCTTTTGCATAGCGCGGACGACGCGCGTCCGCCGCGTGCCTTGCATCCAGCGTTTTATGGCAGTTACGACTGGCATTCGTCGGTGCACATGCATTGGCTGCTCGTACGGGTGTTGCGCCTATTCGATGGACTGTCGACCACGCATGGAATCGTCGCCACGCTGGATGCGCATTTAAGTTCCTACGCCATCGAAGGCGAGCTTGCGTACTTCAACGTGAATGGCCGCGCCACCTTCGAACGGCCATATGGCTGGGCGTGGCTGCTCAAGCTTGCAAGCGAGGTGGATGCTTGCGCGCAACGCGTGCCACAAGCACATGCATGGAAGGCCGCGCTTGCGCCCTTGGCGCGCGAGCTCGCGCTACGACTGAATGCCTACTTGTCCGCGCAAACGTATCCCACTCGTTCGGGAACGCATGGAAACACCGCGTTCGCGATGCTGCTTGCGCTTGATTGGTGTAACGCCGCGGGCGACACGGTGCTCGCCACCACCATTCGCGAGCGCGCGCACGCCTGGTTCATGCGTGATCGCGATTACCCCGCGCGGTACGAGCCAAGTGGCGATGATTTTCTTTCCGCCGGTCTCGTCGAAGCCTTATTGATGCGACGTTTGCTGGGCAATGTGCCATTCGCCATGTGGTGGCGCGAGTTCAGCCCCAAGGGCGACGAAATGGCGTTTTGGTTGCAGCCCGCGCATGTCGTTGATCGAAGCGATGCGAAGACGGTGCATCTCGATGGGCTCAATCTGTCGCGCGCTTGGTGCCTGGAACAACTTGCGCCGTCGATCGATTTGCCACAACGCGCCGCGATGGAACTGGCCGCGCAACGTCATCGTGAAGCCGCGTTGCCGTATGTGGCCAATGGCGCTTATGTCGGCACGCACTGGCTTGCGAGTTATGCGGTTCTTGCGCTGACCGAGTAAGTCTCATTAGTAATGAAGGCATGGGGGTTGCTGCCCATGAGGATACCGACGTGGTCAGGCCGTGCACGGCTTGACCAATTTTTTGTCAACTTGTCCTCAGGAGATTTCGCCATGTCTCACCCGATCCACGTGCGTTGGATTCCCATGTGTACGCGAGCCGCGGTTGTCACGGCCGTAAGCGTTGCGTGCACTGCTGCGTTCGCGCAAACAAGCGCTGGCCCGGAAAACGCCACGCCGCCGGCGGCACGTCCCAATCCCACCATGACCGCACCGCAAACTCCGCCCGCGACAAGCGGCTCGACATCGACCGCGAAAGACGCGAGCGATATGCCGCGTAAGGGCGGCGAGCGCGGCACGCCGCCATCGGGCGTGAGCGGCACGGGCGTCGCGTCGTACGACAAGAAGTTCATGACCAAGGCCGCCGAAGCAGGCATGGCCGAGGTTGAGCTTGGCAAATTGGCGAGCGAAAAGGCGACGAGCCCCGACGTCAAACGCTTCGCGCAACAAATGGTCGACGAGCACAGCAAGGCCAACGAAGAGCTCAAGGGCTTGGCCGCGCGCAAGAACGTATCGCTGCCAACGGAACCGAATTCCGAACATCGCCGCGTGAAGAAAACCTTGGAAGGCATGGCCGGGCCGGAGTTTGACCGTCGCTATATGGCCGAAGCCGGCGTGAAGGCGCACAAGGAATCGGTCGACTTATTCAAGAACGCCGCCGCGAGCGCGCATGACCCCGAAGTGAAATCGTGGGCCGCAAGCAAATTGCAAACGATTCAACAGCACGACCAAATGGCGCATGGCTTGGCGGATCAAAAGGGTGCGACAAGTTCGCGCTCCGGCGAAAGCAAAGGCACGATGCCCGCGCGATAAGCAGCAGGTGCTTTGCTGGGTTGTGAATAAAAAAAGCCGCCCGGGTTAGGCGGCTTTTGGTTTTTAGCTGTAGTTGGTCGCGAGTGCCCGTCGAGCGGCCGTTCCGTCATAACCGTGTCCCCTTATAGAAGATGGGCTACGGCCGATAAAACGTTATCTATGAAGGGCTGAATTACACGATGTTCATATGTTCCGTGCCGCTTGCGATATCGCGGTTTTGCGCGGCCTTGGAATGCAGCTTGATCTTCAAGCGCAGATCGTTGACAGAGTCGGCGTTGCGCAAGGCGTCTTCGTAGGAGATCTTTCCCTCTTCGTACAGATCGAACAAATGATCGTCGAAGGTTTGCAAGCCAAGCTCGCGGCTCTTCTTCATCACTTCCTTGATCTCGGCGATCTCGCCTTTGAAGATCAAATCGCTGATGTAGGGCGTGTTGATCATGATCTCCACCGCCGCCACGCGTCCCTTACTGTTTTTAAGCGGGATCAAACGCTGCGAAATCATCGCCTTCAAGTTAAGCGATAAGTCGATCAGCAATTGCTGGCGACGATCATCGGGGAAGAAGTTAATGATGCGATCTAGCGCTTGGTTCGCGCTGTTCGCATGCAAGGTGGCCAAGCATAGGTGACCGGTCTCCGCGAACGCGACGGCCAGTTCCATCGTATGGCGGTCGCGAATTTCGCCAATCTGAATAACGTCGGGCGCTTGGCGCAGCGAGTTCTTAAGCGCCGCTTCCCAGGTGTCGGTATCCACGCCCACTTCGCGTTGCGTGATGATGCAATTGCGATGCGGATGCACGTATTCGATCGGATCTTCCACCGTAATGATGTGACCGTAGCTATGCTCGTTACGCCACCCCACCATCGCCGCAAGCGATGTCGATTTGCCCGAGCCCGTCGCGCCCACCATGATGACCAGCCCACGCTTGGTCATCACGATGTCTTTTAGTTGCGGCGGCAAGCCCAGCTCTTCCATCGTGGGAATCTTGGTATTGATCGTCCGCAACACGATGCCGACCTTGCCTTGCTGCACGAAGGCGTTGACCCGAAAGCGGCCAATGCCACTAGGCGCGATCGCGAAATTGCATTCCTTGTGCTCTTCGAACTCGGCGGCTTGGCGGTCGTTCATGATCGACCGTGCAAGCTCGATCGTGTGTTGCGCGGAAAGAGGCTGGTTCGACACCGGTTGCACGCGGCCGTCGATCTTGAACGCCGGTGGGTAGTCGGCCGTTAGGAATAAGTCCGACCCCTTTTTATTTACAAGGAGACGCAGCAAGTCGTGAATGAATTTAGTGGCTTGATCGCGTTCCATGAGAACCGCCTCCTACAGCATGAATGTGTGTCGCGCGCAAGCACGCGCCGGCGCGACCAACCTTAGCCGAACCGCTCGATGTCGCGGGTGACATCCATCACCCGCTTTCGAGTTACCCGGCGAAGTTGTCTTTGTTTTGGGCTTTGACTTTCGCCTCGGCCGGTGAAATCACGTTACGGCGAACGAGATCGAGCAAGCATTGGTCAAGCGTTTGCATGCCAAACGATTGCCCGGTTTGGATCGCCGAATACATCTGAGCGACCTTGTTTTCGCGGATCAAGTTCCGGATCGCGGGCGTGCCGATCATGATTTCGTGCGCGGCGACCCGGCCATTGCCGTCCTTGGTCTTAAGCAGCGTTTGCGAGATCACCGCCTTCAACGATTCGGACAGCATGGCGCGGACCATGTCTTTCTCGGCTGCTGGGAAGACGTCGATGATGCGGTCGATCGTCTTGGCCGCGCTCGATGTATGCAGCGTGGCGAACACCAAGTGGCCGGTTTCCGCGGCCGTCATCGCCAGGCGAATCGTTTCCAAATCGCGCATTTCGCCCACGAGAATCACGTCCGGGTCTTCGCGCAAGGCACTGCGCAGCGCGTTGGAGAAGCTCAGCGTATGCGGGCCGACCTCGCGCTGGTTGATCAGGCATTTCTTCGATTCGTGCACGAACTCGATTGGGTCTTCGATCGTCAGCACATGGCTGTACTGGTTTTCGTTCACGTGATTGACCATGCCCGCGAGCGTGGTCGACTTACCCGAACCCGTCGGGCCCGTGACGAGCACGATGCCGCGTGGCTGCATCGAAATCTCGGCGAACACCTTCGGCGCGTTCAAGTCCTCCAGCGAGAGAATCTTGGTCGGAATCGTCCGCAGCACGGCCGACGCGCCCCGGTTTTGCACAAAGGCGTTGACGCGAAAGCGGGCCAGGCCCGGAATCGCGAACGAGAAGTCGCATTCCAAATGCTCTTCGTACGCCTTGCGTTGGGAGTCGTTCATGATGTCGTAGATCATCCCGTGCACGTCCTTGTGTTCCATGGGCGGCAGGTTGATCCGGCGGACATCGCCGTGAACGCGAATCATGGGTGGCATGCCCGACGAAAGGTGCAGGTCGGAGGCTTTGTTCTTGACCGCGAAGGCCAGCAGTTCGGAGATGTCCATCTCGCTTTAAATCCGATGAGGGGGTCGATCGATTATGTCAGCCGTCGAAAAAAACTGGCAAGCCACGCTTGCTCGTGTACGTGACGCCGCACACGCGGCAGGCCGCGATGCTAACGGTGTTCACGTGCTGGCGGTGTCAAAAACGTTTCCACTGGACGCGGTGCTCGAAGCGGCCGACGCTGGCGCGACCGCGTTTGGCGAAAACTACGTTCAAGAAGGAGTAGCGAAGATTCTTGCGCTGCGCGCGCTTGCCGCGCGTGAAGGAAGTCACGACCGCCCTCAATCCCCGCGCTACCAGTCGCTGAGTTGGCATTTCATCGGGCCGCTTCAAAGCAACAAGACGCGCGAGGTCGCGGAGCATTTTGATTGGGTTCACTCGATTGACCGACTCAAGATTGCTCAACGTCTGTCGGCGCAACGCCCGCCCGAACTCGCGCCATTGAACGTATGCGTGCAAGTCAACGTCAGCGACGAGGCGAGCAAAAGCGGCGTGACGCCCAGCGAGGCGGTCGATCTCGCGCACGCCGTGGCGGCCTTGCCGCGCCTGCGATTGCGCGGCCTGATGGCGATTCCCGAGCCGCAACCCGATGTGGCGCGACAACGTCAAGCCTTCGCGGTATTGCGCGCGCTTTACGAACACTGCCGCTCGCAAGGGCTCGCGCTCGACACGCTCTCGATGGGCATGAGCGCCGATCTCGAAGCCGCGATCGCCGAGGGCGCGACTATCGTGCGCGTGGGCACCGCCATCTTCGGCACGCGCACGCCAAAAACCGCTTTGGCGTAGGGAACGCTGGTCGATCACGTCGTCAAACCCTGTTTAAGCATCGAAACGAGAGCTAGGTATGGATGAGCCGTTAGCGCGTTTAAACCTTCCCGTGCGTGATGAAGCGCAATGCGCGCATGCATTACGCGCGGCCGTGCTGCCATATGTGGATTGGCCACGCGTGATGAACACCGCGCGGCCATGGATCGAAGCCGTGCGCGCGCAACCCGCACCGTTTTGGGCCATGGAGTCGCTGCTAAAGGAGTACCCGATTTCCAGCGCCGAAGGCTTGGCGCTCATGCGTCTGGCCGAAAGCCTTTTGCGCGTGCCCGACACCGCGACCGCCATGCGCTTGACGGCCGACCAACTTAGTCGCGCCGACTTCGAGGCGCACGACGACCGCGCGCACCCCTGGTTCGCCAACGTATCGGCGGCCGCGATCGCGTTATCCAAACGCGTACTGCCTGGCGATGAATCAGCCGGATCGCCTTCGTTATGGCAACGGCTTGGCGCGCGCACCGTCGTGGGCGCGGCAGTGCGCGCGGTGCAATTACTTGGCCGGCAATTCGTATTTGGCGAAACGATTGAAAGCGCGGGTGATCGCGCCGCGCGTATGCGCGAGCACGCCGCGTCCTTGCGGTTTTCGTTCGACATGTTGGGCGAGGGCGCCCGCACCGCGGCCGATGCGCAGCGCTACCACTACTCGTACCTGCACGCAATCGAGCACGCGAATACCCGCGCGCAGGGCGTGCCCACGTATGAAGCCGATGGCGTGTCTATCAAGCTGTCGGCCTTGCATCCGCGCTACGAAGAAGCGCAGCGCGAGCGCGTGATGACCGAACTCGTGCCACGCGTCATCGCGCTGGCCGACGCCGCCGCGCGCGGCGGTATCCCTCTAACCATCGACGCCGAGGAGAGCGACCGGCTCGAACTTTCGCTCGACGTGTTTGAAGCGGTATTGCGCGAGGCTGTTCGCCAACATCCGCATTGGCACGGCTTGGGGCTTGCGGTGCAGGCGTATCAAACGCGGGCGATCGATGTGGTGAATACCGTTGTGCAACTCGCGACCACGCACAACACGCGCGTGATGATGCGATTGGTCAAGGGCGCGTATTGGGATGCCGAGATCAAGCGCGCTCAGGAGCGCGGCCTCAGCTCGTATCCGGTGTTCACGCGCAAAGTATCCACTGATGTTTCCTATCTCGCCTGCGCCGAACGCCTGTTCAGCCATCGCGATGCCATCTATCC
>DASTRU010000141.1:0-4015 GCA_035761045.1 Burkholderiaceae bacterium | reverse complement strand
GAACCTCACCGAGCCACAAGCCGGCTCCGACCTCGCGCAGGTGCGAACCAAGGCCGTACCGCAAGCCGACGGTACCTACCGCGTCTTTGGACAAAAGATTTACATCACCTACGGCGAACACGATCTCGCCGACAACATCATTCACTTAGTTCTCGCGCGCACGCCCAACGCGCCCGAGGGCGTCAAAGGCATTTCCTTATTCATCGTTCCTAAGTTTTTGGTCAACGACGACGGAAGCAACGGCACGCGCAACGACGTATGGTGTGCAAGCCTTGAACACAAACTCGGCATCAAGGCAAGCCCGACGGCGGTGTTGATTTACGGCGATGGCAAGTTCGCGGTGGACGGTCAAGCAGGCGCGGTTGGCTATTTGCTCGGCGAGGAAAATCGCGGACTCGAAACCATGTTCATCATGATGAACGCGGCGCGTTTCGGCGTGGGCTTGCAAGGCATTGGCATCGCGGAGCGTGCCTATCAGAAAGCGGTTCAGTACGCGCGCGAACGCGTGCAGTCGCGCGATCTCGCGGGCTCGGCCGGGCCGGTCGCCATCGTGCATCACCCGGACGTGAAACGCATGTTGATGACGATGCGCGCGCAAACCGAAGCGGCACGCGCGCTCGCGTATTGGGCGGCGTCGCGCCGCGATATCGCGCATGCGTCGACGAACCCCAATGAAGCGCGTGAGGCGCAAGCGTTTTATGAATACTTAGTACCCATTATCAAAGGCTGGAGCACCGAACTTGCCATCGACGTCGCATCGCTCGGCGTGCAAGTGCATGGTGGTATGGGCTTCATCGAGGAAACCGGCGCCGCGCAGTTCTATCGCGACGCGCGCATCCTTACGATTTACGAAGGCACAACAGCGATACAAGCCAATGACTTAGTCGGCCGCAAAACCGCGCGCGACGGTGGCTTAGCCGCCAAAGCATTGATCGCGTTAGTCGAACAAACGGAAGCCGAACTTGCGCGTTGCACGCATGCGGATGCGAAGGTCGTGCTCGAACACTTAACGCATGCCCGACAAGCCTTGCTCGACGTGATCGACTTCGTGGTTGCGCAATACCGATCGAACGTGAAGAGCGTTTTCGCGGGCAGCGTGCCTTATTTAAAACTCGCGGGCATCGTCTTGGGCGGATGGCAAATGGCGCGTGCCTTATTGGCGGCGCACGCGCATCTCAATGCTGGCGAGAACGATCGGTTCTATGCCACCAAGATCGCGACGGCTACGTTCTATGCGCAACATTTCCTAAGCCAAGCGTCGGGAATGCGTCGCGCCATTGTTGAAGGCGGCGCGACGTTCCCGGAACTCGACGAAGCGGTGTTTTAAAGAAGCGATTTAGTTCGTGCCGCCGATAAAGTCGCGCTTGCCAAGCTCGACGCCCGCATGACGCAAGATGCCGTAGGCCGTCGTCGCATGAAAGTAAAAGTTTGGCAGCGCGAAGTGCAGTAAGTAGGGCAAGCCCTTGAACGTCGTCGGCGTGCCGGCGATCGTGATGCTGATCTCGCGCGTTTCGCTGCCGTCGATTTGCCCAGTCGACAAGGTGCGAATGAACGCTTGTGTCTTGGCGATGCGCGCCTTCAGATCTGCGAAGGTCGATTCATCGTCGTCGTACTTTGGCACTTCCACGCCCGCTAGGCGAGCCGCGGTGCCTTTGGCGAAATCGCAAGCGATTTGGACTTGCCGCGTCAAGGTAAACATGTCGGGCGACAAGCGCATGTTCAACAACACTTGCGGCTCGATCTTGCGTGCCGCGCAATGCGCCATCGCTTTGTCGAGAATGGCCGATAGGTTGTTCAGCATCCGGTCGAATACCGGCACGCTCGCCGCATACATGGAAATAGCGCTCATTGGCAATTTCTCCCTCAATCGATATTTGTTGTTTAAAAAAGAGCGGTACTGTATAAAAATACAGCATGCGCTCGACTACATCGTCTTCCACATCGGCGGTTTCGCCGCAACCCGCAACGCCACCGCTAAAAGGTCGCGGCACCACGTCTCGCATCCAAGGTCGTTTCGAGACATGGGCGCGCGAGCCCAACCCACAACCCAGTCCCGACGACGAGCCAGCTCCCAAACCCATCACCATCGTCGCTTCGCATCACGCGAAAAGCGCTATTTCACGCAATGATTCGCCCGATATTCCGTTCGAGCAATCCATTAATCCCTACATGGGTTGCGAGCACGGCTGCGTCTATTGCTACGCCAGGCCTTCGCACGCGTATCTTGGCCTTTCGCCCGGACTCGATTTCGAGACGCGGTTATACGCCAAACCGAATTTGCCCGAGGTGTTGCGTCGAGAACTCGCGGCGCCGGGCTATACGTGCAAGCCCATCACGATCGGCGGCAATACCGATCCGTATCAACCGATCGAGCGCGAACAACGCATCACTCGCCAGGTCATCGAAGTGTTGGCCGAGCATCGACATCCGTTTTCCATCATTACTAAAAACGCGTTGATCGAGCGCGATATCGATCTCATGGCGCCCATGGCCCAACATCGTCTTGTGCGCGCCTATATCTCCATCACGAATTGGGACACGGAGTTGGCGCGCAAGCTCGAGCCGCGTGCCGCCGCTCCATGGCGCCGCATGCAAGCCATCGAACGGCTTAGTAGTGCTGGAATTCCAGTTGGCGTACTCGTCGCGCCGATCATCCCGTTCGTGACCGATTGTTATATCGAGGAAATCCTTGAACGCGCCGCTCAAGCCGGCGCAACGTCGGCGGGCTATGTGCTGTTGCGCTTGCCGCATGAAGTCGGGCCGTTGTTTAAAGACTGGCTTGATCAGCATTTTCCGCTCAAGACCAAACACGTCATGAGTTTGATGGAACAGCTCGGCGGCGGTAAGCAATACGACGCACGTTGGCGCGTTAGGCAAACGGGGAGTGGGCCGTTCGCCGACTTGATCGCCCAGCGGTTTCGTTTGGCGTGCCGCCGTTTTGGTCTTGCCACCGATCATCCCCCGCATGACGTGTCGCGCTTCGAAATTCCTGGGCGCTCGGTTCAGCTTTCGCTGCTTTGAATCGCGCATTTGCGGTAACCGGCTGAAAACCTTTAAGATCGCGGGCTTTCCTGCGGCCGGCCAAGCCGGTTTTCGCGCGTTCTCACCACACTTTCAATGACGCGATTTCGCGTACGGATGCCGGTTAGGCCGTACCTCCGATTCGCCACAAGGAACGTTCATGGTTGTTATTCGTCTGTCTCGGGGCGGTGCCAAGAAGCGCCCGTTCTTCCATATCGTTGCTGCCGATTCGCGCAGCCGCCGCGATGGCCGCTTCATTGAGCGCCTCGGCTTTTACAACCCATCCGCGTCCGAAGGCACCGAAGGCCTGCGCATCGCGATGGACCGCTTGAATCATTGGAAAGGCGTGGGCGCGCAACTGTCGCCAACCGTCGAACGTCTCGCCAAAGATTTTGCCAAGAAGTCTCAACAACCCGCCGCCTGAAGCAAGTTCGGCCCTGCCGCCGGACGACCTCGTGCCCGTCGCGCATGTCGCGGGTGCGTGGGGTGTTCAAGGCTGGCTCCGCGTGCGTGGTTATGCGACGGACGGCGGGGCGCTTGAAACCGTCGACCATTGGTGGCTACGCGATGCGCACGAAGCAATGCGCGTGGTTACCGTGGAAGCGATCAAGCCGCATTCGGGCGACTGGGTGGTTCGACTCGCCGAGGTTCCCGATCGGTCGGCCGCGGAACTGCTAAAAGGCTCGCAAGTCTTGATTTCCCGGGCGGATTTCCCAGTACCCGACAAAGAAGAGTTTTACTGGGTGGACTTGATTGGCTGCGAGGTGTTTGACCGGCAGGGCGCGAAGGTCGGTCGCGTCGATGGCGTAATGGATAACGGTGCGCACGCGATTCTCGAAGTGCGTACCGGAGAGCGTGAAGGGCGACCGGTGATGGAACTCATCCCGTTCGTTCAAGCGTATGTAGGCGAAGTGGACGTAACGGCCAAACGCATCGTCGTCGATTGGTCCTCGCCGGTGTGAATGACGGGTTTTGCGAAAGTCGCGCATGCGTT
>DASTRU010000140.1:0-21275 GCA_035761045.1 Burkholderiaceae bacterium | reverse complement strand
TGCAAGGGCACTCGGCGCCGGGGATTTACGCGCGCGCGTATCTCGAAGGCCGGTTAAGCGAGGAGCAGCTCGCCAACTTCCGCCAAGAGGTCGAAGGCAAGGGCATTAGCTCTTATCCGCATCCGAAACTGATGCCGGAGTTTTGGCAGTTCCCCACGGTGTCGATGGGCCTTGGCCCGATCATGGCGATTTACCAAGCGCGGTTCTTGAAGTATCTCGAGGCACGCGGCATTGCCAAGACGAAGAACCGCAAGGTCTGGGTGTTCTGTGGCGACGGCGAGATGGACGAGCCCGAATCGCTAGGCGCGATTGGCATGGCCGCGCGCGAAGGCCTCGACAACCTCATCTTCGTAATCAACTGCAATTTGCAACGTCTGGATGGTCCGGTACGGGGCAACGGCAAGATCATTCAAGAGCTCGAATCCGATTTTCGCGGCGCGGGCTGGAATGTGTTGAAGGTGATTTGGGGCAGCTATTGGGATCCGCTACTGTCCAAGGATTCCGACGGCCATCTGCAACGCATCATGATGGACACCGTCGACGGCGAATATCAAAACTACAAAGCCAACGATGGCGCGTTCGTGCGCAAGCATTTCTTCGGCAAGCATCCGAAAACGCTCGAGATGGTGGCCCGCATGACGGACGAGGATGTGTGGCGCTTGAATCGCGGCGGTCATGATCCGTACAAGGTTTACGCCGCCTACGACGCGGCTTGCAATAAGAACGGCGGCAAACCCACCGTCATCCTCGCCAAGACCGTTAAAGGTTTTGGCATGGGCAAGATCGGCGAGGGCAAGAACACCACGCACCAACAAAAGAAGCTCGATCGCGACTCGATCCGCGAATTCCGCGATCGCTTTGGTCTACCGATTCCAGACGACAAGCTCGACGATCTACCGTTCTACAAGCCGGCCGACGACGCGCCGGAAATGAAGTATCTGCAAGAGCGTCGAAAGGCGCTTGGCGGCTACATTCCTTCGCGTCGCCCAAAGACGAGCGAATCGTTCAACGTTCCAACGCTCGACACGTTCAAGGCCGTGCTCGAACCGACGGCCGAGGGCCGCGAAATCAGCACGACGCAAGCCTTCGTGCGCTTCTTGACCCAGCTTATTCGCGACAAGGAGTTGGGGCCGCGCGTGGTGCCCATCGTGCCGGACGAGGCGCGCACCTTTGGCATGGAAGGCATGTTCCGCCAACTCGGCATCTTTAGTCAGCAAGGTCAGTTGTACGAGCCGGTCGATCGCGACCAAGTGATGTATTACCGCGAGGACAAAGCCGGCCAAATTCTCGAGGAAGGCATCAACGAAGCGGGCGCGATGGCTGATTGGATCGCCGCCGCGACCTCATACGCGACGAACGATCGCGCGATGGTGCCGTTCTACATTTATTACTCGATGTTCGGCTTCCAGCGCATTGGCGACTTGGCGTGGGCGGCGGGTGATATGCAAGCACGCGGCTTCATGTTGGGCGGCACCGCCGGCCGCACGACGCTCAATGGCGAAGGCTTGCAACACGAGGATGGGCATTCGCACTTGATGAGCGCGACCATTCCCAACTGCGTGAGCTACGACCCGACGTTCGCGCACGAAGTTGCCGTCATCATCCACCACGGTTTGCAGCGGATGATCGACAAGCAGGAAAACGTCTTTTATTACCTGACTTTGATGAACGAAAACTACCCGCATCCCGGCCTGAAGGCGGGTGACGAGGTTGGCATCATCAAGGGCATGTACAAACTTTTGGAAGGCCAAGGCGCGAAGAAAGCGCCGCGCGTGCAGTTGCTTGGTAGCGGCACGATCTTGCGTGAGTCCATCGCCGCGAAGGAGTTGCTCGAAAAGGATTGGGGCATCGCGGCCGACGTATGGAGCTGCCCAAGCTTTACCGAGCTGGCGCGCGACGGTTACGACTGCGAGCGCTGGAACATGCTGCACCCGGGCACGAAAGAGACGCGCACGCCGTGGATCACGCAACAGCTTGAGTCCACGACCGGGCCGATCATCGCCAGTACCGATTACATGCGCTTGTTCGCCGACCAAGTCCGCGCCTACATTCCGCGAGGACGCAGCTACAAAGTGCTCGGTACCGACGGCTTTGGTCGTAGCGATTTCCGGTGGCGCTTGCGTCACTTCTTCGAGGTCGATCGTCATTGGATCGTCGTGGCCGCGCTCAAATCGTTGGCGGACGACAAGACGATCGATGTCGCCAAGGTGTCCGAAGCGATCAGCAAATACAAGCTCGATCCCAACAAGCCCAATCCCGTCACGCAGTAAGCCTGCGGACGCGGTCACGTTTTCCTCATCGCCATAACAAACTCATCGCCGCCCGCGTGTACACGCGCGGCGGCGTGATTCAACAAGAAAGACAGCTTCATGAGCGTCATCGAGATCAAAGTGCCGGACATCGGCGACTTCAAGGACGTTGAAATCATCGAACTGCTGGTCAAGCCCGGCGACAGCATCAAAACCGAGCAAAGCATGATCACCATCGAGTCGGATAAGGCATCGATGGAGATTCCCTCGTCGGCGGCTGGCGTGGTCAAGGAGATGAAGGTCAAGATCGGCGACAAAGTCTCCGAAGGCAGCGTGGTGTTGATGCTCGAAACCTCGGCGGACGCGCCCGTGCAAGCGCCCGCGTCGACGACGGTGACGCATGAAGCAGCGGCGGCCGTGCCGGCCCCGGCACAAGCACCCGCGCCAAACGCGCAAAAATCCGTTGGCCCAGTCGAGTTGCGCGTGCCCGATATTGGCGACTTCAAGGACGTCGAGATCATCGAAGTGCTCGTCAAACCCGGCGACGTCGTGAAGGTCGAGCAAAGCTTGATCACGATCGAGTCCGATAAGGCGTCGATGGAGATTCCGTCGTCGGCGGCCGGAACGATCAAGGAATTGAAGGTCAAGGTTGGCGACAAGATCAATCAAGGCGATTTGATCGCGCTGCTTGAAGGCGCGCATGGCGCGACGCCTTCGGCGGGCTTGCCTAACGCCACGCCGGCGCCGACCGGCCCGGCGCCTGGCGCGCCTTCGCCTGGTGAACGCACGCCAAGTTTGTCGGATGCGCCCGCGCCCGAAGTTGCGCGGCGCGCGCCCCCGATCGTTGAAGACGACAGCGCGCCGCTTGGGCAAAAGCCTCATGCCTCGCCGTCGGTGCGCAAGTTCGCGCGCGAGCTGGGGGTTGATCTCTCGCGAGTAACCGGTTCCGGCCCGAACGGCCGTATCACGCAAGAAGACGTGCAAGGGTTCGTCAAGAGCGTGATGTCGGGCGCACAAGCCGCCCCGAGCGCCGCCAAGGTGTCCGCGGGTGGTGGCTCTGGCTTTGGCGCGAATTGGCCTGCGTGGCCGTCGCTCGATTTTTCGAAGTTCGGTGAAACCGAGTTGTTGCCGCTCTCGCGCATTAAAAAGATCAGCGGTCCCAATCTCGCGCGTAACTGGGCGACGATTCCGCACGTCACTCAATTCGACGAAGCCGATATCACCGAGCTTGAAGAATTTCGTAAGTCCACCAACGATGCGTTGGCCAAGCAGGGGGTCAAGGTCACGATGTTGGCCTTTGTGATGAAGGCGGCGGTGGCGGCGTTGAAGAAGTATCCGAACTTCAACAGCTCGCTCGACGCCAACGGCGAGAACCTCATCCTTAAGAAGTACTTCCATATTGGCTTCGCGGCCGATACGCCCAACGGACTCGTCGTGCCAGTACTTAAGGATTGCGACAAGAAAGGCGTGGCGCAGCTCGCTAAGGAAACCGCCGAGCTCGCGGCCAAGGCGCGCGACGGCAAGCTCGGGCCGGCGGATATGTCGGGCGCGTGCTTCACCATCAGTTCCTTGGGCGGTGTGGGCGGCACGATGTTCACGCCAATCATCAACGCGCCCGAAGTCGCGATCCTGGGCTTGAGTAAATCCGAGATCAAACCAAAGTGGGATGGCAAGACTTTCCAACCGCGACTGATGCTGCCGCTGTCGTTGAGTTATGACCATCGCGTAATCGACGGCGCGCAAGCGGCTCGATTCACCACCTACCTGGCGGACGTATTGGCCGATATGCGGCGGGTGTTGATATGAGCAGCGAGACTAAGGGTTTGAGTATCGAAATTCGTGATCTCGCTCTTGGTGACTTTGAACAGCTGCGCGGCGTTTACGAAGAAATCGTCAAGGAGGGTAAGTACTTCTACGAGGACGAAGCCGCACCGCCGCTTGAGATGCTGGTCTTCAAGTTTGTGACCCAGCGTCAATTGAAAGTGCCTCAAATCGGCGCATTCATTGGCGATCGTCTCGTGGGGTGGGTGGAGATGACGCGGTACGACCAACCGTCGATCCGACACAACGGCACGTTGGTAAACGTGGGCGTGGCGAAGGATTACCGCGGTCAAGGAATCGGACGTCGTTTGATCGAGGAAGCACTTGCAAGAGCATGGAACGCCGAGTTTTTGCGGGTTGAATTGTTCGTTATCGAAACCAACGTCAATGCGATCCGACTCTATGAGTCATTGGGCTTTAAAGAGTCGGGTCGACTGCGGCATATGTTGTGTCGGAACGGCCAGTTTTCCGATCGCGTCATGATGGATATTTTTCATCCGCGCACCGACGACATCATCAAAGCCAGAACCGCATGACCACTGTCGTCGTCGTCCGCAAAGGCCGCGAAATCGCGATTGCCGCCGACTCGCTCGTGACGTTCGGCGAGACGCGGCTAAGCTCCACCTACGAGGTGAATCGCAAGATCATCCGCGTCGGCGATTCGTACTTAGGTCTTGCGGGCAGCACCGCGCATTTCGTCGTGCTCGAGCGCGCGTTGACGAGCTTGGGCGATGAATGCCGATTGGGTTCGCGCGACGAGGTGTTCACCACGTTTCAACGCATTCACCCAATCCTTAAAGAAAAGTTTTATCTCAATCCCAAGGAAGACGACGACGATCCTTACGAGTCGAGCCAGATCACCTGCGTGATCGCGAATGCTTCGGGCATTTACGGCGTGTACTCGTATCGCGAGGTCTTCGCCTTCGAACGGTTTTGGGGCATCGGGTCGGGACGCAGTTTCGCGCTTGGAGCGATGTACGCGTCCTACGACAAATTGAAGTCCGCCGAGAAGATCGCGCGGGCAGGTATCGAAGCGGGCATCGAGTTCGATAAGTCGAGCGCGGGTCCCATCCAACTCTTTAGCATTAGCGCACAGGCCTGACCGACCATGAGCCAGATCGAAGTAAAAGTGCCGGACATCGGCGATTTCAAGGATGTCGAGATCATCGAAGTGCTCGTCAAGCCGGGCGACACGATCAAGAAGGAACAAAGCCTTATCACCGTTGAGTCCGACAAGGCGTCGATGGAAATTCCATCGTCGGTCGACGGCGTGGTCAAGGACGTCAAGGTCAAGCTCGGCGATAAGATCAGCGAAGGCTCGACGATTTTGATGGCCGAGGTGGCCGAGGCGAGCGCCGCGAGTCCGGCGCCAGCACCCGCACCCGCGCCCGTGCAAAGCGCTCCCGCGCCGATCGCGACACCCACGCCCGCGCCCGTTGCCGGGCAATACGCGGGCAAGGCCGATCTCGAATGCGAGATGCTCGTTTTAGGCGCGGGTCCCGGCGGTTATTCGGCGGCCTTTCGTTCGGCCGACCTCGGCATGAACACCGTATTGATCGAGCGTTACGCGACCTTGGGCGGCGTGTGCTTGAACGTGGGCTGCATTCCATCCAAAGCCTTGTTGCATGTGGCGGCCGTGATGGACGAGGCCACGCATTTCGCGGACCTAGGCATTAGTTTCGGCAAGCCGAGCATCGATCTCGACAAACTGCGCGCGCACAAAAGCAAAGTGGTGGGCAAGTTGACGGGTGGTTTGGCCGGCATGGCCAAGGCACGCAAGGTCACGACGGTGCGCGGCGTCGGTCGCTTTCTGGATGCGCATCACATTGAAGTCGCGCTAACGTCTGGCGATAGCCAAGCACCCACCGGCGAGAAAAAGGTGGTGCGGTTCGCCAAATGCATCATCGCGGCCGGCTCGCAACCCGTGAAGCTGCCGTTCATCCCCGATGACCCGCGCATCGTGGATTCCACCGGCGCGCTTGAATTGCGCGCGATTCCCAAACGGATGTTGGTCATTGGCGGTGGCATCATCGGACTCGAGATGGCGACCGTGTATTCGACGCTCGGCGCACGCATCGAAGTCGTCGAAATGATGGACGGGTTGATGATGGGCGCCGACCGCGATCTCGTGACGGTCTGGCAAAAAACGAACGCCAAGCGCTTCGACAAGGTCATGTTGAAGACGAAGACCGTTGGCGTCGAAGCCAAGCCCGAAGGCATTGTCGTGCGCTTCGAAGGCGAGCAAGCGCCGGCCGAACCACAAACCTACGATCTCGTGCTTGTCAGCGTCGGCCGCACGCCGAACGGCAAGAAGATTGGCGCGGAAAACGCGGGTGTCGCGGTAACCGATCGTGGCTTCATCGAAGTCGATAAACAAATGCGCACCAACGTGCCGCATATCCATGCGATCGGCGACATCGTCGGTCAGCCGATGCTCGCGCATAAGGCGGTGCACGAAGCGCACGTCGCGGCCGAAGCCGCGGCCGGTCAAAAGAGTTATTTCGACGCGCGCGTGATTCCATCGGTGGCGTATACCGATCCCGAGGTCGCGTGGGTCGGGCTTACCGAAGACGATTGCAAAAAGCAGGGCATTAAATTCGGTGTGGGTAAGTTTCCATGGGCCGCGTCGGGTCGCGCGATCGCCAACGGCCGCGACGAAGGGTTCACCAAGGTCATCTTCGACGAGACCACGCATCGCATCATCGGTGGCGGTATCGTGGGCACGCATGCGGGTGACTTGATTAGCGAACTCGCTCTCGCCATCGAAATGGGCGCCGACCCGGTGGACATCGCCAAGACCATCCACCCGCATCCCACGTTGGGCGAAAGCGTGGGCATGGCCGCCGAGATTTACGAGGGCACCTGCACCGACGTACCGCCGCCACGGCGCAAATAAACCCCGCCGTTCCCTCGCCCACGAATCGTCTTCATGTCGGCGACCGCGAATGCGCTTGGGAACCGTCGCGTTCCCAACGCATTGCTGACCTGGTATTTCGTGTTGATGTGGGGCTCTGGCTTCGTGGCGACCAAAGCCGGGCTTCAATATGCCGCGCCGTTCACATTCCTAAGTTTGCGGTTTGCCTTTGGCGTGCTGTGCATGGGCTTGGTGGTTGCGATCACGCGGCCACATTGGCCGCAAGGCGCGCGGCAATGGCGGCACGTTGTGGTCGCCGGGTTGTTGATGCATGCCGTGAATTTGTCCGGCAGCCATTACGCACAGTATTTAGGATTGTCGGCGGGCATTACTGCCTTGTTGCTCGCCACCCAGCCCTTGCTCACGGCGGCGTGGATCGCATGGCGGTCCCACCAAACGCCTTCGAAGCTTCAATGGCTGGGCCTTGTCGTTGGCCTGGCGGGCGTCGTATTCGTCGTCGGCCACAAAATCGACGTGCGCACGATGACGATGCAAAGCCTCGCCGCTGTCGCGGTCTCGTTGCTCGCGATTACTAGCGGCACGCTTTATCAACGCCGCCATATCCCCGACGTGGATTTACGCGCCGCGACCTTCGTGCAGTTCGTCGTGTCGCTCATCGTGCTCGCCCCTTTAGCGATGGTGGTCGAAGGCGCGAAGGTGCATTGGAGTTGGACGATGGCCGTGTCTATCGTCTACCTCGTAATCGGCGCGTCCATCCTCGCGGTTGGCGCCTTGCATGTGCTCATGCGGCGCGGCGAAGCCACGCGGGTCACGAGTTTGCTGTACCTCACGCCCGCGATCGCGGTCGCCACCGAATGGGCGATATTTGGCGTCGTGCCCACGCTGATGTCCGCGATCGGCATCGTCATCACAAGCGCCGGCGTGGCCCTTGTTTCGGCGCGTCCATGCAGGGCCGACTAGACTCCTTGGTCCGCGTATTTATTTTTTCGAACTCATGAATCAAGACGAACTTAAACGCGCGGTCGCTCAAGCGGCGATCGAGCATGTAAAACCTTATTTCGGCACTTCGGCCGTGCTGGGCATTGGTACCGGCTCGACCGCCGATCTTTTCATCGACGAACTGGCGAGGTTTAGTCGCGACATCACTGGCGCCGTCGCAAGTTCCGAGCGCAGCGCCGCGCGACTAAAGAAACACGGCATCGACGTGCTCGATCTAAACGCCGTGCACGACATCCCCGTCTATGTCGACGGCGCCGACGAAATCGACGGCGGCTTGCACATGATCAAAGGGGGCGGCGGCGCCTTGACGCGGGAGAAGATCGTCGCGGCGGTCGCGCGCACCTTCGTATGCATCGTCGACGCCTCCAAGCGCGTCGAGCAACTCGGCCGGTTTCCCTTGCCCATCGAAATCATTCCAATGGCGCGCGGCCAAGTAGCGCGGCAACTCATGAAGCTCGCCGACGAGCATCCGCACGTCGAAGTCGAATTGCGTGAAGCCGAAGGCAAACCTTACGTTACCGACAACGGAAATTTCATTCTCGACGTGCATGGATTGTCGATCGCCGACCCCGTCGGGCTCGAAGCCAGGATTGATCGCATCACGGGCGTCGTCACGAACGGCTTATTCGCGCAGCGGCGTGCGGATGTTTGCTTAATCGGTACATCGGACGGTGTACGAACCTTCACGATTTAGGCATGGTCATACGACACGACGCTGTCATACTTTCGCAATAACTTTGCGGTCTTTTAGGGCGGATGACTCTCATGGCCGAACATACCTACCGGCAATTCGACAACGAGCTCGAGCAAGTCCGTTCCAAGGTCTTGCAAATGGGTGGGCTCGTCGAACAACAAATCTCCAAGGCGATCGAGGCGCTCGATACCGACGACATGCCGCTGATCCTCGCGGTGATCGAGGGTGATCAGCAAGTCAATCGGCTCGAGCAGGAAATCGACGAAGCCTGCACGCAAATGATCGCCAAGCGTCAACCGGCGGCGGGTGACCTGCGCATCATTCACTCGATCGTCAAGATGATCACCGACCTCGAACGAGTCGGGGACGAAGCGACCAAGGTCGCGCGCATGGCCAAGTCGATCACCGAAGCCAATCGCGCGCATATGCCGCGTGTCGAGCTCAAACACATGGAAAACGCGGTGCTCGCGATGTTGCGCCAGGCGCTTGACGCGTACGCGCGGCTCGACGCGGTTGCCGCCGCCCGCGTGATTCGCGATGACGACAGCGTGGACGCGGAGTTTCGCAACATCGTGCGTCTGTTGATCACGCACATGATGGAAGACCCGCACACGATTTCGCGCGGCATCGACTTGCTGTTTGTCGTCAAGGCGCTGGAACGAATCGGCGATCACGCCAAGAACATGTGCGAATACGTCGTGTATCTCGTCAAAGGACGTGACGTTCGACACATGGGCGCAGACCGAATCGCCGCCGAAGCCGCCAACGACTAAGGCTAGGCTGATAAGGTTAAAAGGCCGGACGCGAATCCGGCCTTTTGCGTTTGAGCGCTGCTTACTCGGAAGGTGGCGTGAAGCCCGAAGCGACGTCGGCTCCGTCGCCGAAAAAGTGCTTTTCCATCTGCTGGGCAAGGTATTTACGCGCACGCGCATCAGCAAGATTTAGACGGTTTTCGTTGACCAGCATCGTCTGGTGCTTGATCCATTGCGCCCATGCTTCCTTGCTTACGTTGTCGTAAATCCGCTTGCCGAGTTCGCCCGGATACGGCGGAAAGTCGAGGCCCTCGGCCTCTTTATTTAGCTTGATGCAATGAATGGTGCGGCTCATAAATGTGGTGTCCTGATTTGCGCTTAGACTCTCGGCCCGTTACGACATGCGATCACGTTCCGAACCTCATGAGAAGATTCTAATGCCCGACAGCCAGCGCAGGATTCTTGATGTCGCCGAAAGCGAGCAAGCGCGTATCGGTCAGGAGCTTCACGACGGATTAGGCCAGCACCTCACGGGCGTTGCGTTTCTCGCTAAGGCACTTGCCCGCAAACTCGGCGACAAAGGCGTGCCCGAAGCGGTGGAGGCCGAAAAGCTCGTGCAGCTTATTAATCGTTCGGTCTCGATGACGCGCAGTCTTGCGCATGGGCTACGGCCCGTCGGTAACGAGGACAACGCGCTCATGGTGGCCCTGCGCCAATTGGCGCTCGACGTGACCGATCTTTATCACCTCGATTGCCGATTTGTCGCCGACGAGTTGGTGTTGGTGCGCAGCCCGTGCGTAGCGCATCACTTATTTCGAATTGCACAAGAAGCGGTCAACAACGCAATCAAACACGGTTTTCCGTCGTTGATCGTGATTGAACTTGAACGAAAGGTCGCGCGACGCAAAACACCGGTCATCGTGCTGCGTGTGAGCAACGACGGCGCGCCGATCGCGCGAGATGCGGAATCTTCCGGCGGAATGGGGCTTGCCGGGATGAAGTATCGCGCTACACTCGTTGGAGCCCAATTGGCGCTGCGTAAAGAACGCAGGCCCATGGTGGCAGTCACAGTAACGGTCGATGAGACCACCGCGCATGAATTCGTTGAACCGCGCGAGGACTTAGGGGAAGAGCATGGGTGAACCCGTCGCCGAGCAAGAGCACGACGAAGATCAAGACTTAGACCACGAAGAGGACCACACCGGTCCGTTGACCGATCGCGATGGTCCGGCGCAAATCGCGATCGTGGATGACCATACGATCGTGCGTCACGGCATCGCCGAACTGCTTTCGCGCGAGCCCGATCTCGACGTCATCGCCGAAGCGGGCGACGCCGAGGAAGCGTTGGAGATGATTCAAGCACGCGACGATCTCGACATGGTGATCGTCGACATCTCGATGCCAGGCATGAGCGGCATCGATCTCATCAAGCGCGTGATTGAAATTCGTCCGGGCTTGCCCATTCTCGTGATGA
The DNA here is from genome assembly GCA_035761045.1 of Burkholderiaceae bacterium. Taxonomy (GTDB): domain Bacteria; phylum Pseudomonadota; class Gammaproteobacteria; order Burkholderiales; family Burkholderiaceae_E; genus DASTRU01. The sequence goes on along the minus strand of DASTRU010000140.1, from coordinate 10,411 downwards.
GCATGCACGACGAGTCCTTGTATTCCGATCGTGCGTATCGCGCGGGCGCCAAGGGCTACGTGATGAAGCAAGAAGCGTCGGATAAATTGCTGCAAGCGGTGCGCAAGGTGCTCAAGGGCGGTGTGTACGTGAGCGACCGGATGCAAACCATCATGTTGCAGCGGTATCTCAACACGGGGGATTCCGTCAGCTTCATCGACAACCTGACCGATCGCGAGTTTGAAATCCTGCGGTTGATCGGCCAAGGCTTGAGCGTGCAAGACATCGCGAAAAAGTTAGGCCGCAGCGCGAAGACGATCGAGGCGCATCGCGCGAATCTGCGCGAGAAGCTTGGAATCCGCAAAGCCGCGGAATTGACCCGGTTCGCCACGCAATGGGTCGAGCGCGGTAATTAACATCGTCAACGGCCGCATCGAAGGTTGAAAAGGCGCGTTTTGAACGCGCCTTTTTCATTTCAAAGCTTCTTGACGTAGACGAGGCTTTTGCGCGCCAAGTTGTATTGCAAGCGCCGTTCTTCCGGTAAGTCGTCCACCGTGGCTTGCACGAAGCCGCGCTTTAAAAACCAATGCGCAGTGCGCGTCGTTAATACAAAGATGCGGTCCAGCCCCAAACGCTTCGCGCGTTTTTCGATGTGCTTGAGCAAGCGTTCTCCATCGCCCACGCCCTGGGAATCGGGCGCGACGACCAAGCACGCCATTTCGCCAATCTTCTCGTTCGGATACGCATGCAAGGCCGCGCAACCAAAAATGCGGCGATCGTGCTCGATGACCGAGAAGTTCGCGATGTCGCGCTCGATCAGGGTTCGGCCGCGCGGCGCCAGCGTGCCGTCGGCTTCGAGCGGTTCGATCAATTGCAATATCGCGCCGACGTCGTCGGCATTGGCTTCGCGTAAGAACTCGAGATCGTCCCGACTCAGCATGGTGCCCACGCCTTCGTGCGTGAAGACTTCAAGCAACGTCGCGCCGTCGATTTCAAACGGCACCATGTGCGCGCGGGGAATATCGGCCTCGCAAGCCTTTAGGCAGTTTCGTAGATATAACGCGGCGTCGTCCGACAAGGTGTTGGACGCCAGCAATTCATGCGCGGAACGCTCGGACAGCTCGCGCACCAGCTCGCCGGTGTCATCGACGAGGCTTGGTAGTTCCGTTAGGAAGATTAGTTTCTCGGCTTTGAGCGCGATGGCCACGCTCGTCGCCACGTCTTCCATCGCCAGGTTGAAGGCTTCGCCGGTGGGCGAAAAGCCAAGCGGCGAAAGCAGCACCACGGCCCTCGCGTTTAAAGCGAGTTGAATCACGTCGACCGCGACCTTGCGCACGACACCGGTATGTTGATGGTCGACGCCGTCGATCACGCCCAGCGGCCGTGCGGTAATGAAGTTGCCGGAGATGATTTTGAGATCGGCGTTGGCCATCGGCGTATTCGCGAGGCTTTGCGAGATCGCGGCTTCGATGTCCAAACGAATTTCGCCCGCGGCTTCCTTCGCGCACTCGAGTGCGGCGGCGTCGGTAATGCGCCGCCCTTGATGAAAATGGCTCTCGGCGTTGCGCAGCTGTAATTGCTCTTCCACTTGCGGCCGCGACCCATGCACCACCACCACGCGAATGCCTAAGGCGCGCAGCAAGGCGATGTCTTGAATCGTTTTATGCAAGCGCCCGGATTGCACGAGTTCGCCCGGAAAGGCGATCACGAATACCTTGCGCTTGAAGGCATGAATGTAGGGCGCCACCGCGCGAAACCATTCGACGAAGCGCGGCTGTGAAAGCGCTTCATGGGCGGGGGAGAGGGACTGCGCGGTTTCGGGTGAGTTCATCGGGCGATTTTATAATCGCTCGCATGTCTAAAGCGACGGCCCCAAAGCGGGATCCACGCGGGGCCGACACTGTTTCTCAACGCACAGCCGGTCCGCATCGTTCGCGTCGTACGCGGTCCGAAGGCGGTTTGAGCGCCACGCCGCCGGTCGCGAACCCGATCCCGCCACTCGTATTCCCCGAGGAATTACCCGTAAGCGCCAAGCGCGAGGAGATCGCGCGGGCATTGCGCGCGCACCAAGTCGTCATCGTCAGCGGCGAAACGGGTTCGGGCAAAACCACGCAGCTGCCGAAGATTTGCTTGTCGATTGGACGCGGCTTAGGCGCGGGCGGTACGGGCTTGATCGGCCATACGCAACCGCGCCGATTGGCGGCGACGTCGGTCGCGCGGCGTATCGCGCAGGAGATCGGCTCGCCGTTGGGCGAACACGTCGGCTTCAAAATTCGCTTCAACGATCAACTCTCGCGTGGCGCGTCGGTCAAGCTGATGACCGACGGCATCTTGCTCGCCGAAACGCAAACCGATCCGCTGCTGCGCGCTTACGACACCATCATCATCGACGAGGCGCACGAGCGCAGTCTGAACATTGATTTCCTGCTCGGTTATTTGCGCCAGCTATTGCCGCGTCGGCCCGATCTCAAGCTGATCGTTACCTCGGCGACGATCGATGCCGAGCGTTTTTCCAAGCATTTCAACGATGCGCCCGTGGTGGAAGTGAGCGGCCGAACCTATCCGGTGGAAGTGCGCTGGCGGCCACCGACCGACGAGCAAGAGCAGACGGATGCCATCGTCGCCGCGGTGGATGAGCTGACGGCCTTAGGATTGGGCGATGTGTTGGTGTTTTTGCCCGGCGAACGCGAGATTCGCGAGGCGGCGGAGGCATTGCGTAAGCATCATCCGCCGCACACGGAAATCTTGCCCTTGTTCGCGCGGCTGTCGGCCGAGGAGCAAGACCGCATTTTCAAGCCGAGCAACACGCGTCGCATCGTGCTTGCGACTAATGTGGCCGAAACCTCGTTGACCGTGCCCGGCATACGGTATGTGGTGGACCCGGGCACCGCGCGCGTCAAGCGCTATAGCTATCGGCAAAAGGTCGAGCAATTACAGGTGGAGGCGGTGTCGCAAGCCTCGGCCAATCAACGCGCGGGCCGGTGCGGCCGGGTATCGGCTGGCGTGTGCATTCGTCTTTACGCGCAAGAAGATTATTCGGCGCGACCACGATTCACCGATCCTGAAATCCTGCGCTCGTCGCTCGCGGCGGTGATTTTGCGGATGAAGGCGTTGCGCTTGGACGATATCGAGCGTTTTCCGTTCGTTGAACCACCACCCGGGCGCGCGGTAGCCGACGGCTACGCATTACTGCAAGAGTTAGGCGCGTTGGATGAACGCAATGCGCTGACGGATATCGGCACGACGCTCGCGAAACTGCCGTTGGACCCGCGCATTGGCCGCATGTTGATGGCCGCCCGTGATGCGGACTGCTTGAGTGAAGCCACGATCATCGCCGCCGCGTTGTCCACGCAAGATCCTCGCGAGCGTCCGTTTGGACAAGAAGAAGCCGCCGACCAAGCTCATCGCAAATTCGCCGATGAGAAAAGCGAATTCCTCGGCATCTTGAAGCGCTGGAAGTTTTACGAGGAAGCGCTCGCGCATAAAAAATCGAACAGCAAATTGCGCGAGCAACTTAAAGCAACGTTCTTGCATCCCCTGCGCATGCGCGAATGGCGCGATGTGCACGGGCAATTGCACTCGACGCTCGCCGAACTTGGCTGGCGCTTTAACGAAACGCCCGCGCAATATCAGCCATTGCATATGGCCTTGCTTACTGGCTTACTGGGCAACATTGGACTAAAGGGCGACGACGAGCCGCATTACGAAGGCGCGCGTGGAATCAAGTTTTATATCTGGCCGGGGTCGTCGCTTGCGAAGAAGGCGGGCCGTTGGATCGTCGCGGCCGAACTCGTCGAAACCTCGCGCTTATTCGCGCGCACGGTCGCGCGTGTCGAGCCCGAATGGCTGGAACGCGTGGGTGCGCACCTTCTCAAGCGCACGCAAGGCGATCCCCATTGGGACAAGCGCGCCGGCCGTATCAGCGCCTTCGAGCGCGCGACGCTTTACGGGTTGATGGTGTATCACGGCCGTCGCGTGGATTACGGCCGCATTAATCCCACGCACGCGCGCGAGCTCTTTATTCGCGAAGCGCTCGTGGCGGGCGAGTACGAACCGAAGTCACGCGAAACGCAAACGTTGCTCGCGCATAACCTAAAGCTCGTGCGCGAGATCGAGCAGCTTGAACATAAGTCGCGCCGGCTCGATGTGTTGGTGGACGACGAGCTGATTTACGCCTGGTACGACGCCAAGCTTCCTCATGATGTGCGCGATACCCACGAGTTCGAGGGTTGGTATCGCGCCGCGTCGCGCGACGAGCCCAAGCTGCTGTTCCTAAGTCGCGACGATTTGATGCGACACGAGGCGGCCGGCATCACGACCGATGTATTTCCTAAGACGATGCAGTTTGGCGGCATCGAAATGGCGTTGAGTTATCACTTCGAACCCGGCAGTCCGCGTGATGGCGTGACGCTTACGGTGCCGCTTTACGCGCTCAACGTGGTCGATGAAGCGCGTTGCGAATGGCTCGTGCCTGGCATGCTCAAAGAGAAAGTGCAACTGCTGCTCAAAAGCCTGCCGCAAAAACTGCGTCGGCACTTCGTGCCGTTGCCGGAAGCGGCGATGGGTTTCGTTGACCGAATCAGCGCGCGGTCGGGCGAGGGATTGGTCGACGCGCTGCGCGCCGACATGCGCGAAACCCGGCAAGTCGTTGCCGCGGCCACCGACTTCAAGCTCGAAACCTTACCCGCGCATTTGTTCATGAACTTCAAGGTGGTTGACGAACACGGCCGCCAACTTGGGATGGAGCGCTCGCTTGCCAAGCTGCGAGCAGAGCTTGGCCGCGAGGCGCGGGTGCAGTTTCGCCAGCTCGTGCAAACGACCGTGCAGAGCGGAAATGCAAAAAGCGGCGCCAGCGAAAACGAAACGTCGTCGATCGAAGCGAATACCAAAAGCGCCCTTAAAACGGGCGATGGAACGGCTACCACGCCGCTCGACATCGATATGCCCATTAGCGATTGGAGTTTTGGCGAGCTGCCCGAATTGTTGGAGGTTCGCCGGGGCAAGCAAACGCTGATCGGTTATCCCGCGTTGGTCGATGCCGGTGCGCACGCGCGGTTGGAGGTGTTCGACGACCCGGCAACGGCCGCCGCGCAGCATCGGCTTGGACTGAGACGCTTGTTCGCGGTACAACTGAAAGAGCCGCTCAAGCATCTTGACCGCAACATTCCAAATCTCACGCAGCTTGCGGTTCATTTCATGCCGCTTGGTTCGCAGGAGGAATTAAAGCGCCAAATCCTCGATCTCGCGCTGGAGCGTGCCTGCATGGCGGACCCGTTGCCGGTCGACGCGCGAAGTTTTCACCTGCGTCGAGACGAAGGGCGTGGTCGCTTAGGGTTGCTGGTGCAAGAAATCGGGCGGCTCGCGGCGCTGGTGCTCGCCGAATACGCCGCGTTGAATCGCAAGTTGCCGCAAGCGAAGTCGCACGCGGCGGCATACGCGGATATGACGGCGCAACTTTCGGCGCTCATGCCGCGCGATTTTCTCGTGCGGCATCCGTACGATCGTCTTGCCCATCTGCCGCGTTATTTAAAAGCCGCCATGTTGCGCATCGATAAGCTGCGCGCGGACCCGACGCGCGACGCGCGTTCGCTTGCCGAATTGCAACCGCTGCTCACGCGCTATCAGCGTCATGTGGTGGCGCTCAAAGGATCGGTCGATGCGCGCTTGACCGAATTTCGCTGGTTGCTCGAAGAGTTGCGCGTTTCGCTATTCGCGCAGGAACTGCGCACGCCCATGCCGGTCAGCGTCAAGCGTTTACAAAAAGTCTGGGAAAGCCTGAGTTAGGAATTACAGACATTTCCCCTCGAGTTTTTGGACGCTCGTCTGCTAATTTGGATGCTTCCGCGTTGTACCGCGCATACCCACCCGTAAGGCCTTGCCATGTCGTTGAAAACCCTTGCCGCCATCGCGGCTTTCGTGACCATACCGGCGATGGCGCAAACCGCCGTCGTCCTCAATAGCCGCGACGCGAGCATTAGCTTGCTCGATATGAAAGGCGGCCGCGAAACCGGTCGCGTCGAGGCCGGCAAGGAACCGCACCATCTGTATCCCACGCCCGACGGCAAAAGCTTGATCGTGGCTAACGCGATCAGCAACGATTTGCTGTTCCTCGATCCCCACACCGGCGCGGTTCAACGGCGCGTACGCGGTATCGACGATCCCTACCAAATCGGGTTCACGCCGGATCAAAAGCGTTTTCTCGTCGCCGCGTTGCGGTTGGATCGGGTGGATGTGTACGACTACATCAATGGCGATTTCAAGCTGGCCAAGCGCATTCCCACCAAAGCCATGCCAAGTCACTTAGCCTTCGCCCCCGATAACAAGACCGCGTTCGTCAGCCTGCAAGGCGCGCGGCGCGTCGGGGCGATCGATCTTACGACGCTCGCGCCCTTGTGGGAGTTGGAAGTGGGCCCGGATCCGGCCGGGTTGTATCTCACGCCGGACGGCCGCTACTTGCTCGTCGGTGTGATGGGCGCGGACTACGTGGCGGTCGTGGACGTGGCTCAACGCAAGGTCATCAAGAAAATCAAAACCGGCTTGGGCGCGCATAACTTCCGCGCCTTGGGCGATAAGCGCACCGTGTTCGTTAGCAATCGCGCGGCGAACACCGTATCGCCGATCGACCTCGCCACATTGGAAGCGGGCCCGGCGTTTAACGTACCGGGCGGGCCGGATTGCATGGAAATCACGCCCGATGGCCGAGAGCTTTGGGCAACCTCGCGCTTCATCAAACAAGTCAGCGTGGTGGATTTAAGCCAACGCAAGGTGACGCGTGAAATTCCGGTGGGTCGGTCGCCGCACGGCATCTTTTTCGCCAATCGCGCTGGATTGCAATGAGGTTGGCGTTCGTCCTTTCGGCGATGTTGATCGCGCCGGCGGTCATGGCGGCCCCGGGTGCGACGCCGACGTGCGAGAAGACGGTCTACCTCACGCTCGACACCGGCAATATGTCCGTGGCCGAACCGATCGCCGCGTTATTGACCAAGCACCACATCAAGGCCACGTTTTTTCTCGCTAACGAAAAGACGATTCAAGGCGGTTGGTCGCTGGGCGATGAATGGAAACCGTACTGGAAGGCGCGCGTCGCCGAGGGTCATGCGTTTGGCACGCATACCTTCGACCACGTGTATACCGCGCCTGGTCCGGCCATCACGGTTCGTCCGCAATTCGGCGCGAACGCTGGTCGGACATTGAAATGGACACCCGACGCCTATTGCGCCGAATTGCGCCGCGTGGACGCACGCTTTACCGAACTCACGCAAGCCAAACTCGATCCGCTATGGCGCGCGCCCGGTGGTCGCACGACTCCCGCCACGCTCGATGCCGCGCGCCAGTGCGGTTACGGACGTCATTGGGGATGGGCCGCCGCTGGGTTTTTAGGCGACGAGTTGCCTTCCGATCGTTATCCCAATCAACTGTTGCTTGAACGCGCGTTGAAGAACATTAAATCGGGTGACGTGTTGATGGCGCATCTAGGCATTTGGTCGCGTCAAGACGCGTTCGCCCCCATGTTGGATCCGCTGATCACGGGGCTGAAAGCCAAAGGGTTTTGCTTCGCGACCTTGCGAGAGCATCCGGAGTTTGGACGATGATCGACATGTCGTTAAGCACGTTCGCGCTCGCGCAAGCGTGGTTGTTCGAGCATCTCGTACAACCCGCGTTGTATGCGCTGGGCTTGGCGCGTTATGGCGAACTGGCATTCGATGGCGTCGAATGGTTTTTGATTGGCGTGCTTGAAGTTATCGCGTTGTGGCTTGTGCTCGCGCCGCTTGAACGCTGGCGGCCCGCGCAAGCCATCGCCGACCAACGCCAAGTGCTTACCGATGTGATCTACACCCTGGTGCATCGCCTGGGCGCGTTCGCGCTTATTGCGTTTGCCTTCGTTCAACCGTTGGCCGATGACATCGAAGGCGCGCTGCGGTATGCCGGCATTGATCGGTTCGACCTTGATGCGCTCTGGCCCGGCGTGACCGACATTGCCTGGGTGAGTTTTCTGCTCTACCTCGTGCTGTTCGATTTCGTCGATTACTGGTTGCACCGCGGGCAACATACATTGCATTGGTGGTGGCAGCTGCATGCCCTGCATCACAGCCAGCGTGACATGACGTTTTGGGCGGACCAACGCAATCACGTGCTCGACGATCTAATACGTGACGCCGTCTTCGCGTTGCTAGCCGTGGCGATTGGCGTTCCGCCCGAACAATTCGTGGCGCTCGTCGTGGCCTCGCGGGTATTGCAAAGTGTCCAGCACGCCAATGTCCGCTTGCATTTCGGTCCATTCGAACGCGTGCTTGTCAGTCCTCGTTTTCATCGGCGCCATCACGCCATCGGCGTCGGTCACGAAGGCGCCAGCGGCAGTGCGAAGCAATGGGGCGTGAACTTCGCCGTCTTATTTCCTGTGTGGGATGTGTTGTTTCGCACCGCTGATTTTTCCGCCGGCTATCCCGCAACCGGCGTGCGCGACCAACTCCCCGGTCAATCGCCGCGATTTCCAACTGGTCGCGATTACGGCCGTGGTTTTTGGTCGCAACAATGGATCGGTCTCAAGCGTTTGCTCAACCGCGCTTGACCGGCGCGCCACAGTTCTTCTTAGCGTCGTTGCTCTTGCGTTAGCGGCGCTGTAGGTTTCGATCTTCATTCAACTTCATGCGTGAACGTGCTTGGTTTTTGCGCGTGTTCACGCTGACCCATGTCATGAGCTTTGGATTGCTAATCGTCGGAGATGAAATCCTCTCCGGTAAGCGCGAGGACAAGCACCTCGCTAAATTTATCGAGATGCTGTCGGACCGAGGTCTGACATTGAAATGGGCGCATTACGTCGGAGACGATCGCGAAGCGATCACCGAGTTCTTGCGTCGATCAATGAATAGCAACGACATCGTCTTCAGCACTGGCGGTATCGGCGCGACGCCGGATGACCATACGCGTCAAGCCGCGGCGGCGGCGGCGGAAGTGCCGATTCGTCGTCATCCCGAAGCGGTGCGGCTCATTACCGAACGCGCCAACGAAATGGCCGCGCAAAAAGGGCTGCCCACACCCGTGGACATGAACTCGGACGAGAACCGCCAACGCTTGGCAATGGCCGATTTCCCGTTGGGATGCGAAATCGTCCCCAATCCGTTCAACAAGATTCCCGGGTTTTCGGTTGGGCAACATTACTTCGTGCCGGGCTTTCCAGTAATGGCATGGCCGATGATCGAATGGGTGCTGGATACGAAGTACCGCCACCTGTTTCACCAAGGCCAAGAGTCGGAGCGATCGATCATCGTGTTCGATGTTTACGAGGCGCAGCTAACGCCATTGATGGAGAGCATCGAGCGTCAACATCAGGGTATCAAGGTGTTTAGCCTGCCGTCGGTGGGGGACGACAAGGTGCCAAGACACATCGAGCTCGGCGTCAAAGGTCAATCCGAACGGGTGGATGAGGCGTATCGCGACCTTATCTCGGGCTTGCAACGCTTCTCGCCTCGCTTCGGTGCGGAGTTACGTCGGTAGGTGCGGCGTGCACCATCTCGCTTCGCCTTCAAATACGCATGACGAAAAAAAGGCCTAGTCATCGCTGACTAGGCCTGGAATGGCACCTAAAACTTATGACACTGGGTGCCAAGGAGACAACCGTTTACATCTATGCAGAAAGCTTGCCAACCAGCGTGCTTGCCGCATCGAGAAAACAATTCATCGCATCACAAACTTAAGCGGCTTTCTTGCCGAGCTTGCTTACGCTGGCCGCTTGGTTCGCCGCCTTGACGGTGGCGTTGGTGGCGGCGGCGAAGTTCGCTTCGGTCACATCCACGAATTGCTGGCCAGCTTTCTTAGCGGAGTCGAGCGCGCTGTTGGCGGCGGCAAGAGCCGACTTCATCATCGCGAATGCCGATTCCGAACCGGTCGGCGCATTCTTCGCGGCGCTGTCGATCAAGGTCACGAGCTTGCGGTTACCTTCGGCGAGTTGCGATTCGGCGAATCGAACGAATTCCGCTTGCGTGGACTTAGCAATTTCCGAAACGTGACGGGTGTAGGCCAACGCCTTTTCCGCGGTTGGCTGCGCCAACGAGATACCGAATTGCGCGAACTCTTGCGCTTCACGCAAGGCGAACAGCTCTTTGAGCTTTTCCGCGAGCTCTGCTTGGGTAGCCTTGGCTACGTTCAAGTTCAGGTCGACCAACTTTTCAAATCCTTCAAATGCCTTGTTCGACAAAGCAAAAAACGATTCGAGATTGGATTTGTAGGTTGATGTGAATTGCTCGGGGGTCATCATGGTGTGTTCACTCCAGGCTATGAAGAAAACGGGCACTAACCAGGTGAGGAGAGGCTAGCCGCGCCGTGTTGTTGCATTGCAATAAATTCATTGTACGTCAAATTTTTTAATGTGCAAGATTTTTTTGTTGCCCCGCACCAAGCTAATGTATCGGGTTTTCTCAACCACGTTAAGTAG
>DASTRU010000139.1:0-3808 GCA_035761045.1 Burkholderiaceae bacterium | reverse complement strand
CATGAACGATCCCAAGGTGGATGACGAGGGTACGAGCATTTTGTTGGTGGACGACCAACCCGCGCGATTGCTGACTTACGAAGCGATTCTGCAAGGCTTGGGTCACCGCTTGGTGAGCGCGCGGTCGGGCACCGAGGCCTTGCAACGTTTGATGGAACGCGAATTCGCGGCGATCTTGCTCGACGTCAACATGCCCGACATGGATGGCTTCGAAACCGCGTCGATGATTCATCAGCATCCACGCTTCGAACGCACGCCCATCATCTTCGTGACTGGCGTGCATGTGACCGACATCGATCGCTTAAAGGGATATGAAGTCGGCGCGGTCGATTATGTGTACGTACCCGTCGTGCCCGAGATCTTGCGCGGCAAGGTACGCGTATTGGTGGAGTTGTACATCAAGCGTCGCGAGTTGCAGCGCGCGAACGCGAGTCTTGAGCGCGCCAACGCCGAGCTCGCCAATGCCAACGCGATGCTGCAAGCCGAAAACACGCGCGAGTTGCAACGGCTTAATGCCGAGTTGGAGGCACGCAATATCGCGCTCGCGGCGGCGAACCAATCGTTGGCGGACGAAGTCGCCGAACGCGGACGCATCCAAGATCGTTTAGTGGAAGCCGACCGACGCAAGGACGAGTTCCTCGCGATGCTCGCGCATGAATTGCGCAATCCCTTGTCGGCCATTCATAACGCGGCGCAACTCATTCAGGCGCATCAACTCAAGCATCCGCAAATCGAATGGGCGCAAGGTGTGTTGCAGCGTCAGCTCAAGCATCTCACGCGTTTGATCGACGATTTGCTTGATGTCTCGCGTATCGCGACTGGCAAGATCAAGCTTCGCCGCGAGCGCTTGGACTTACGCGTGTGTTTGCAACGCGCGCTTGAAACAAGCAGCGCCTTGATTCAAGCGCGTCGTCATGCCTTGCGTGTCAACGTGCCCGAGCAACCGTTGTGGATCGACGGCGACAGCGTTCGCCTTGCGCAAATCATCGACAACCTTCTCACCAACGCCGCCAAATACACCGACGAAGGCGGCACCATCAACGTCACGCTCGATGCATACGAAGGACAAGCACGGCTTAAGGTGTGCGACACGGGCATTGGCATCCCCCCCGCCCTACTCGCGCAAGTGTTTGACTTATTCATACAAGCCGAGCCGTCGCTCGATCGTTCGCAAGGTGGACTCGGCATTGGGCTTGCGCTCGCCAAGGCGCTAGTGAGCTTGCATGGCGGCGAGATCGAGGCCGCGAGCGGTGGCTTGGGATGCGGCTCGGTCTTCGAAGTGCGCTTGCCGCTTGCGACGATCACCGAGATCACGCATTCGATCGAGACCCGACATACCGCGCCCGCGGACGACGGCTTCGCGTTGCGGCTTCTCATCGTGGACGACAACGTGGATTCCGCCGAAGGCATGGCGGTGTATTTGCGCATGCGTGGACACGAGGTTCGCGTCGCGTATAGCGGGCCGGCCGGTTTGAACGCGGCGTTGGAGTATCAACCCGATGCGATTCTTCTCGACATCGGTTTACCGGGATTCGATGGGTATGAAGTCGCGCGTCAGTTACGGGCGCAAACGGAGTTCGACGACGTTCCGTTGATCGCCATGACCGGCTATGGCCGCGATTCGGACCGTGAGCGCGCGGTCGACGCGGGGTTTACGCATCATCTCGTCAAGCCCGTGGATTACGACGTACTCGCGCAAACGCTCGCCGTGCACGCGAACGCGAAAACCGCGCGGCAGTAAAGCAAAAGAAAACGCCCGCGAATTCCTTAGGAATTTCGCGGGCGCCTCCTGCTACGCGTGGCCTAATTACTTATAAAGCACCTGGGGCAGCCATAGGCCAATCTCGGGGAACATATAGAGCAAGAAAATCGCCACGATTTGAATACCCATGAACGGCAACATGCCAGCGAAAATCTGGTTTAGCGATACATGCGGCGGCGAAACCCCTTTGAGATAAAACGCCGCCATCGCCACGGGTGGCGACAAGAATGCCGTCTGCAAATTAAGCGCGACGAGTAAACCGAAGAACAAGGGGTCCACGCCGAAGTTATCGAGCAAGGGAATGAAGATCGGCATGAAGATCACGATGATCTCGGTCCATTCCAACGGCCAGCCGAGAATGAAGATGATGACCTGAGACAACAGCAAGAATTCGGTCTTGCTGAGGTTCATCGACAACACCCACTTCTCGACTAAATCTTGCCCACCCAATAAGGCGAACGCGGCGGAGAAGATGGCCGAGCCGACAAACAGCCAACACACCATCGCCGATGTCTTGGCGGTGAGGAACACCGACTCCTTTACCTCGCGCTGCAAGCCGGATTGACGATAGGCAACGATGCTCCATATACCCACCGCCACCGCGCCTAAGGTTCCAAGCCACATGGGCACCGGCGAGGCGATATTGCCGGCGCGAAATTCGAGGAACCAGATAATCGCGATGATCGCGGGCGCCCAAAGCACGAGCCAAAAAATTAGCTTCGGCGCAAGCGCTGTCTTCGACGCCTTCGTACGGTTAATAAGCGAGTAAATCGCCGCCAATACATAACCGCCAAACGCGCCGACGGCCGCCGCTTCGGTCGGCGTGGCCAGCCCGAACACGATCGAGCCGAGCACCGCGAGGATCATGATCACGAGCGGGAAGAACGACGACAGCAGCATCTTGAATATTTCAAGCCGCTTGAAGCTCATGACGGCATACAAGATGGCAAGGGCCGCGGCCAGTACGCCTAAGGTGATCCAAAACGATGACGACGGCGTGTTGGCGGTAGTGGCGAGTTCTGAGGCGGGAGCCTCGCTACCCACCTTCGTCGCGGGCACGGAGGTGGAAACCGTCGCCGTGTCGGCGGGCTCCTTGATGCCATCGGTCGGCGGCTCTTGCAAGCCATCGCTTGGCGGCTCCTGCGATTGCGCGCCAGGAGGTTCTTGAATGCCGTCGGTTGATGGCGGCTCGGCCGCATCGACGCCCATGGGCGTCAGCGTGGTGGTTTCAACGACCACGGGCGCGGTGGCGCTACGGTAAGCCATGCCACCCGCGACCAAGAACGTGAGCAGCGGCAACAACAGCACGATGAGTTGCTTGGCTGCATACCGTTTGGTCACGCCGGGCACGCCCATGCCTTTAACGGCGGCTAGCAGACCACGCAGCGCGTTATTGGTCGACACGGCCGCGGCGATACGTTGCGTCAGCGGCGGCAGCGGCACATGGCGCTCGGCTTCGGACAACGGCGGCGCAAGCGACGGTTTGATCTTGGCGACCAAAATCACGTACACCACATATAAGCCCGCCAACATCAACCCGGGAAAGAACGCGCCCGCGTACAACTGCACGACCGAGACACCAGCGGTTGCGCCATACACGATCAACAGCACGGAAGGCGGAATCAAAATACCCAAGCATCCGCCCGCGGTAATCGCGCCCGATGACAATTGCACGCTATAGCCCGCGCGCAACATCGCGGGCATCGCAAGCAACCCCATGAGCGTGACGACGGCGCCGACGATGCCCGTCGCGGTCGCGAACACGGTGCAGGTAATGAGCGTGGCCACCGCTAACGACCCGGGCACGCGCGCCATCGACAAATGCAAGCTCTTGAACAACTTTTCAATCAAGTTGGCGCGCTCGACCAAATACCCCATGAAGACGAATAACGGCACCGAGATCAGCACGTCGTTGCTCATTACCTTGAACGCCGACTGCACCATGAGATCGAGCGTCTTGGTCGTATCGCGCCCATAAGCAAGCCACGTAAACAGCATGCCCATGCCCATGAGCGTGAACGCCGTGGGGAACCCGAGCATGATCGC
>DASTRU010000138.1:0-10247 GCA_035761045.1 Burkholderiaceae bacterium | reverse complement strand
CGCAACCCGCTTGGCGACGCGCTTGTTTTTCAATCTCGATGCGCGTGCGTCACGCCATCGGTTTAGTCGATCGCCTGCCCACGCCCGACCGCGCCTTGCTTGAAGACGTGATCCTCGCGCATTACGCGCGGCGCGACGACGTACGACGCGTGTTGTTCGTCGGTTGCGACTGGTATACGCGGCGCTACGAGCGTTTGTTCACGCATGCGGATTATTGGACGTTGGAACGCGATCCACGCCGCGCGCGTTATGGCGCGCGACGCCATGTGGTGGATTCGCTCGAACACATGAGCCAGCATTTCCCGCCGCGGTCGCTCGATTTAATCGTTTGCAACGGCGTATTTGGTTGGGGATTGAACGCACGTTCCGCGTGCGAGTACGCCTTCGCGCAGTGCCACGATGCGTTACGCCATGGCGGTGAATTTGTATTGGGTTGGAACGACGTGCCTGCCTATCGGCCTTGTGATCCACATCAACTCACGGCGGTCGCGCGGTTCGAGCCCATCGATTTCGCACCCTTGCACAACAGACATCGCATCGTGGTGCCCGGCACGAATCGCCACACCTACGATTTTTTTAAACGGCGTTGATGCCACCAATCGCGCGAGCGTCGCGCGACAAGCAGCGGCAATCGCATAAGAAAGCCGAGCATCAATCGCGTGTGCATCCACGTTAGCAACGCGTTGTCGCGCCAATAATTAAAGTGCGATACGCCGCCTTCGTCGGCGGTGAAGTAACGCACCGGCGCGTCGATATTGATCGGCCGCACGCCTTGCCAGGCCAATCGCACGACGGCCTCGACATCGAAATCAAACCGTCGCATGAACGGTTGCCGTTCCATGATGGCCACCAACTCACGCAAGGGATACACGCGAAACCCGTATAAGGAATCGCCAATACCAGCGTTCAAGGTTTCGAGGTTGGTCCACGCGTTGGAAATTTTTCGGCCACGCACGCGTAGGCGCGGTGCCTTGGCATCGAACACCGGGCGACCGAGGATCATCGCGCCTGGCGCGTCTTGCGAGCAGCGCATGAAACCCGGAATCAACTGCGCGGGATGTTGCCCGTCGGAATCCATGGCCAGCGCATGGGTGAACCCTTCGGCAAGCGCGTGGCGCATGCCATGCAACATCGCCGCGCCCTTACCTTGATTGCGTTCAAGCACGAAGACTCGCACGCCGTCGTCGTTGGCCGCGAGTGCTTGCAAGGTGGCGGTGCTGCCATCGGTGCTGCCGTCGACCACCACCCATACCGGATCCCATTGCGCGCGGGCCGCGCGCACGGTGTCGATGACGAGCGAGCCCGCGTTATAGGTGGGAATCAACACCACGTGCGTGGACGAGCGCGTCATGCCACACGCATTAGGCGGATTCGACGCTTAAGCGCCGTCCCTCGGCCGAAGCGTTGGGCCGCGCGTTCATGAGTTCATCGCGGAAATACGCTTCGAGCCGAGCGAGAAAGGCGTCGGGATCGTCTCCGGGAATAAAGCGCTCGCCCAAGCGGATGCGATATACCAATGGCAACGGCGGCTTGCGCCAAATCTTCCAACCCTTGGAGAGATAACCGCTTCGCGCTTCGATGAACACGGTTTGCACTGGCGCGCGGGCCTTGCACGCGATCAAGGCGATGCCACGCTTAAAGGGATTGACTGGCGTCTCGGTCGTGCGCGTACCTTCGGGGAAGATCAACAGTTGGCTGCCAAGCCCAAGCTCCTTGACCGCGCGTTTGATCATTCCATGCACGGGTTCGTTGCGGATGTATCCGGCAAGCCGCGCTCCCGCGCCGAGAAACACGTTATCGACCACGCTCGATTTCATTAGGCATACCACCGGCAGACGCGAGACCACGAGCACCGCATCGAGCAAGGCCGGATGATTCGGCGCGATGATCAACGGCCCCGCGTCGCGCAGCGTATCCAAGGCGCTTAGGTCAAGCCGCACCAAGCGCGCCCACGTCATGAAGCGCCAGTACAGGCGATAGCCATGCATGATCCCGCGACGCCCCAACGCATGCGCGCGATCACGCCGCCGCACGAACAACGCGACCACCGCCGCGCCGAGGTTGTACGCCAAGCTCATGAACGCGAGCAGCGCGAGCCCGGCGTACAGCCACAACGACTCGACCACGTACCAAATGCCATGCAGAACAATCATGAAACTTACTCGTCGGGACGCGTGCTTAGTCATCCGCCGCGACACGTCGCTCGGACTCACCCAACATCCACGCGATGCCGATTCCGGCAGTGGTGTAGCCACGCGTGCGAACCAAGGGGCTGGATTCAAAGGCCGCGCCGTCTAGTCGGTCGTGCCGCACATAACCGCCAACCCAAAACCTGGGAAACCGGCGCGTTAAGGCCGCGATGAATTGCGCGCCCGAATAGCCGCCCGACGCCGAATACGCGGGACGCGTGGCGGTGGCGAACGCCGCGGGCACGCCGTAAAAATAATCGTGTTGACGTTCGGTGGCGTAGATGGGGCCGGCCAATAAGCCGAGGTTCCAACCGCGTTGACCGACCGGCGCGCCAACATCGCGTATATCGACATTTAAATGCGGCGAGATCACCACGCCTACGTCTCTCGGCGAACGCTCAACGGTGAACGCCGCGCGCACCGGCACGCGAAGATCGAGCTTCACGCGCTCGTTAGCCGAACGCAGCAAGGTAATGCTCGCGATCGGGCCGATTTCGATCGTGGGTTTTAGGTCTGGCATGCCAGCGCGCGCGCGGTTGCGTTCGCTATCGACCGGAATCGACGCGGACAGGCTGAGGTCAAGATTGACGCGATCGGTATCGAGCAACACGCCTCGCAGTCCGTTACGGTCGGCCTTGAGCCGCTCGCCGCGATACACGAAGTACGGCAGCGGCAACACGTAGGCATGCGATTCATCCGAGCCGCGATAGTCGGGCAAATGAATCGCGGCCACGCCCAGTCCGGCCTCCCACAACGGTAAATCGCGCGCGTGCGCCATCGTCGTCATGCCGCCCGCCATGCACAGCATCGCGCACCATCGACCGATTCGAATCATTCCTCGCCTTTCGCCACACTGGCCATTGCTTCGATTTCAACAAGTAAGTCGTGCCGACACACATCGGCGAGCAGCCAAGTCATGCGCGGCATCGGGTCAAGCGCGCGCGCAAGCTCGTCGCGAATCGCGTCCACGTCGCGCGCATGGCGCACATATACCTTTAGGTCGGCATATTCGAGCGAAAACGCCTTGCACCGGGCGACGTGGTTGGCTTGCTCGACGACGGCGCGCAGATTGTTCAACGTCTCGCGCGTTTGCGCGCGTACGTCGCCGGCATGAGCGGTGGCATGGCCGACGATGCTGGCCGTACCCGAGATCAACAACACATCGTGCGCGGCAAAGCGCGCGAGCGCCGCGCGCGAAAAACTCGGCGTGCGCGGCCCGTATTCATTCGGATACCGATACGCACTGACCTGCCGCGGATTTTCAATCGGCAACGGCGCCTGCTTGGCCGCGATCACGTACACGACCAAGCCACCTCCATGCGCGCCCAAGGCGCACGCGGCCGGCGCGCCTTCGAACGCCGAGCGGCCAAAGGCGAGAAACGCGTCTTGCCGTCCGATATTGAATTGCCGATAGCGTTCGAGGCCGGAGGTTTCTTGGTTGATCGCCGAAAAATAATTCCAACACCGCAACGGATGCGTATAGCCGGTGTGCGCGAGCGCCTTGAACATCCACTCGTACGCGCGTTGCGCCGCGCGTTGCAATGGCATGGCATCGGGTTGCGTGTTGTTGACCGAAGGCATATCGCCGTCCTCGATCTCCACGCAGGCGAAGAGCACATGGCCATCGTGCGCATAGCGCAACGGCCCTAACCGACCCGTCGTCACCATGCCTTCGGCGCACCACACCTCGACTGGATCACCGACGAGCGCGGGCGTGGCGATCGCGACATGCGGCACGTCGTCGGCAACACCGACGAGCGGCGCCCCAAACCCAACCACGCCCAACACGCGTTCTCGAACCATCGCCAGCGTGCTCGCCAACGCGCGACGCTCGACGGTGAGCGCGCTTAATCGATCCGCCACCACGCTCATTCAGTGGCGCTCGCGGCGTGGGCCGTCAATGGCTCGCGAATATTGGCGCGACGCCGCCGCCAAGCCGTCCAGGTGCGTCGCCAATTCGCAATCGAAAACGCGTAATACAAGCCCTTGAGCACGTAAAGCGATGGCCAAATCGGCGTGCCGCGAAAGATGTCGCCCGCCAAGACCGATAGCAAGGCTTCCTTCACGCGCAACGGGTTTTGCGGATGCATGAACAGCTCGCGCATCGTCGGGTTCGTCACGCGATAGATGAACCACGAAAACTCGCGCGGCCCGTGCTTCATGACTTTCTCGAATTGGCGCATCTCGGCGCGCACGCGTTGCGGCTCGGTCAATAAACGATCGACCGCTTCCGCGCCCGCGAACGCGCTATTCATCGCGAGGAACACGCCCGAGGAAAACACCGGATCGATGAACGCATAAGCGTCGCCCAGCAACAGGTAACGCTGATCGTGCGCGAGGCCATGCATGCGGTCGCAGCCGTACGAGTAATTACCGGTGGCATGCACTTCCGAGGCGAGCGTCGCGTTCTTCAACCGTTCGGCGAGCGGCGGACACATCGCGATCGTGTCCGCGAAAAATTCGGGCAGGGGCTTGGTGCGCGACTTTAAGTAATACGGCCAGCACACGGCGCCGATGCTCGTCATGCCATCGGCCAAGGGAATGAACCAAAACCAGCCGTGCTCGAACCAGAAGATGGAAATATTGCCTTCGCGTTTGCCATCGAGCCGTTCCGCGTTGGCGTAATGCGCGAACAGCGCCGAGCTGTTGTGCTTCTTGT
The DNA here is from genome assembly GCA_035761045.1 of Burkholderiaceae bacterium. Taxonomy (GTDB): domain Bacteria; phylum Pseudomonadota; class Gammaproteobacteria; order Burkholderiales; family Burkholderiaceae_E; genus DASTRU01. The sequence goes on along the minus strand of DASTRU010000138.1, from coordinate 5,399 downwards.
TCTTTTGCTTGGCCTTGAATTTGTTGGCGAGGAAGGTGTCGCGGCCGGAGGCGTCCAGCACCCAACGCGCGCGCCATTGCTTGACCGCGCCGTCGTCGCATTCGGCGCTGACGGTTGCGCCCTCGGCGTCGAAGGCCACGTCGCGCACGCGGCAACCTTCCAAGGTTGTCGCGCCCTTGGTCGCGGCATTACGAAACAAAATCTCGTCGAACGCCGAGCGCCTAACTTGGTAGGCAAGAGGCAAGGACTTGTCCCAGGCCTCGCCAAACTCGATGAAGCTGCGGTGCTCGTGCCAGGGCGACACGAATTCGACGCCCCACTTCTCCATGCCAATGGCGGCGACTTGTTCGTGCACGCCCAAGCGTTCGAGCAAAGGCAAATTCGCTGGCAATAACGATTCACCGATGTGAAACCGTGGGTGATGCTCTTTTTCGAGCAACACGACATGGCGTCCTTTTTCGGCGAGCAAGGCCGCGGCGGTTGAACCGGCGGGGCCGCCACCGATGATGAGCACGTCGCAGTCTTGAGCGGTAGGAGGCGTGGAATGCATGGGAGATCTCCCGATGAGGCGAAGGCGCCGCATGCCGAACGAGCCGCCGCGACGCGAGGGAAAAGTGCCCCGATTATACGAAGGCAACGATGACAAATCGCTAGCGCCTGATGATCCAGTTCACGAAGACGACGCGCTCTTCAGAAATAACGCGCGCGTAACGAGCCCTAAGGTCACGGCGTTGAGCACATGCCACGCGAAATGCGTGCCCCACGGCCAGTGCGCGCAGAGGGGCAAGTCCAATGCGCGAAGGCCAAGACTCACCGCGAACACGCCAGTGGCAAGTCCCAGCAACGAGGAACGCGCGACGCAGGCGAACGCTCCAAGCGCGATGAGCGCCGGGGCGTACCCCAAGGTTCCTCGCGATACCGCATCCACGCGCGCGAGTCCGGTTAGCGCATCGATGCCTTGCGCGAAAATCCAAAACGCGGGTGCGCCTAGCCACGCCCATCGCCACGGCACGTGGCTTATGCGTGCGAGAAATACGGCGCAATACGCATGCAGGTAAAGCGCGATGAACAGCACGTCGAGCACGCCCGCCCAGCGTTGTCCGACAAAATGGAATACCGTGCTGCCCGCGCCGATGCATACGATCAACACGATCAAGACGCTTAAATCGACCGGTATGTTTTTTCCAAAGTGACGACGCGATTGGCGCCACACCAAGTACGCAACGACGAAGAACGCGAGATTGGACAGCGCGTTCCACGGTTCGGCCCACATCGAAGACGATGTGCGTTCGCAATACAGATCAATCGCGTCGGTCCACGACATGCCACGCCCCCACGAGAACGAGAAATTGTTTTCACCCTTGGCGACGACGAGTGATGGATTGCCGTTTTGCCACCCGCGCCACTAGAACGACCATGACAACCATCGACGCCGTTTTGATAATCCCTTAATTAACCCTCCACGAGAATCCGCATGGACGAACATCGGTTCCAAGAGATCGTCGCGCAGCTTGAGCACGACATCCATGCCGAACCCAAGTCGTACCGATTCAACGTTGGCGCGCTCGCGTTGTCGATGGTTGGGTTATTCGTCCTATTGCCCGTGGTCGCGTTGACGTTATTGGGCGCGGGCCTCGTGGCGTTGTTCAACGCGTCGTTGACATCGGGCATCGTATTGGCGTGCGCCGCGCTGTTGACGTTCGCGGTATGGCGACGTACCCATGCGATCCACATCCAACCGCCCAACGGACACGCGTTAACGCGCGAGGACGCGCCCGAGCTATTCAAGCTGATCGCCAAGATCCGCCGTAAGCAACGCGCTCGCGCGATCGACGAAGTGCTCGTCACCGATGAATATCGCGTGTCGATCGTGCGCACGCCGCGCTTCGGCCCGCTGGGACGCCGCCACGTGTCGTTAGTGATTGGCCTGCCCTTCATGTTGACAACCACGCGCGAACAGTTCGCGGCGATCGTCGCGCATGAATACGCGCATCTCACCAGCGCCCACAACGGGTTCGATGCGTGGGTCTATCGCTTGCGTGGTGATTGGGCACGTTGGAGCCAAGCGCTCTCACGTCAACCGCGCGGCGGTTTTGCATGGGCGACATGGCCGATTCGTTCGCTCGTCGACTACTTTCAGGCCTACACGTTTTTAATAGCGCGCGATCAAGAATACGAAGCCGATCAACGCGCGGCCGCCTTTGCCGGACGTACCGCCACGGCGCAAGCCTTGGTCGCGTGCAGCATGGGCAGTCGCTTTTATCACGGACGTTTTTGGCCGTCGTTTTGGGCGCGCGCGAACAACGCTCCCGAGCCTCCCGAACTCCCGTTCTCCGCGTTTCGCAAGCATATGAAGTTGTTGTGGACGGATGCGTCGCAACTCAAACCCGACCTCGACGCGGCCCTTGCAAAAACTTCCACCCTGACCGACACGCACCCCAGTTTGCGCGACCGACTAGATGCGCTCGAACGCGCGGCAACATTGCCCACCGTTCCCAAGCTCACCGCGGCGCGCGCCTTGCTTGGCGAACTCACAGACACATTGACACGACGATTCGACGCGCAATGGCATCGCGACGCGCGCGAGTCATGGGCGCAGCGTTACGAGGACGTCCAAAACGATCGACGCACCCTTGGCCATTTGCGCTCGAACGGCGCGTCGCTGCCCGTTGACGAGCTATTGCGTCTGGCCACCCTCGAAGCGTCGTATGGCGACATCAAGAACGCGGTCGAGGCCTTTCAACGCGCCATCGCGATGGCACCCACGCTCGGAAAAGCACGGCTTGACTACGGCCGCTTTCTTCTCGCGTGCGGCGACGAAAGCGGTCTCGACGAGTTGGACCGCGCGATCGAGATGGACGCATCGCTCATCAGTGAAGTCACCGCGCTCGGCTGGACGTTTTGCTCCCGACGCGGCATGACCGAACGTGCCGAACGCATTCATCAACGGTTTTATCAAATGCATGAGCGGCATCCGCAAGCCGCGTAGACGCATCAATCCGCCCTCGCCGTCGCGCGAAAACGGCGTTGCTTAGGCGACAATGCTTCGCATGTCGTCGTCACTCATTCCGTGGATACAACTCGTCGTAGCAGGTCTGCTTGAGGTCGTGTGGGCGTCAAGCCTCAAAGCCTCGCAAGGCTGGACACGTCCGATCCCCACCGTCATCACGCTCGTCGCCATGGCGGGAAGCTTTTGGTTGCTCGCCGCCGCGATGCGTTCCATGCCCTTGGGCACCGCGTATGCGATATGGGTTGGAATCGGAGCGGCGGGCGCGGCCATCGTCGGCATCGTGATGTTTGGCGAGCCCGCGACCCTCACGCGTATGGCCTGCGTCGCATTCATCGTGATCGGTGTGGTCGGACTCAAGCTCTTCGGTTGATACGTCGCCGCGCATGGCCGCATAGGCACGGACAGTGCGAACACCCTGGTGTTTGCCATTTCACCCGCCTTGAGTCCCATGTTCACCGCATCTTTTACATGGCCGCCGTCCAATTGGCTCACCGTCGTCATGGTGGCCGCGGGCGCCGCGTTGCTGGCGATGATGATTCATCGCGTCGTGCGTGGCCTTGTGGTTCGCGCCGTGCGTCGATCCAAGGCCGCGCTGGCCGTTATTCAACAAGCGACAGGACCAGCGTCCTTGTTGTGGCCGCTCATCGCGGTGCAAGCGGTTTGGCACGCGGCGCCCGATGATTTGATTCACATCAACGCGGTGCGTCACGTCACCTTGGTGTTGTTGTTATCGGCCGCCACATGGCTTGTCATGCGCTGCATCGTCGGTCTCGAACAAGCCGTGATCGCCGCCCACCCTTCCACGCCTGGCGACAACTTGGAAGCACGCCGCATCAGCACGCAAACGCATGTATTGGGTCGCAGCGCCATGGTGCTTGTCGGCGTGATTGGCGCGTCGCTCGTGCTCATGACGTTTCAAGAAATCCGGCAAATCGGCGCGAGCTTGCTCGCCTCGGCCGGCGTCGCGGGCATCATCGCTGGCCTCGCCGCGCGACCGGTGCTCGGCAACCTGATCGCGGGTTTGCAAATCGGGCTTACACAACCGATTCGCTTGGACGACGTCGTGATCGTCGAGGGCGAATGGGGCTGGATCGAGGAGATTGGCGGTGCGTATGTCGTCGTGCGGCTATGGGACCAACGCCGCCTCGTCGTGCCGTTGCAATGGTGGATCGAGCACCCGTTTCAAAACTGGACGCGTCGTTCGTCGGACATCATCGGCACCGTGTTTTTATGGGTGGATTACCGATTACCGCTCGAACCGCTACGCGCGGAACTGCAGCGCCTTTGCGAAGCCGCGCCGGAATGGGACCGTCGCGTGAGCGTCTTGCAAGTCACCGACGCGAACGAACGCGCGATGCAATTGCGCATTCTCGTTAGCTCGGCCGATTCACCACGTAATTGGGATCTGCGCTGCAAAGTGCGCGAGGGGTTAATTGCGTTCGTGCAACGGCAACACGCCGATTGCTTGCCACGTGTGCGGGCTGAGTTTGCTGAATCGCAGCCGTTAAGTGCATCCGCCGAACGCTCCGCTTCTGCGCGCGCGGATGGTGCGGCTTTTGAAAGAGCGCATTGAGTTTGGCAAGAATCGTTAGGCGCTTCGATACAAGCGCCAAGACCACGAACCTCAAGATGGCTCAATGAGTCGTTATCAGTGAAACAGTTCCTAAGTCTTGCTCCACTTAAAAAGAGCAGTACGAATTAGCGAATGCTCTTCGACCGCCATTTGCTGGTGGTCGTTTCAATATTGAGCAATAAATTTAATTTACGGAGATTTATATGGGCGGAGCCAGTTTTAATTCATCCGGTCCAGGAACGCCTGGAGTGGACGTGGCGCAATTAATACAACACACCCAATCGCAGATGCCGCAGCCGCAACAGCCCAAGCAGTCGCCGGATAAGCGCACTCCGGTGTAAGAGGCAAGGTTAAAGCTAAATCTTGTTCTCTTTTGTGGCGCATGCCGAATCGTTCTAAAAAACGATTCGGCGTTTTTTCTCTGCACCACTGGCAATCATGGCCACTGGTACGAACTCCACGAGTAGATTAAACGTGGCTTGCACGAAACACGTTTTTTATTGATGCGGGGCTTGTATCGCAAAACGTGCCCGCCAAACGACCCACGAATGCTTTACGTGCGGATCGCGTCCCTTCACGAAGGACGCCAAATCTCAAGAAAATTACGTAATTAGTTTTCAGAGGAAACGTCCTTTGCCCGTTTCGTTACTCAACCAGCGTGGGGTTTCATGGACGCTCTTTTCGTTCGCCCCACCTAACCGTGGTTTTTAATTACAGCATTGAGGAGAATCGTTATGGGCATGGCAGGCATTGGAGGTGGTGTAGCAGGGGCAGGTATGACACCAGGCGGGTTAGGTCTACAACCTCCACCTCCAC
>DASTRU010000137.1:0-7280 GCA_035761045.1 Burkholderiaceae bacterium | reverse complement strand
AACAACCCGTGGCTGGTCGGCGAGGCGGGGGTGGGTAAGACCGCCATCGCCGAGGGCTTGGCTTGGCGCGTGGTTAAAGGCGACGTTCCCGAAATCCTCGAGCAGGCGGTGGTGTATTCGCTCGACATGGGAGCACTGCTTGCCGGCACTAAGTATCGCGGTGATTTTGAGCAGCGCTTGAAGGCGGTGCTCAAGCAGCTTCGTGATAACCCCCACTCAATTCTTTTCATCGATGAGATCCATACGCTGATTGGCGCGGGATCGGCGTCGGGCGGGACGTTGGACGCTTCGAACTTACTTAAGCCCGCGCTTTCGTCGGGACAACTTAAGTGCGTAGGCGCGACCACGTACAACGAGTACCGCGGCATCTTCGAGAAGGATCATGCGCTGTCGCGTCGTTTCCAAAAGATCGACGTGAACGAGCCGACCGTGCAGCAGACGGTGGAAATCTTGCGTGGGTTGAAGTCGCGCTTCGAAGAGCACCACGGCGTGAAGTATTCGTCGCAAGCGTTGACGAGCGCGGCCGAGCTTTCGGCCAAGTACATCAACGATCGTCATTTGCCCGACAAGGCGATCGACGTGATCGACGAGGCCGGCGCGGCGCAACGCATCCTGCCCAAGAGCAAGCAGAAGAAGACGATTGGCAAGCTTGAGATCGAGGAAATCATCTCCAAGATCGCACGCATCCCGCCGGCGTCCGTTTCGACGGACGATCGCAGCAAACTGCAAACGCTTGATCGCGATTTGAAGGCGACGGTGTTTGGCCAGGATGCGGCGATCGAAGCGTTGGCTGCCGCCATCAAGATGGCGCGGTCTGGTTTGGGCAAGCCCGACAAGCCGATTGGCGCGTTCTTGTTTAGCGGACCGACGGGTGTCGGCAAGACGGAAGTTGCCAAGCAGCTTGCGTACATCCTAGGCATCGAGCTGATTCGCTTCGATATGTCGGAGTACATGGAACGGCATGCCGTGTCGCGTTTGATCGGCGCGCCTCCTGGTTACGTTGGCTTTGATCAAGGCGGGTTGTTGACCGAGGCGATCACGAAGAAACCGCATTCGGTGCTGTTGCTCGACGAGATCGAGAAGGCGCATCCGGACATCTTCAACATCCTGCTTCAAGTGATGGATCACGGTACCTTGACCGATAACAACGGACGCAAGGCCGACTTCCGCAACGTCATCATCATCATGACGACGAACGCGGGCGCGGCGGACTTGCAGCGTCGTGGCATCGGGTTTGGCGATCCGGAGAAAAAAGCGGGCGACGAGATGGTCGAGATCAAGCGGTTGTTCACGCCTGAATTCCGTAACCGGTTGGATTCGATCATCAGCTTCAGTGCGCTCGACGAAGACGTCATCTTGCGTGTGGTCGATAAATTCCTCATGCAGCTCGAGGAGCAACTGCACGAGAAGAAGGTCGAGGTTTCGTTCACCGATGCGTTGAAAAAGCATCTCGCGAAGGAAGGCTTCGATCCGTTGATGGGCGCGCGTCCGATGGCTCGCCTTATCCAAGACACCATCCGCAAGGCATTGGCCGATGAGTTGTTGTTCGGCAAGTTGCTCAACGGTGGCAAGGTGATCGTGGATTATCGAGCCGAGGATGGCGGCGAGCCGAAGGTGGTGCTCGAGTTTTCGGAAGGCGAGTCGCTGCCGCCAGCGGCGTCCGAACCGGAAGAAACCTTGGTGTGATGCCGTCGTGATGACGATGCAAAGAGGACCGCTTCGGCGGTCCTCTTTGTTTTGCGCTTACCAAAACATCAGGGCGATGGCGATCGATACAATCGAACGCATCATGTCTCGGATGTTGCGATGCCGATCTACGCCGTCACGATTTTCATCTCCGCTTTTCTACTGTTCTTAGTTCAACCGATTATCGCGAAGCAAATCTTGCCGTGGTTTGGCGGATCGGCGGCGGTATGGACAACGTGCTTAGTGTTTTTTCAATGCATGTTGTTGGCGGGGTATCTATACGCCGATGCGCTTACGCGATGCCGACCGCGAACCCAGGCCGTAGTGCATACCGCGCTATTACTGGTCGCGTGCGCGCTGCTGCCCATCGTGCCTGACGCTGCGTGGAAGCCGATCGATGCGGCCGACCCAACACCGCGCATTCTTATGTTGTTGAGCGCCACGATTGGCCTGCCGTATTTTCTTGTTTCGACCACCGGCCCTTTAGTGCAAAGTTGGTTTGCGCGTGCCTATGCCGAGGACGAGCGGCAGCGTTCGGTCTATCGCTTGTTCGCGCTATCCAATCTCGCTTCGTTGATCGCGCTCATGGCTTACCCGTTCACGGTCGAGCCCTACACCACCGTGCGTGAGCAGAGCGTGGCGTGGTCATATGGTTTCGCCGTGTTCGCGGCGCTTGCCACCGCGACCGCATGGGTGACGACGCGACGCATTCATCAGTCGAAGCGATTGCAGTCGTCGCATGTCGTTAAAAATCCAATGGATCATGCGCCGAGCCTCGGTTTGCAGCTTCTGTGGTTGATGTTGGCCGCGCTTGGCACGTTGTTCCTGTTGTCGGTCACCACGCATATCACGCAGAACATCGCATCGGTGCCGTTTTTATGGATCGTTCCGCTCGCGCTTTATTTGCTTACCTTCATTTTGTGTTTCGATGGGCGTGGCTGGTATCGGCGCAGCGTGTTTTGGCCAGCGCTACTAGTGGTATTGCCCTTGATGGCATGGGGATTGGTTCAAGACCGAGGCGTCATGCATATCTCGCAGGCGCTGCCCTTGTATTGCTTAGGACTTTTCGTCGTATGCATGTTTTGCCACGGCGAACTCGTGCACGCAAAACCTTCGCCGCGATGGCTCACACGGTTTTACTTAATGATCTCGCTGGGCGGCGCATTAGGCGGGTTGTTCGTCGGCCTCGTCGCGCCTCGCGTGTTCGCGGGATATTGGGAGTTACCGCTGGCGCTTGTCGGATGTGCCTTGCTAGCCACGATCGTCATCACGCGAGTGTCGTGGCTTGGATTTGGCGTGGCCGCGTTGATTAGCGCTTCGGTCGCGTCGTGGTTCGGTTGGCAATACTTGAATTTGATGCGCACCGACGCATTGCTGATGACGCGTAATTTCTACGGCACATTGCGCGTCAAGCAAACGGCGCCCGATGATGATCCTCATGCGATGCGTCGCTTGATGCACGGCGTGATCATGCATGGAGAACAGTCGCTCGATGCAGGTCGCCGCGATCAACCCACGACGTATTACGGTCCGACATCAGGCGCGGGTTTGGCGCTGCAAGCCGCGCCCGAGCGACCGCGTCGCATCGGTGTAATAGGGTTGGGTGTCGGTACCGTGGCCGCTTATGCACGGCCTCACGACGTGGTGCGCTTTTACGAAATCAATCCGCAGGTGCTTGATGCCGCGACGCGCTACTTCACTTATTTGCCACGCGCGGCGGGAACCATTGAAACCGTATTAGGCGACGCGCGGCTAAATTTAGAGCGCGAATCGCCCCAAGCGTTTGATGTGTTGATTGTTGATGCTTTTTCAAGCGACTCTATTCCCGTGCACTTAATGACGCGCGAGGCGCTTGCGATTTATCGTCGCCATCTCGCGCCAAGCGGTGTCGTCGCGTTTCATGTGACCAATCGGTATCTAAGTCTTGCGCCGGTGGTCAAGCAGCTCGCCGACGATGCGCGAATGCATGCGGTGTTAATCGCCGATACACCCGTTACGTCGCAGCTGAGCACCACCGATTACGTACTGGTGGCGGAGAAGGCCACGCCACTCTTGGTCAATGACGAAATGCGCGAGCGTGCAACACCGATCGAGGCACGCGAGCATTTGCGTTTGTGGACCGACGACTACAACAATCTGTCGCGAATCCTTAAATGACGTCGGCCGACTCTGCTTGCGACACGAGTTGTCGAACATGTCGTGTAAAGCGTGCGGCGCACTCCGCTCCTTCCACGGCGATGATCACTTGAATGCAGTTATTAAGCAGCAGCAGCAAATCGGCTTCGGTATCGACCATAGCAAACAAGGTGCGAAACGCATCGCCCGCGTCGCCCGCGAAATCGCGCATATAAGCCGTCGCATAAGCGCGAGCAATATCCAAGCATCGCAATTCATCGCACGCGTTTGCGTTGGCCGGTTCATGCGCTGGGCCGGTTTCGTCGAACATTGGCTCGAGTAAGCCGCGGCGCACGAGCTCTCGTATCGCGCTCGCATCCAGTCCTAACGATTTAGCTTGATTAAGCAGGGTTTCGGCCTTGCTGCGCGTAGTTATCGTGCCGAGCAATGCACGTAGTTTTTGCGGTAAGGGCGAATGCCGATCATCTACTTCGGCGACGCCAGCACGTGTTTTGTTAAAACAAAGATGTGTCATGGACAGGTCGTCGGTAGTCGCGACCTTTGGATGCTAGCGTCAACGAATCGGATTGGTGATGCCTGTTTAAACGATTCGTGACGCACGGCACGAGCCATGTGAGGGCGTTGTTACGACGCGCCAGTGCTTCCAAAGCCGCCATTACCGCGTGCGCTCGCGACGAAATCATCGACCACTTCAAACGCGACTTGCACGATGGGCACCACAACCAATTGCGCGAGTCGATCCATGGGTTGCAAGGTAAAGGCAGCGTCGCTGCGATTCCATACGCTCACCATCAACGGGCCTTGATAGTCGGAGTCGATCAATCCAACTAAGTTACCAAGCACGATGCCGTGCTTCGCGCCTAATCCCGAGCGAGGAAGAATCATCGCGGCGTAGTTGGGATCGGCGATATGAATGGCAAGCCCGGTGGGGACAAGATGAGTCATGCCCGGCGCGAGCGTGAGCGGGGCTTCGATGCATGCGCGTAAATCAAGGCCGGCGGCGCCAGGCGTGGCATACGCGGGCAACTGCTCGCGCATGCGCTCGTCAAGAATGCGAACGCGTAAAGATTTCATGAAGCTAAACAGCGATAAGAAGGGCGGTATGAAGTTAACCGAGGCGTTGGGCGATTTCGGCGACGAGTCGCCTTGCCAACGAATGTTTAGTCGCGCGTGGCCAGTGCGTACTGCCTTTCGCGTCGACTAATAAAAGTTCGTTATCGTCATGACCGAAAGTGGCCGGCCCGATATTGGCGACGAGTAAAGGAATGCCTTTCGCCGCACGCTTGGCGACGGCATGTTGTTCGAGGTTGTCGCTCTCGGCCGCGAATCCCACGCAATATGGGGCGTTGGGCCTTGCGGCGACATCGGCCAAAATGTCTGGATTTGGTTCGAGCGCAAGCGTGGGCGAGCCGTTGAGTTTTTTAAGTTTCGTTGACGATGGTGCGGCGATCCGCCAATCGGCCACGGCCGCCACCGCGATGAATACATCGCACTCGTTCACGCGTTGCATGACGGCGGCATGCATCTCGCGCGCGGTGCGCACATCCATTCGTTGAACGCCGCGCGGCGTTTCAAGTGCGGTTGGGCCCGATACCAACGTGACTCGCGCGCCTGCGTCCGCCGCGGCTTGGGCTACCGCATACCCCATGCGGCCGGACGACAAATTGGTAAGCCCGCGCACAGGATCGATCGGTTCATACGTTGGGCCCGCTGTGATAAGCACATGCTTGCCTAAAAGCAACTTCGGTTGCAGATGAGCAATGATCGCCGCGAGTAATTCTTCGGGTTCGAGCATGCGGCCTAAACCGGTCTCGCCGCACGCTTGCTCGCCTGCGGCGGGACCAAGCACGACGACACCGTCGGCAAGCACGGTGCGTAGATTGCGTTGAGTGACGGGGTTGGTCCACATCTCTACATTCATCGCTGGAGCGATTAGTAAATCGCAAGTGCGCCCAACGCATAGCGTTGAAAGCAAATCATCGGCAAGACCATGCGCGAGTTTCGCGATGAAATGCGCGGTGGCGGGCGCGACGATCATCACATCCGCGTCACGAGATAAATTGATGTGCGGCATGGCGTTCGGAACGCTTGCGTCCCATAACGATGTCGCCACGGGTCGACCCGAGAGCGCCTGCATCGTGGTTTCGCCGATGAATTCGCGTGCTGAATCCGTCATGACAACTTGCACGCTCGCGCCTGCTCGCGTGAGTTCGCGACATAACGCGGCGGACTTGTAGCACGCCACTCCGCCCGTAAGGCCTAATACGACGTGCTTACCCGCAAGTTCCGCCATGGCCGCCGCCGATCTTAGTCAACAAGCCGCTGCGTGGGCGGCGTGGATTGCGGAGCGCGTTTACGCACGAATTCATCGAGCACGAGTAACGCGGCGCCCACCACGATCGCCGAATCGGCGATGTTGAATGCGGGCCAATAAAAGCGCTGCCAATAAAACAATAGGAAATCGATGACGTGACCATATGCGAGTCGATCAATCACATTGCCGATTGCTCCGCCCAAAATGAGCGCCAATGCCCAGCAAAACAAACGCGGATGTTCTCGCCGCGCTAAAAGCCAAACGATGAACGCGGTCGCGCCCAGACCGATGACGGTGAAGAAGACGCGCTGCCATCCCGATTGATCAGCCAAAAACGAAAACGCCGCGCCTTTGTTGTAAAGCAAGGTGAAGTCAAAAAATGGCAGGACGCGAACGCGTTCGCCAAATGCCAATAAGCGTTCCATCGCGATCTTGGTGGCTTGATCAAGCACGATCACGATAAAGGCGATGCCAAGCCACGGCGCGAGTCGGTGCGCCAGAGAGTGTCGAACTGACATGAGAAAAGGGCGAAAGCGAGGGGCGCAAAGCGCGGTGCGGTCGATTGTAGCCGCGCTTGAGCAGATGGGGCTGTGACGAACGACGAGCGTTCGCGACGAGGTCTAAGGACGTGCGGCTTAGGTTGCGAGTGGCACGATGATCGTGGCCGTCAACCCGCCGCCGGGTCGCGGTGCAAGCCATGCGTCGCCGCCTTGTGCGCGAGCCAACGCGCGAACAATGGAAAGGCCAAGGCCTACGCCGTCGCGCGCGCGCGCGCTATCGGCCCGCCAAAACCGTTCGAAAGCGGCTTCGCATTGATCACTCGGTAAGCCCGGGCCACGATCGGAAATGCGGATTTCTGCGCCACGTATGGTCGCGACAACTTCGATATCAATGGTGGTTGCTTCGGGCGAGTAGCGAATCGCGTTATCGAGCAGGTCGAGTACGGCCTGAGCCGTTAGTGCTCGATCGATCATGGCCGTGTATTCCTTGCCCGCCGATACTTGCAAGGTTTGATGCCGTTCATCGGCCAAAGGGCGCATCCAATCCACAACCTCCGCGACTAAACCGCGCAGTTCGGTGGATACACGTTTTAACGAGACCGATCCAGCGTCCGCGCGTGAAAGCGTGAGTAGCCGGTCGACTA
>DASTRU010000136.1:0-5376 GCA_035761045.1 Burkholderiaceae bacterium | reverse complement strand
CGTCGTCCAGCCCAAGTAATTCAACGACCTCGGCCAAGCGGTCCGTTCCAGTGGCGTGCGTGGGCGACGTCATGACCGCCTCGATGCGATGCTGGGCGCAGGCGTCGGCGATTTCGGCCGCGTCGGTCGCGACCAGCACGCGCTCGGCGCCGGCTTCGCGCGCGCGTCGCGCGACATGGGCCACCATGGGCAGCCCGGCAATCTCGGCCAGTGGCTTGCGTGGCAGTCGGGTCGAGGCCAGCCGCGCGGGCACGATGGCGATGAAAGGCACCGTCACGTTCGTCGCGCTCAAGATGCTTCTTCTGTGTCGAGTGGGCGTGCCTCGTGCTCCAGCATGACCGGAATGCCGTCCTTGATTGGATAGGCCAATTTGTCGGCATGGCAAATCAATTCGGCGGCCGACTTCCGATAGTCAAGCGGACCCTTGCAGACAGGGCAGACGAGAATGTCAAGCAGCTTGGGATCCATCCAGCTTCTCCAGCACGAAGTCGATCAACGCCTCGGGCAGCAACGCGCGGACCGGAAGCACCCATATGCGCGCATCGTGACGTAGCGCGGAAAGGCGCGCGCATTTTACGGCGTCCTTTTCGGTGATCACGATCGTGGCTTCGCGGGCGTCGTCGAAGCTGTGGTCGTTGAAAACATGGTGGTCCGACAACGGATGCGCATCGACCGTCGCGCCGCATTCTTTAAGCGTCGCGAAAAATTTCTCCGGTCGACCTAACCCCGCGTACGCGCTGACGGCGCGACCTTTTAAAAAATCGGGCTCGGCCAAACGAGTGGCATCCGCCAATGAATAGGGCGTGCCGACGGCAAGAGGAATCGAGAATGCCGGGGCGTCCGCGGTTAGCCGCGGATCGATCGGGCAGTGAATGAATAAGGTCGCGTCGCGCGGTCGATCGACGGGTTCGCGTAACGGGCCGGCGGGGAGGGGGCGGCCGTTTCCCGCGCCCCGCGCGTCGTACACCACTAACTCGACATCGCGGTCGATCGCGTAATGCTGCAAGCCATCGTCGGAGATCAGCACGTCCACGTCGGGATGTTGTTCCAGAAGTGCCGCCGCCGCTCGCGCTCGCTCGGCGTGCACCGCCACGGGAACACAAGCGGCGCGGGCGATCAGTACTGGTTCATCGCCAACCTGCGCCGGGTCCGAGGAAGCGTCGACAAGTCGAAGTTCGCTGCCCCCCTTGCCGCCGTATCCGCGCGTAATAACGCCAGGCGTTCGACCGCGTGCTGCCAAGGCTTGCGCGAGCGCGATGACCACGGGAGTTTTGCCGACTCCGCCCGCCACTAGGTTGCCGACGATCACGACCGGAACGTTCATGCGCGTGATCGGACGTCGCCGCGTTACGAAGGCGCGACGACGACGCCGCGCGATCCACCCCGCGAGTGCCGAGACATCGAGAAAGGCCCAATACACCACGCCACGACGCATCCAACCATCGGTCAGCCAGCGCTCGATGCGCGTGCGTACCGAGCCGCTCATGGCGTCAACGCGCGCCCGACACTTTCTGCGTCGCGAACGTGATGCGGCCGTAACCCGCGACGCGCGCGGCCTCTAGCACGCTGATCACCGATTGATGCGACGCGCTGGCGTCGGCGTTGATGATGATGACCGGGTCCGTCGTCCCGCCCGCGCGTTGCATTTCAGCGGCGAGCGCGGTGACTTCCCGCGAAGGCAGCAGGCGGTTGTTCACCGCGTACCGGCCATCCGCCGTGACCGCCACTTGGACTTGTTTCGGACGATCGACTGGCTTTTCCGCGTCCGCCGTTGGCAACGTGATTTTGAGTTCGGTAAAGCGCGAGTACGTCGTCGTCACCACTAAGAAAATGATGATGACGAGCAAGATGTCGATGAACGGGATCAGATTGATCTCCGGTTCCTCGGTTTGGCGATGGCGGCGAAAGTTCATCGTCTGTCTCGCACGCTTAGCGGCGCTCGCCATGCACGATATCGACGAACCGAATTGCTTCCACCTGCATTTCGTTGACGAAGCTATCGACCAAACGGCGGAAATGACGGTACGCCACCAACGCGGGAATCGCGATCGCCAAACCAAAGCCGGTGTTGTAGAGCGCGATCGAAATACCCTTGGCCAACTGGGTTGGATCGGTTCCGCTTGGGCCTTGCGCGGCGAAGATTTCGATCATCCCGACGACCGTGCCAAACAAACCCATCAATGGCGCCGCCGAGGCAATCGTGCCCAACGTTGTTAGGTACTTCTCCAAATCGTGGGTCACCGCGGCGCCAATTTCCTCGATCGATTCCTTCATCGCGTCCCGTGGCGCGCTCAAATTGCGCAGACCCGCCGCCAGCACGCGGCCAAACGGCGAGTTGCGCTCCAACCGCGTCGTCACCTCGTTGTTCACCGCGTTTTTTCGAACCAGGGTCGCAACTTCGTTGACCAAATTCGCGGGCAGAATTTTGGGCCGACGCAATGCAATAAATCGCTCAATGATGAGCGCGACGGCGATGATCGATGCGATCAACAGCGGCCAAATCGGCCAACCGGCAGCAAGCAGAATCGAAAACAAGCCTTGTCTCCACGAGAGATATATTCCTTGGAATCTTATCGCACGCATTGACGCGGTCTAAGACGTGCGAACAACTTGTGGATAAATCTGTGGAGTTCGTCGCGCGCTGTGCAGCAAGCGACGTGTCGCGCATCACAAATCGTGCCTTACGGTTTTTCCTGAGAATAAAAACTTATGCAAATCAAGCGCTTAAACAATTGCGCTCAAACGCCGTCCGAAGTTCTCCCCTATTGCGTCGCCACAAATCGGCTGTGGACAGATTTGTGGTAGCTGTTCATGCGAAGCTCGTTTTTGAACCCTGAAATGGAAGAATCACCGCAATCCGCCGTGAAAAACGCGGTCACGGTATCGGAGCTAAACCGGTCCGTCGCCCGCATGCTGGAACGCACGTTTCCGCTCGTGCGCGTACAAGGCGAGGTGTGGAACTTCACGCGCGCCGCATCCGGCCATTGGTATTTCAGTTTGAAGGACGACCAAGCCCAGGTGCGCTGCGCGATGTTCCGGGGCCGTTCCCAATACGCGGAATTCACGCCACGCGAAGGTGATTCGGTCGAGGTCCACGCCCAAGTGCGTTTGTACGAAGCGAGAGGCGAATACCAACTCGTCGTCGACGCCATTCGAAAAGCGGGTTTGGGTGGGCTGCTCGAGGCCTTCGAGCGCTTAAAGCGTCGCTTGGCGGCCGAAGGTTTATTCGACGTGGCGCGTAAGCGTGCCTTGCCACGGTTCGCCACGACGATCGGCATCGTGACTTCGCCCGACGCGGCCGCGCTACGCGACGTAGCGCGTACGCTCGACGAACACGCGCCTCACGTCCAGGCGATTGTTTATCCCACTCCCGTTCAAGGAGAGGGCGCCGCGACGAAAATCGCCGCGGCCATCGAGCTGGCCAATGCACGCAACGAAGTCCAATTGCTCATCGTCTGCCGAGGCGGTGGCAGCTTGGAGGACCTATGGGCGTTTAATGACGAGGTTGTCGCGCGCGCCATCGTGAACTCACGGATTCCAGTGGTGTGCGGTATCGGTCATGAGACCGACGACACCATCGCCGATTACGCGGCCGACGTTCGAGCACCTACGCCCACGGCGGCGGCACGCGCTGCGGTGCGCGCGCGCGCGGAATGGACTGCTCAACTCGACGCCTTGGCGCGGCATGTCAATCGGGCTGGCGCGCGAACGTGGGAACGCGCCTCCATGCGCCTTGATGCCGTCGCTGCGCGTTTGGTTCGTCCCGCCCAGCGCTGGACCGCGATGCAAGCACGCTTTGATTACTTGAAGGAGCGCTTCACGCGCGCCTCGCATGCTCAGATGCGGGAGCGCTCGGCCCGCCTGCAAGTGGCTGTTTCTCGATGGCGAGCGGCGGCGCCTCGAATAACCGATCATGACGAACGCCTGACTCGTGCCGAACGTCGCTTAGTGCGTGCGGCGTCGTTTGCTTGGAAGGCGAACGCTCAACGCGTTCAGCGCACGGCGGATTTGCTAAAGGCCTTAGGCCCACAAGCTACGGTGAATCGCGGTTACGCCATCGTGCGCGACCTAAACGGCAAGGTGCTTCGCGCAGGCGATGCCCAGGCTGGAGACAAGCTCGAGATTGAATTGCGCGACGGTTATGTCGGTGCGCGTGTCGAGTCGGTCAGTTCATCGAACCAAGCGCCTTCATAAGCGGCGCTAGAATTTTGCGTGACTCTTTTCACCTCACCCATCCAACGACAGGAAAAAACATGGAACACACCCTGCCTCCGCTGCCATACCCGATGGATGCTTTAACGCCGCATATCTCCAAGGAAACGTTGGAGTATCACTACGGCAAGCATCACAACGCTTACGTCACCAATCTCAACAACTTAATCAAGGGCACCGAGTTCGAGAGCTTGCAACTTGAAGACATCGTTCGTCGCTCGTCCGCTGGCATCTTTAATAACGCCGCCCAGGTGTGGAACCACACGTTCTTCTGGCATTGCTTGTCGCCCAACGGTGGTGGCGAACCGAAGGGCGGATTGGGCGATGCCATCAAGGCGAAGTGGGGCAGCTATGACGCGTTCAAGGAAGCCTTTGGTAAATCGGCGATTGGCAATTTCGGCTCCGGTTGGACGTGGCTCGTGCGCAAGTCGGACGGTGGCGTGGATATCGTCAACACCAGTAACGCCGCCACTCCATTGACCGGCAACGACAAACCGCTACTAACGCTCGACGTATGGGAGCACGCGTATTACGTGGATTACCGTAACCGTCGCCCGGATTTCGTGGCGGCGTTTTGGAACATCGTGAATTGGTCGTTCGCGGAGAAGAATTTCGCCGCGTAAGCATTTGAATGGAATGACGGCTGTTTGATTGGGCGGACTACTTATTTCGGTAGTCCGCCAATTTTCGCGCCAGCCTTCAAGCCGCGCCGACTGAACCAACCTTGATGCGTCTCAAGCGCATAGCGCACCGGTTTGGTTGAGCAGTGAATGTCTTCGGTACGCGGCTGCATGTCCTCGATATTGACGACCGTGCCGTCGTCGTCAAGAAAGGCTACCGAAAGAGGAAGCAGCGTATTGCGCATCCACATGCATTGCTTTTCCGGTTGATCAAACAAAAACAACATGCCGCCATTGGGCGACATGGTTTGTCTCATCATCAAGCCGACCGAGCGTTGCGACGACGTCGCGGCAACTTCGGCGTGAATTAGATGAATTCCGGCGGATAAGGTAACGGTTGGTAGCGTGGACTGAGGTGCGTTTTGCGCGCGCACGCTCGACACCGCGAATAACACCATCGCAACTAGATAAGGCAGCGCCCGCATAGGTCGAAAAAAGTGAAATGCTGGATGTCGCGCCATTCTAAAAGCGGTTGATCGCCGCC
>DASTRU010000135.1:0-6987 GCA_035761045.1 Burkholderiaceae bacterium | reverse complement strand
GCGCCCATGCCGCCGATCGCGTGGCCCCACGTGCCGCTCTTGCCATTGACCTCGCCAAAGACGTGATGCAACAACACATAGGCCGAGCCGGGCGCATACGGCGATGCGAAGTTACCGACGACGGAATCCCACCCCAGCGCGGCCTTCAGCGGATCGGACTCGAACCAAGCGTCGAGTAAATCGCCAGCCGATCGCGTGAACAAGTCCAAGAGATCGCGACGCGTCGCGGCGTCCAAGCCACGCATCGTCATGGCCGCTTGCAGCCCGGCGAGCCAATCACCGGTCCGCGCATGCGCGCCCACGGCGGGCGGCGTGCGCACATTGAGTTCGCGCAAGGCCGCGACGGCGCGATCGAGCATTGCGTAATACGCGGGCAGCCGTTCGGCATCGCGAGCGCTAAAGCGCGCGACTTCGGCTTGCGTGGCGGCCAGGCCGCCGCCCAAACGAAAGCATTGACCGCTAGGTAATGGCAAAAAATTAGCGAAGGGCCGCTCGACGATGCGCAATCCATGTTGGATGAGACGTAAATCGCGAATGACGCGCGGATGAAGCAAGGACACGGTGTAACTCGCGATCGAGTTGCGAAATCCGGGCGCGAATTCCTCGGTGACCGCGGCGCCTCCCACGATGGACCGTCGCTCGACGATGCATACCGACAAGCCCTCGGCGGCGAGATACGCCGCGCATACGAGTCCGTTGTGTCCGCCGCCGATGATGACGACGTCGTAACGAGAGGCGGGGTGCGAAGACTTAGGATCGGCCGAGGGGGTCACGATGAACGTGCCTTTAAGAAAGCGCGGCGGCGCGCGTGGGGTTGACCTCGATCGTGGCGTGCACGATCTCCGCGTGCGCGGCGAGCCGTTCGCGATACCAATCGCTCGCGCGTGGTTCGCGCGCCTCAAGCGATACGGCCACCGAGTAATGCGTGCGTCCCACTCGCCATACGTGCAAGTCCACGATACGCGTGGCGCCATCGGTCAGCGTGCCGCGCACCTTATCGACAAGCGAGGTATCCATCTCCGCGTCGAGCAGCACGCGCGCGGTGTCGCGCATGAGTCCAATCGCCCACGCGGTGATAAGAGCGGCGCCGACTAAGCCGACCGCTGGATCGAGCCACGTCCACCCAAATGTTTGACCGCCAAATAGCGCGACGATCGCGAGTATCGACGTCGCCGCGTCCGCGAGCACATGCAAGTACGCGCCGCGCAAATTCAAATCGGCGTGGTCGTCGTGCGCCTGGGCGTGGTCGCCATGATGATGATGGTGGTGGTGATCGTGGTCGTGCGAATGGCCGTGCTCATGCGCCTTGCCACCATGCAACCACCATGCGCTCAACATATTGACCGCCAGGCCCACGGCGGCCACGACCATGGCTTCGTTGAAGGCGATCGCGGTGGGTTGAGCCAAGCGCAGGATTGATTCCCACACCACGGCGGCAGCCACGACCATCAATAGCAGGCCGCTCGTGAAGCCGCCCAACACCTCGATCTTCCATGGCCCCCAACAAAAGAGCCGCGCGTAACGCATGTCTTGCGAGAACCGGGACGAAAGCCGGTACGCGATCAAGGTAATCGCGAACGCAACCACGTGGGTGCCCATGTGCCAGCCATCGGCTAACAAAGCCATCGAGTTGGTGATTACGCCAAAGGCGATTTCGGCCAGCATGCATGCGAAGGTCAGCACGAGCACGCGCAATACGCGACGCGACGCTTGCTGGGCCGGCGCGATGGGCGGTTGATTGCAATGAAGATCGGAAGGCTTGGTCGGATTGGAAGCGGGTGCGGTCATGGAATCGGACACGGTTTAGGACCTTTTACGAAACCAGCAAATGGCGTGCGTTGTCCAAATCGCGCGCGGCTGGGTTACATTAGACCAGCGTTGCGAAGCATGAAAACATTTACGCGCCAACCGCGCGCCACCTACGAATCCCATGAAGATTCTTAAGCTCAACTCGCAAGGTTTTCCGCAGTCCTGGATATCGCTTGAAGCCGCGGTGTTGCATTACGCGGCCGGCGACGTGCGCTGGGAAGCGGGCAGCGATGTCGCGCTGTTTCGCGGCGGCGTCAATGCTCGCACCGGTCGACAATCAACGGTGCGCATTAATTCCATCATCGGCACGAAAGGTCTGCCCAAGATCAACCCGTTCGCCTTGGTGCCGGGCCTGACCAACACCAAACTCTTCGCGCGCGACCGCAATGTGTGCGCCTATTGCGGCCAGCGTTTCCCCACTGAGGAACTTACGCGCGAGCACATCGTTCCGTTCGCGCAAGGTGGACGCGACGGGTGGATGAACGTGGTCACCGCCTGCCGTGGCTGCAACCATCACAAAGGCAGCCGCACGCCCGAGCAAGCACGCATGCCGTTGTTGTATTTGCCGTATGTGCCGAGCTTATGGGAGGACTTCATCTTGCGTAACCGACGCATTCTCGTCGACCAGATGGAGTTCTTGATGGCTCATTTACCGAAAGGCTCGCGCCTGCATAGTTAGCAAGACGGCGCGAGCATGTATCGGTTATGCAAGGAGTCAGTTCATCGGCGCGCTGAGTGAATCGTGCAACCAACGCGCCGCCACGGCGGTACGGTTGTGCACGTCGAGCTTTTGGCAGATCTGCTTAACGTAAGCGGCGACCGTGTACTCGCTGATGTCTAAGTGGGATGCGATTTGTTTATTGCGCAAGCCCTGAGCGACAAGTTCGACGATTTGCATTTCGCGCCCGGTGAGCGATCGCGCGAGTTTGCTCGGTTGCAACTTGCCGTTGCTGCAAGCGTCCCCTTTTCGGCGGATCACGAAGCTGCGGCCGTCGATCGAGAAACGAGCGAGATCTTGCGCGAGCGACGCATTGGTAAACAATCGTGGCGCGCCATCGCGATGATCGGGCGTATCGACTTCGATGACTTCAAGTCGCGCGGAATGCAAATCGAATTCGGCGCAAATCCGCGCGAATGTGTGCTCGATATGCGTGAGTGGTTGAGTAACGGCGTTCATAAAAACTCTCCTCTCCCTAAAGACCGTTTCCAAAAACCTTAGGTATTTGAAAAAACGGCGATGGATTGCTTAACGGTTCACCACCGTGGTTAAGTCAGCCGCTGTTTTTACGCGGTCATGTCGTGCTGCTGCCTTCTTCATCCACAAGAGCGTGGTACTTAAGCTCGGCCAGGTTCACGATCGCGAGTGCTGCTTCATGCGTTGCTTCAAGAATCACAGGCGGCGCGACGCCTGCCTCCAGCGCTTCGCGCCAACGCGCGGCGCATAAGCACCAGCGATCTCCCGGCTTTAGTCCGGGAAAATTCCATTCGGGACGCGCGGTGACGAGGTCATTGCCACGCGTGCGCGAGTATTCGAGAAACTCTTGCGTCACCTTCGCGCACACGACGTGCAAGCCACGATCGTGTTGGTCCATTTCGCAGCACCCATCGCGCTGAAACCCCGTGCGGGGTTGCAAACCACATGTCGTAAGCGCGCCGCCTAATACGTTGCGACTAAGCGGCAAGTTTGATTCCCGTTCCATCGTTGTCCTTGTGTTGAGAGAAGTGTCACGCCTTAAACGCCGGTGACGATGGTAGGTTGTTTGGCTATGCAAACCATCCTTTTCCTGATGCTGATGTCGGCGATCGCGTTCGCCGGTTGGAGCTTGGGCGCCAAACGATGGCGCACCTATAACGAAGCGTTGAACGAGCGCGAACAGGCGAAAGCGGCCGAGTTCGCCGCCATGCGACGTCAAGCCCAGTCGGTGGATAAGACGACGCCCACGCCCAGTCCCGCCAAGCCAGCCGCGACCGGCACAGCGCCGCTTCAACAGGCGACCGCGCAATCGGTTCACCAAGAACCTCCGGCCACGCACGACAGGGACACCGCACCCGTCTCGCTCGACGCGAACGGCTTGAAAACCTTGCGTGGGAGCCGCTTCGCGCGTTTGTGCGTGGCGTACTTCGAGTTGACGGGTTTGAAGGCGCGCAGACATGCGGGCAAGGAACCCATCGACGCGTTGTTGTTCGCGGGTAATGCCGCCACGCCAATGATGGCCCTGCGCTGGGCGCGATCGAGCGAGCATCCGGCGGGCTCGCGCGAGGTCATTGAATTCGGGCTCGCGCGCAAGCAACTCAACATTCAACACGCGACCTTCATCGCGCAACATGGCGCGACGCTGAACGCGACGAAAGCCGCGGCCGAACAAGCCATCACATTGATCACCGCCGATCAACTCGCGACCAAAATCTCGGCCTTGCCCGATGAGAGAAAGCGTTTGCTTCTGACGGCCTCGCAAGCCTGAGCACTCCGCGCAACACTCGTAACACTCCGCCCAATTTCGGGATTGACCATCTCGCATTGCGAGGGCCATCGTTGCATGCTGCATTGCCCCAACACAGTGTCGTATTGATGGGCCATGCCGTGTTCGATAGGTCCCGTGATGCTCGCCAAATTCGCTCCGCCAGATGCTTGCAACGCCCTCGTGCGCGCGCAGGCCGGCGAACGGCTGCGCGATGCATTCACGCAAGCCCGCGCCGTTTTCATCGCCGCGCCGCCAGGCGCCGGGAAATCCACGCTCGCGTCTCAATATCTCGCGCAACGCGAGGGTCGTGGGTGGTGGTATCGCGTGGACCG
The DNA here is from genome assembly GCA_035761045.1 of Burkholderiaceae bacterium. GTDB lineage: Bacteria > Pseudomonadota > Gammaproteobacteria > Burkholderiales > Burkholderiaceae_E > DASTRU01. The sequence continues at coordinate 2,384 of DASTRU010000135.1, read as the reverse complement.
CACCGATCGCGACGCGGCCAGTTTCTTTTCCGATTTCTCCGCGCTGGTGCGAACGCATGCGCCGCGACGCGAATTGCCGCGATGGGACGCCGCCTTCGCCGCCGACCTTGAAGCCTTCGCGCGCCGATTCTTTCGCGCGGCCCTGAGCGCGCTGCCCGCGCGATCGGTGCTGGTGTTCGACAACCTGCAAGACGGCTCGCCCGCCATCGACCGCTTGGTCGCCATCGCGCTGGACGAATTGCCGAGCCGCGCGGTGTTGCTCATCACCAGCCATTGCGCACCGAGCGCGATGTTCGCGAGCGCGGCCAGCAAACGGCACCTCGTGGAGCTCGACAGCATCTGTTTGCATTTCTCGGTCGACGAAACCCTGGCTCTTTTGCCGCCACGCGCCACCCGCGCCGACGCGCAACGGGTGTGCGCCTTGAGCGGCGGTTGGGCGGCCGGCATCGTGATGCTGGCCGCCGCGCGACCGATCGCGACCGATGATCACGCGCGCTTGCCCTTGGTGGACCATTACTTCGGCGCCGAGGTCTATTCGCGCCTGGACGACACGGCCCGCCGCGCCTTGGAGGCAACGGCACTCTTGCCCGCGTTCACCGCCGAGATCGCCGCCTCGCTCGCGGAGCTCGGCTCGATCGAGCGCGCGAGCGAAATGCTGGACGCGCTGTGCGCAAGCCATTTGTTCGTCGTGCGCCAAGGCCGCGACGCGAACGGCGCGCCGCTGTACGCCGTTCATGGCTTGTTTCGCCGGTTCTTGCACGAACACTTGGGCGCCGAGCGACGCGCGGCCTTGTATCGCGCCTCGCGCGCGGCGCTCGAACGGCTTGGCCATGCGCTCGACGCGGTCGAACTCGCGCTTGACATGCACGACGTGGACGCCGCGATCGCGGGTCTGGCCGCGCAAGCCGAAACGCTGGCCCGCACCGGCCAAGCCACTCGCTTGCTCGACTTCGTGACCCGTCTGCCACGCGACCGCATCGCGCGGCACGCGGCCTTGGCGTATTGGCTTGGGTTCGCCACCGTGCAAATCGACGAGCTGGCCGCGCGCGCTTGGTTCGATGCGGCCTACCACGCGGCGGCCGAGGCTTGCGATACATCGCGCATGACGGCTGCCGTCGCCGCCGCGCTGTTTGCCTACAACGCCGAGTTGGCCGACTTCGAGGGATTGCCGACCTGGCTTGAGCGCGTCGAACGCTTGCCCGCGCTCGATGATCACGCCTTGCCGGTCGATCGGTTGCGGGCCGCCACCGCCCGGCTGTGCGCCGCCTTGTTGAGCGCCAATATCGATTTCTCCGCCGCGCGCACCCGCGAGGCGATCGCCGCCGCGCAGGCCATGTTGCTCGATGCGCGCATCGACCTCGATCCCAACGAGCGCTGCATGGCCGCGCACGCCTTGATCGAGGTGTTCGACATCGAAGGCCGCGTCGAGGAAGTCGCGCCGATCGCCGCCGCGACGGGCGAAGCCTTGGCCAGCGGCAGCATCGGCGTGTTGCGCCGTGGTCGGTGGTACTTGGCGCTCGGGCGGCTGTACTTTCATCATGGCCGGGCCGACGCCGCGCGCGAGGCATGGCGACATGCCCGCGCGATCAACGACGCCGGCAACTCGCGCGTGCTGACGTGCGAGCTGTTGCAAGCCGAGGTCGCGCAGTCGCTCGACGACGGACGGTTGGACGACGCGGCCAGCGCCATTGATGAACTCGGCCAACGGCTCGACGTCCGCCGGCCGATGCTGGCGAGCGCCTATTACAACTCGCAAGCCCGGCTGCAAATCGCGCGCGGACACTTCACGCGGGCTGTCGAAACCGCCGACCTCGCGCTCGTCGCCGCGCATCAAGCGCATGCCAGCGAGGATCGGCTGCACGTCTTTCGCGCGACCAAAACCTATGCGTTGCTCGGCGCGCGACGCTACGACGACGCCATCGCCATGCTGGGCACGCTGCGGCCGCGCCTTACCGGCCGCCAGCGGCAGTTGGTGGACGGCGCGATAGCGGCGGCGCAAGCACTCGCGCTTGGTGCCGATCACGAACGATTCGCGCCGACCTTGCAACGCGCCTTCGAGGCGTGGCGCGCGGCCGCGCCGCTTGTGTCCATGCGGCCGCTGCCCGGATTGGTGGCCGAGCTGTGCGCCCATGCGCTCGTTCACAACATCGAGCCGGCGTATGTACGCGAACTCGTGCGCACGCGCGCCTTGCGCGCGCCCGATTGCGCGCCCGCCGATTGGCCCTGGCGTGTGCACGTCGTCTGTTTGGACGGCTTTCGCGTCACGCTCGATGGCGAACCGCTGGTCGTGACCGGCAAAGCACCCAAGAAACCGCTCGAACTCCTTAAGCTGCTCGCCAGCCGGCCAGGCCGTCATATCGACTTGGGCCGTTTGCTCGAACAGT
>DASTRU010000134.1:0-5847 GCA_035761045.1 Burkholderiaceae bacterium | reverse complement strand
GCCGCGCTTGAGCAAGTCTTTCACCCGCACGCTATAGCTCTTGCCGCCTTCGGCGCCGCGTATCAACACGGCCGAATTGCCATCGGCGAATTCGGTGAGTCCGCCCGCGAGGATCATGACGTCAAGCAAGGTCATGTTGGCGCGATATGGGATCGATTGCGGGCGTGCCGCTTCGCCGACGATGCGAATCTGTTCGCCCACGGCGCCTTGAAAGTTGTTGACGACCACGGTCACGACTGGCTCGCGAATGTAACGCGACAGCGCTTGTTCAATCTCCCGCGCAAGTTCTTGGGGATTACGACCAGCGGCTTGAAGATCCTCCACGAGCGGGGTGGAAATGCGCCCATCGGGCCGCACCGTTACGACGGCGGATAATTCGGGATTGCGCCATACGCTCACATTGAGCGAATCGCCGCTTCCAATTAGGTAGCGATATGACGCCGTCGCCTCCGGCGCTTTAAGTGGAGCGGGCGGATACCCGGACATGCTGCCGCATGCGGTCGTCAGCATGATCGCCGCCACTGGCGCGACGCGCGCAATAGCCCGGCGCCAGGCGCCAGCCCGAAGTCTTACATCCATAGAACTCCCCTCACCCCAAGATCCGTGTTGCCTGTGTACCGCCATTGGCGGTCGCGGTGTTCCCCGCAGCGCAACAAGCGGTTAAGCCCAAGCCAGGATTATGACTAGATTGCCCTGCAAAATAACCCCTAAATTTTTATCCATGCTTGGGTAAATGTCGGTAATTCACTTTACGAACTCGTTGTTGCGTGCTTGATTCAACTCGTCAAGCCAACTAAGTGTTGCGCTCTCCACTTGCGATCGCCATTCGCGACTTGAAAACGTGTGGTCGGCGTTTGTGATGTTTAGTGTGCGCACACTCGGCTTGGAAAGCACGCCGCTCCATTCCGACGCCGTTGCGGTGTACGTAATAAATTCTTGGGCGGTGAGATCGCGGCCACTTAGGATCACGAGGACGGATCCTGAAAATCCCCTTAGTCCACCCACCATGCGCGTTTGAAACGATGCACGAGTGGATGAGGATTCTTGATTGGATCGCGCCTTGAGAAACACCGTAAGCGAGCGCATGAAACCCCGCCATGAATCACGCCAATCGACGCCGCCGCTCAACAACTTGCGCCAGAACTCGGCGCTGAAAAACCGATCACGGTAGTAGTGCTTGATTTGCGCCGTGGCGAGCGACGTCTCGTGTCTCACCCACGGGTTGAGTAATACCAGCGCGTCCACTCGAGGATCGCGTCCAACGGACATCGCAATCGCCGACGCGGCATCACACAATCCCCATAACGCTAAGTGGTCGAGCGATGGGCAGGCGTCGAACAATGCTTGCGATGCGGCGCGTAGGTCGTCCTCGACATGCTCGAAATCGCGGCGGTCGCCTTCACTGTCGCCCATGCCGCGATAGTCAAATCGCAAGACGCTATAGCCCGCCGTCGCCAAATGCCGCGCTAACAAAACGAATTGACGATGGCTGCCCACGCGATACTGCGGCCCACCAACGACGATGAGCACGCCACGCCGATGACGAACGGCTTCCGTTGGTTCCGCAAGAATTCCAAGCATCGGGTGCACGCCGCATGAGATCCATAACGGTCGCTCGCGCCAAGCCAACGGCGCCGCCTGGCCTGGATGAACCGGTGAGAACGCATTCATCAGCGATCCCTCTACTCTTTCCATACACCTGCCCGCTTCAAACGTTCACGCAAGCCGGGTAACGGAAAACCAGCGTCGTAGGCGCGCTTGGCGTTGATATAGGCGCGATCGAAGTCTTTTAAATCGAGATACGCGAGCCCGAGGTTGTAATGCAAATTGGCATCACCGGTGCTTAGCGTTTCGGCCCGTTCAAGGTATGGCCGCGCCTCGGATTCACGCTTTGCATGGGCGAGGTATAAACCGAAGATCATTTGCGGCATGGGATCTTCGGGTTGAAAGCGAATGGCGCGTTCGAAATAGCACTCGGTCGGGTATTGCGCCCCTTGCAACACTTCGCGTTTCTCGCGTTGCGCCAAGCGAGCAAGCGTCATTAATGCACGATGATGGTTGGGAAACACGCGCAATGTGTAATCCAAATCGACGGCGATGAAGCTCGATGTCTTACCACCTTGCAACGACTCAACTCGCGGCGTGAAGTGAAAAGCCTCCACCATGTGAATTTGATCGCGAGTAGCGATTCGATAATCGAACGGACCATAGGCGTTTTCCAACGAACCGCACAAACCTTCGTCGACTTGCGCATGGACTGACGCCACTAACGCCATCGTCATCGCAAAAATGCAAGTCAATAAGGTCCGACGACGCCAAGTAACGTTAAGTGTCATGGGCGCTCCTAAGGGAGTTCGCGATTGATTTGATGAATCGAATGCGTAATCAAGGCTTCGCACTCCGCGATCTCTTGAGTCTGCCAAAACGGCAACCCCTCGACCATCTCGAATTCAACCCGCCATCCAGCCTCGCGCCATGCGTTCAAGCGCATGGCGGTGCCGGGCGACGGTTCTACGCTTGAAGTGGCGCCTACGTCCATCCACACCGCGCGACCCAGTTGCTTTAAGCGCGGCGTGCATCGAGCGGCCGCCATTCCAAGCGCGAGACCAGGAGCCAGGGTGTAGCCCGCCACCTCGATCGACTCGCCTCGCTCCAATTGCGCGAGTAATGTTTTGCGATCGACGGATTCACCAGCCCCGGCAACGCTTCCCGCCGACTTAAGACGAAGGAATTGCTGAAGCTGCTGTTGCCCATCGACCACAGGATGCCAAAGCAGCACATGCGCGTCGGGCCGTTGTTCGAGCATGGCCGGCACGAATAAGGCCCCGCCGCGCAATGCCCAAAGCCATAAGGGGCGCGATGGATCGGCTTGCGCGATCACGCGCCGCAAATCCTCCACCCAATCGATCCACACCACATCACCATGGTCGCCGGCGCTATCGCCGCAACCTCGCAGATCGGGCATGAGTACGCGCCACCCCGCTTGCGCGAACGCCCGTGCCGCCATCGCCGCCATACGTCGGGAACGATTCATTTCCTCGGCGAATGGCGGCGCATAAACAATCGTGCCGCGCGGTTCGCCCACGGGATCGTGCGCCAGCATGAATCTGGAGCCATCGGGCGTGGGCTCGAACCATGCACGAGCTGAATTCATAAACGGTTAATCGCGACGATCACAAGATCGGCCGGCCATGTGGTTGGCGCTTACACACTGTTATTGCGTGAGCTTGCGCTCGACGAATTGCGCGAGCGTACCAACGGTCGCGAACATCGTGCCGTCGACTTCGTCATCATCGATCGCGAAACCAAACCGCTCTTCAAGACCGGTTAGCAAGGAGACGACGGCCATCGAATCCAGTTCGGGCAAAGCGCCAAGCAATGGAGTATCGGCGGCCAGCGACGCGGTGCGATTGCCTAAATTGAGGACGGTGCCAAGCACCTCGATGACTTGCTGTTGGACGATCAAGGGAAACCTCTTGAGGAAAAACACGCGTGACGATCGCGACACGATGACCACACTAAGTACATCGACGCATCCACACCGCGCGGGAGGCCGAATAATATAGATGGACCGTCATCCTAGGCGACGGTTATTTCGATCTCTACTCTTAATCTCATTCCCGATTTCATCGATGCTCGCGCCACTGCATGAAGCGATCCGAACGATGGGCGTTCGCGATGGCTTGGCTTACCTTTTGTCGCGCGCGCTCGTGAAGTTGACGCGCGGACACGCAACACTCATTCGTTATCGCTTTTACGCGCAGCCCGTGCCTACGCATTCGCTCGCGCCCGCACGCGCTTCCAGCACACGCATTGGACGCTTAGCGCCAGACGATCCATTGCTTAAAGCGATGCCTCGGCCACCCCACGTTATTGAGCGGCGCTTACGCGACGGCGCTCATTGTTTCGCGGCGTCTCGCGACGGTGTTTTGCAAGGTTTCATATGGATTTGCGAACGCGAGTATCTCGAAGACGAAGTGCGCTGCTTGTACCGATGGTCGCCTTCAAGCGTTGCCGCGTGGGACTTCGATGTGTACGTCGCGCCCGAGGCGCGCGGGGGACGGTTGTTCGCGCGCTTGTGGGATTGCGCGAACGCGTGGATGCGTGAACACGGCTACGCATGGAGCCTAAGTCGCATCTCGACATTCAACATCGCTTCGCGTGCCGCGCATGAGAAGCTCAATATTCAATGCATCGGAAGCGCGACCTTCTTAGTGCTTGGGAAGCTTCAGGTATCGTTCGCGTCCAGCCTCAAGGGGCCGCATATCGCGTTTGGAGCTCGGGCTTATCCGACGCTCGTTCTCACTCCGCCTTCCATGGCGGATTCTTAAAAACCATACATCCATGAACGAAGCCGTCTTGTTGCATGAACTCGTGCTGCGCTCGGCCTCGCGCTCACCCGAGCGTGGCGCGTTAAAGCATGATGGTGTCGAAACCACATATGGCGCGTTGGCTGCCGAAATCGAAGGCTTCGCCAACGGCTTGCTCGCGCTTGGACTTAAGCGCACTGAACGCGTGGCGATTTACTTAGAAAAACGTCGCGAGACCGTTGTCGCATCTTTCGGCGCACCCGCGGCGGGTGGTGTATTCGTCCCCGTCAATCCATTACTCAAGCCTGAACAGGTCGCGTACATCTTGCGTGATTGCAATGTGCGCGTGCTCGTTACATCGCCCGAGCGATTGAAGACATTGGAGCCAGCGCTCGCGGAGTGCCCCGACCTGCAGCACATCATCGTTACAAGCGCGAGCGCGGGCGGCACGATGACGACGACGCATTCGTGGAACGAATTCGTCGCCGCGCCCAAACGGGTAAGTCATCGCGTGATCGACACGGACGTGCTTGCGATTTTGTATACCTCGGGCAGCACGGGACGTCCGAAAGGCGTCGTGCTTTCTCATCGCAATATGGTGATGGGTGCCAAGAGCGTGGCGCAGTACCTTGAAAACAATTCGGACGACACTTTGCTTGCCGCGCTCCCGTTGTCGTTCGACGCGGGCTTTAGTCAGCTCACCACGGCGTTTCACGTGGGCGCGCGCACGGTGTTGTTGAATTACTTATTGCCGAAGGATGTGCTGAACGCGTTATCCAAGGAGCGCGTCACCGGATTGACCGCGGTGCCGCCGTTATGGATTCAACTCACGCAGCTTCAATGGCCCGCCACGATCACCGAGCATTTGCGCTACATCGCCAATACCGGCGGTCATATGCCCTTGGAGACGTTGACTAAGTTGCGCGCCGCGTTGCCCAAGACCAAGCCATACCTCATGTATGGATTGACCGAGGCGTTTCGCGCGACTTACCTTCCGCCGCACGAAGTGGACCGTCGTCCCGATTCGATTGGCAAGGCTATTCCTAATGCCGAAATTCTTGTCTTACGGGAAGACGGCAGTGAATGCGCGGCCGATGAGCCGGGCGAACTGGTACAACGCGGCGCGCTGGTCGGCTTAGGCTATTGGAACGATCCCGAAAAAACGGCCGAACGCTATAAGCCTTTACCGAAGCGCGACGCCAACGCCGCTACACATGGCGTGGTGTTGCCCGAGATCGCCGTGTTTTCGGGCGATACCGTGCGTCGCGACGCGGATGGTTTTTTGTATTTCATCGGTCGGCGTGACGAGATGATCAAAACGTCCGGCTACCGCATTAGTCCTAATGAAATCGAAGAGTCGCTTTATGCGACACGGCTCGTGGGCGAGTGCGCGGCGTTTGGCGTGAAGCATCCAACGCTTGGGCATGCCATCGTCGTGGTGGCGACACCGCCCGAGGGCGGCACGTTGGATAGCACCGCGCTCCTCGCCGAATGCCGCGCGCGCTTGCCGGTGTACATGGTGCCCGCGCATATCGAT
>DASTRU010000133.1:0-10771 GCA_035761045.1 Burkholderiaceae bacterium | reverse complement strand
CGGCGATGTTGATTTGCGGCGCCTTGGTGGCGCGGCCCACGACAGGCGCGGAGATCGCGGTGTGTCCGGTACGCATCGCGCGCTGAAAATATTCGCGATCGGCGATGACTAAGTTACGACGCCCGGCGGCGGCGGGCAGGTCATACAAGATGCGGCCGTTCTCGTCGGTGACGAACAGCGAGTCGAACAGTGTGCTTGTGGCGCGCATTTGCGCGAGCACGGCGCCTGTCTTGGCGGGATCGCTCAATACATTGGCGGTGTAGACGGACGCGGAGGCGGTCAATGCATCGCGACGCAGCCGGAGTTTCTCGTCGAGCTCGGCCGCGGCTTGACGCGTCAAGGTGCGCAACTGTTGCGAAAGCACGCCCTTGAGATCGCGCTCGACCAATACCCATTGCATGGTGGTTACGAGCAGCGTGAGCACGGCCATCGCGAGAATGGCGAGCATGGCAATCTTGCTTTTGATCGAAAGTCTTCGCGTCATCGCACGCAGCATACGGCTTTCCTAAGTCGATCAGTCTTTGAATCCCGCTGGTGGTGTGATCTACGGCGGCAATTTGCAACCCGTTTAAGCCTTGACTCGATAAAAGTTTTAGGCCGAATGGGAATTCGCCTAAGACGTCGGCTGATGCGTTTGCTGCCAACGCGCCAACCGCGCGAACCGGCTATCGCGACCGAGCAGCTCGGCGGGACTGCCTTGTTCCACGATACGACCGTGATCGAACACCAGCACGCGATCGGCGCGGCGCACGGTCGATAAGCGATGCGCGATGATCAACGTCGTGCGTCCTTGCATGGCGGCGGCCAAGCCTTGTTCGACTAAACGCTCCGACTCGGCGTCCAGTGCACTCGTTGCTTCATCCAGTAACAACAACGGCGCGTCGCGCAACATGGCGCGCGCGATCGCGATACGTTGCCGTTGCCCGCCCGAAAGGCGTACGCCGCGTTCGCCGAGGAAGGTGTCGTATCCCTGGGGTAATCGACTAATGAATTCATCGGCGAGCGCCGCGCGCGCGACGGCGTGTACTTCGGCATCGCTCGCGTCGGGCCGGCTGTAGCGGATGTTTTCAAGCGCGCTGGCGGAGAAGATCACCGGATCTTGCGCGACCAAGGCGATCGCGCCGCGTAGATCGCTCAATTTGAGTTGACGCACGTCGACGCCGTCGAGCGTGACGCGGCCATCGCTTACGTCGTAGAACCGAAGCAGGCACTGAAACACGGTGGTCTTACCCGCGCCGCTCGCGCCCACGAGCGCGACGGTTTCGCCGGCCGCGACCTCGAACGACACGTCGTCAAGCGCGGCGACGCCGGGTCGGGACGGGTAACGAAAACTTACCCGTTCGAAACGCACCGCGCCACGGCTTGGCGCCGCAAGCGCGAGCGGGCGCGCGGGGTCGGTGATGCCGGGCTGTGCGCGCAGCAGCTCCATCAATCGTTCGGTGGCGCCGGCGGCGCGTTGCAAATCGCCCCAGACCTCGGCGATCACGCCGGCCGATCCGGCCACCAAGCCTGCGTACATCACGAAGGAGGCGAGTTGGCCCGCCGTCATATCGCCCGCCGCCACCGCGCGCGCGCCCAGCCACAACACGAAGACGATGGCGCCGAACACCCCGCCAATCATGGCGCCCGTCAACGCGGCGCGCATGCGGGTACGGCGCACGGCGGCGGCGAAACTGGTGTGCACCAACCATTCGAAGCGCTGGGCCTCGCGCGGTTCTTGCGCGTTGGCTTGCACGGTGGTCGCGGCGTTGAGCATCTCGCTTGCGACGGCGGATGCATCGGCGATGCGGTCTTGCGATTCACGCGACAAGCGACGCACGCGGCGGCTCGCCATCAGCAGCGGCAACACCACGAGCAACAACACGCCGATGTTGACGGCGAACAAGGTAAAGCTCGTGAACGCGAGCATCACCATGCCGCCCGCGAACTGAAACGCGCTGCGCAGTCCCATCGATACCGACGAGCCAACCACGGTTTGCACAAGCGTGGTGTCGCCCGTCAATCGCGAAAGCACTTCGCCGGTTTGCAAGGTCTCGAAAAACTGCGGACTTTGACGCAGCACGCGCGAATAAATCGCGGCGCGTAAGTCGGCGGTGACGCGTTCGCCGAGCCAACTTACTAAGTAGTAACGAGCGCTTACCGTCATCGCCCAAAACAAGGCGATGCCCAGCAGCAGCGCGAAATGCGCGTTCATCGCGCTGGCGTTGGCCGAAGCTTGCGCCGTGGCTTGACGGACAAAGCCTTGATCGACCAAATCGCGAAACGCGAGCGGCACCGCCAGCAGCGCGGCCGAAGCCAGCGTCAGCAGCACGAAGGCGAGCGCGATGCGTGCGCGATACGGCCGCAAGAACGGCTTTAGGCCCGCGAGTGCATCGAGCCGGCGCGCGCGTGGCGCGAGTTCGACAAGGTTGACGATTTCGTTAGGAGTGGTCGAAGGCGAATCGGACACGGGCAACAGGTCAATCGCTTAGGAACGATGAAAGGAAAGCGCGGCGAGTCGCGCATCGTACTCGCGTCGCGCGACGCATCGACTAAAGCCGCAGCGCCCCCGCATAACCCGTGAGTTCCAAATAACCGCGCCCGATGCGTCGGCCGGCCTGGCGCAATTCCACCGCGCCTTCCCAATACACGGCGCCGGTGGATTCGCGCGAATCGAGTTCTTGATCGTCGAGCAGGGGAGAAAGCGTGGCGGTGAGGTCGCCCGCCCGTACTTCGAATTCCACGGGGTAGCGCGTTTGCGTGCGCGGGCTCGTCCACCAGCGCGTTGGACGAAAGCTGATCGCCTCGGGCGCGAAGGTGCGCACGCGGCCGCTCGCGTCGCGATGCGTGCCGCCGGCCCATAACGCCGCGTCGTGTCCGTCCTTTGGCCGAATGCGAAACGCCATCAGCGCGCCGCCGTCGTCGAGGTTGATGCCGATCCAATCCCATCCAGCGGCGCGTGGATCGAGCAGCGTGCTCGACCATTCGTGGTCAAGCCAGGCGCGGCCGGTCACGTTCGTGGGCCGTCCACGGCGCAAGACGCGGCCTTGCACGGCCAGATGCGGTTGCGAGTAGTAGTAGCTTGCTTGCTCGGGCCGTGGGCCTTTGCGCGACCAGCCGGCGTCGCCTTGCAAGAGCAGCGGTTGCGTGGGCGCGAGTTCGAGATCGAAGTCGAACTCGCGCGTCGCGACGACGGCGCGGTAATGGCCGTTGCTGGCTTGGCGCGCCAGGCTCCACCGATGCAAGCGTACGTCGGTCGTGTCTTCGGAGAACGCGGCGTCGCCAAAGCCCGTGCGTTGCGCTTCTTGCGCGTGACGCAAACGGCCTTCGCTTGGATCGGCCAAGGCGGCGTGGGCGAACACGATTTGGCGTGGCGCGAATCGGCTCGGGGAATCGTCCGCATGCGCGAGCCGCGAACGAAAGAAGGTGATTTGCATGCCAAGTGGGCCGTCGGCGCCTTCGAGCCAACCGGTCGCGTACCACCATTCGATGCGGTAGGGCGGATGAGCGCCATGGTCGCGCGGGAACGTCAACACCGCGCCGCGTTCAACTGGCGGATAAGGCGAAGCGTCGACCGACGACGGCGCGCGCGCGACGCTTGGCTTCACCGCGTTTAACACGCTGCTCATGGTCAACCAGCGCAGCCATGTACGTCTGAGCATCACCAATCCTCCCGTACCGCGAGTACCGCCGACTTGGCCACCGCCGCGCGTCCGGCGACTAACGCCGTGCAGGCCGCGGCGATGAGCAACGCAAGCGCCACGCCGGCTAGCATGGCCCATGGCACGTACACATCCATCGTCCAATGAAACGACTGCGGATTCACCACGTGGATCAAGACGAGGCTGACCAGCGCGCCAATGCCCAAGCCCGCGATCACGCCGGCGCCCGTCAACAGCACGCCTTCGAGCGTCAGCAAACCCAGCACCTGCCGCTTGGACACGCCCAAATGCCTGAGCATGCCGAACTCCTTCGCGCGCGCCAGCGCTTGCGCCCCGAACGCGGCGGCGATGCCGGCCAAGCCGATCACCATCGCGACGGCTTCGAGCAGGTACGTCACAGCGAAACTACGATCGAATATGCGCAACGAAATCGCGCGGATCTCGTCCGCCGCCGCGATTTCGAGTCGATCGCCTAGCGGCAGCGCGCGCAACGCCTCCACCGCGTCGGCCGAGCGCGTGCCAGGCGCAAGCCATAACCATGCATCGCTGACGCGCGTATCACCGCTTGCGGCGGCGTAGGTGGCGCGGTCGAGCGCGATCGCGCCGAATTGCCGGGCGTAATCGCGCCAGACGGACGCGACGGTCGCTTCCAGCACGCGCTCGCCCAACGCAAGCTTCACGCGCGTGCCGGGTGTCCAGCCGTATAGATCGACCATCGCTTCGGACACATGAATGGCGGGGCCCTCGACGCGAAGCGGATCGCCGGTGAGCGGCAGTTGCCGCGTGGGGTCGTCGAGCGCGCGGGCGATGAGGGCGACGTTTGGCCGCGTGGGGTCCAAGCCGAGTTGCGTGATGCGCGCGAACTCCACTCGCGCCAAGCCGGGCAGGGCGGCGATCGCGCGTTGCGTGTCGTCGGGCAGAGCAATGCCTTCGCCGCCGGCGCCGATGCGCACATACAAGTCCGCCGGCAGCACCGTGCCGAGCCAATCGTCCACCGAATGCCGAAAGCTCGCCACCATGATGGCCATCGCGACCATCAAACTAAAACTCGCGAGCACGCCGGCCAGCACGACGCCCGCGTGCGTGGGCGTATTCGCGATGCGGGCGACGGCCAGCACCGGCACCGCGGCGCGGCTGTTGGCTAGGCCAAGGCCGCCAAACGCGGCAAGGCGCGTCGCAAGCGACGGCATTAGCCATAAGCCGCCGACCAGCAAGCACAGGATCGCCAGGTAGCCGAACACCGCGATGCCGCCCAAGGGCGGCAAGGCCGCGAGCCCGCCGGCCAAGGCGATTAGGCCCACGCCAGGGCCGGCGCCACGCCAGCGGATCAACGCGGTCTCGTCGCCGCCGCCTTTGATCGCGCGCGCGGGGGCCGCCCGCGCCGCTTCGCGTGCCGCGAGCGCGCTGCCCGCGACGGCCGCCATCAGGCCGAGCACCGCGTACACCGCCGCCGCTGGCCACGACCAGACGAATGGCGGCGAGGATCCGGCGAAGTAGCCGCCGCCCAAATCTCCACCCAATGCATCGAGCACGAGCTTGGCGAGGCCCGCGCCGCCCGCCAGCCCCAGCATCGCGCCGGCCCCACCCAATAAAGCGCCCTCGGCGACGACCGTCCACACCAAACTCGCGCGCGACGCGCCCACGATGCGCACCAACGCGAACTGCGCGCGACGACGCACGACCGACAAGGTTTGCATCGAGAACACTAAAAACGCGCCGGTAAACAACGCGACCAGCGCGAGCATGTTCAGATTGACCCGGTACGCCCGGCTCAGATTGGACGCGCGCGCCTCGTTCGCGCTGGGCTCCACGACGGCCAAGGTGGCGGGTAAGGCGAATTCGGCCTTGAAGCGCGCGGGCGAGACGCCTTCGGCCAGCTTGATGTCGATGCGACTGACGCGCCCCAGGCGATCGAACGCGGCTTGCGCGGCCGCGATGTCGATGACGGCCACGCGTTGATTCGCGCCCGCGCCCGGCACCGTGCCCGCGACGATGAAGTCCACCTCGCGCACGCCCGCGCGTAAGCGCACCGTGTCGCCCGGCTTGGCGCGCAACCAGTTCAAGGCGCCGGGCGATAGGTAAATCGCGCGCGCGTCCAATGGTTCGAGCGCCACGTCCTCGGCCGCGCGACCGACCAGCCCGGGATTAACGTGCGCCGCGCGCAACGGATCGAGTCCGAACACGCGCAATAAGGGCGGGTTGCGTTCATCGTCCGCGCGCGCTTGCGCAACTGGCGCATCGAGCTCGATCACCGGCGACGCGCGTTCGACCAAGTTGGACCGCGCCAATCGTTCAAGCCATGCTTCATCGAAGCCTTGCTTGGCGGCGAGGCCCAGACCGCGTAATTCCACGTCGGCCTCGCCCGTCGCGGTGCGCACCGCGGCGGCGAATTCGGACAGCGCCGAGGCGTTGACCAAGTGCACGGCGAACCCAAGCGCGACGCCTAGCGCGATCGCGATGACCGCCACCATATTGCGCACCGGGTGCGCGCGCCATTCGCCCAAGGCCAATTGCGCGAACAGCGCGAATAACGCGCTCCACCGCGCGCCGCTCACGCCGTCTCCCGGCTTAATTGACCGTGATGTTGAATGCGCAATATGCGGTCGCAGGTGCGCGCCGCCTGCGGCGAATGCGTGACGAGCAGCATCGCCGCGCCGGCCTCGGCCACCGTGCGCGTTAACAAGGCCAGCATCGCGTCGGCGGTATCGGGGTCGAGGTTGCCCGTCGGTTCGTCGGCCAACAACAAACGCGGCCGATGCACGAGGGCGCGCGCGATCGCGACGCGCTGCAACTCGCCGCCCGACAACTCACGCGGAAACGCATGAGGACGATTGCCCAAGCCCACCGAGGTCAACATCGCTTGCGCGCGCGCGGTTCGCTCGCTCGCCGCGCAGCCTTGCAACAGCAACGGCAGCGCCACGTTTTGCACGAGACTCAAATGCGGCAACACATGAAACGCCTGAAACACGAAGCCGATGCGGTCGCGGCGCAATACGGTAAGCGCCGCTTCATCGAGCGAGGCGAGGTCCACGCCGTCAAGCACGACCTTGCCGCTATCGGCCGGCTCCAAGCCCGCCACGATATTGAGCAATGTCGATTTACCCGCGCCCGATTCCCCGGTGATCGCAAGGCGCTCACCCGCCGCGAGTTCCAAGTCCAAGCGATCGATAAGCACACGTTCGCCGAAGGTTTTACGCACCGCATGCAAGCTGAGCAAAGGCATGAATATGAAATGAATGATGAATAAAAGCGCTAACGGCATAAGCCAGGCACGCAGCTTGCGCAGCATACCGACTGACTTCTAAACCCTCGTTTGATTGCGCGACTCGATATGGACGGACCGGTGCAACCTTCAATCTCGGCACAGCAGCCGTTATTCCTGCAACTTCACGATCCGCATTCGGCGCAACTCGCCACCGAGTTGGCCGATGGACTACTCGCCGACACGGCCTGCATCTCGCCTAAGTTTTTTTACGACTCGCTGGGCTCGCGCTTGTTCAATGCGATTACCTGCTTGCCCGAATACGCGGCCACGCGGGCCGAAACCACTCTCCTGCTTAACGCGCGAGATGACATCGCGATGGAAGTCGGCCTCGGTTGCACGTTGATCGATTTGGGTGCCGGGGATTGCGCGAAGGCGGCATTGTTGTTCGATGCCTTGCGGCCTTCGCATTACATCGCGGTCGATATCTCGGTCGACCATCTACAAGCCTCGGTCGCGGCCTTGCAACGTCAACACACCACGATCGACATGATCGGTCTCGGTCTTGATTTCTCGACGCGATTTACCTTGCCCAATGGCATCGCGGGGTCGCGGCGCTTGGTGTTTTATCCGGGGTCGTCGATTGGCAATTTCGTTCCGTCCGAAGCGCTTCGCTTCTTGCGCGACGTGCGGACGTGTTGCGCAAGCGGGCTGGGACTTTTAATTGGCTTTGATCTCGCGAAGGACAAGGCGCGGCTCGACGCCGCGTACGACGATGCCTTGCGCGTCACCGCCGCCTTTAATCGCAATGTGTTGCTACACGCCAATCGATTATTGAATGCTGATTTCGATCTGCGCGATTGGAAACACGTCGCGTTTTACGCGCCCGAACGCATGCGCGTCGAAATGCATCTCGAAGCCCGGCGCGATCTGGAAGTACGTTGGGGCGCGGGCAAGGGCATGGTGCGTCGCTTCGCGCGTGGCGAGCGGATTCATACCGAGAATTCGTATAAGTACCGGCTCGACGATGCGCGTGAACTCTTGTTCGAAGCGGGCTTTGGCGCCTTGCGTGTTTGGACGGATGACGAAGCGGCCTACGCTCTCATCCTCGCGCGTCCGATGCAGTGAGCCCCAAGCGCGATGCCCGACGATCACGGCCATCACCTCGCCGCCGAAACGCTTGCGCGACGTTTCGAGGACGTACGTGCCCGCACGCTCGCGCTTATCCAACCGTTATCGCCCGAGGATTGCTGCGTGCAATCCATGCCCGACGCGAGTCCGGCCAAATGGCATCTCGCGCACACCACATGGTTTTTCGAAACCTTCGTGCTTGAGCGATTCGAGCCAGGCTTTCGCGCGTATGCACCGGGCTGGCGCGTGTTGTTCAACTCGTATTACCAAACGGTTGGCGCGCAACACGCGCGGTGCGAACGCGGTTTGCTCACGCGGCCGTCGCTTGGCGAAGTCATCGCGTATCGGCGTGCGATCGACGAACGCATAAGCACGCTTCTCATGCGCGCGGCGGAGCCGGAATTGCTCGAACTCATCGAGCTCGGCATCGAGCACGAACAACAGCATCAAGAACTGATCGTGACCGACATTAAGCATTTGCTGTCGCGTCATCCACTCGCGCCCGCCTACGACATATCGAGCGAGCCCACGCGCGCCGAGGCGCCTGCGTTGCGTTGGTTGTCGTTCGACGGTGGCTTAGTCGATATCGGCGCGAATGCTCATGGTTTCTCGTTCGATAACGAACGGCCGCGCCATCGCGCGTATGTGGCGCCGTTTGAAATTGCATCTCGACTGACTACCAACGCCGAATACGCCGCCTTCGTCGATGACGGCGGTTATCGCGACACACGGTGGTGGCTCGCCGAAGGGTGGGATTGGATTCAGCGCGAACACATTATTCAACCGCTGTATTGGCGCGGCGATCGATTAGACCGACGCGAATTCACCTTGCGTGGCGAGCATGCGATCGACCCATCCCAACCCGTGAGTCATCTTAGTTATTACGAAGCCGATGCCTTCGCGCGTTGGAGCGAGGCGCGCTTACCCACCGAGTTCGAATGGGAGCATGCCTTCGCGTGCGAGGAAGCGGCGGCCATCGGTGCCATGCAACGCATCGGCGCGTGTTGGCAATGGACGAGTTCGAGTTACGCGCCGTACCCAGGCTTCAGGCCGGCTCGCGGGGCGGTGGGCGAATACAACGGCAAATTCATGGTGAATCAATACGTGCTGCGGGGTGGCTCGTCGGCCACGCCGCCTGGGCATGCGCGGCTAACGTATCGCAACTTTTTTCCAACGCATGCTCGTTGGCAATTAAGCGGCGTACGCTTGGCGCGCGATTTAAGTCGAGCATAAAAACGTCTCGGCTAATTTCACCCAATACGTCGCGCCCAATGGAATCAAGGCGTCGTTGAAGTCATAACTTGGGTTATGCAACATGCAGGGGCCCATGCCATGGCCCGCGTCGCGATGATCGCCTTCGCCGTTGCCAATGAAGACATAACAGCCTGGTTTTTCAAGCAGCATGAATGAAAAATCCTCCGCGCCCATCGTGGGTTCACGGTCGCGCACCACGTTCTCGGGCCCCACGATGGTGTCCATCACGCGCGCGGCGAACTCGGTTTCCTTCGCGTGATTAACGGTGGGCGGGTAGTTGCGTTTGAAATCCACCTCGACGCGCGCATTGAACGCCGCGCCGATGTTGGCCGCGACGCGACGCATGCCCGCTTCGATCTGGTCGAGCACTTCAAGCGTGAAGGTGCGCACCGTGCCTTTGAGAACCGCGTCGTCGGGGATCACGTTCAATGCATCGCCCGCGATGATTTGCGTGACCGACAACACGGCGGTGTCGACCGGCTTTTTCTCGCGGCTGATTAATAACTGCAAGCCTTGCGCGATCTGGCACGCGACCATCACCGGGTCCACGCCTAAATGAGGCATGGCCGCGTGCGCGCCTTTGCCAATCACGCGGATTTCGAATTCGTTACTGCTAGCCATCATCGGCCCGGGGCGAAGCCCGAACACGCCCACCGGCATGCCCGGCCAGTTGTGCATGCCAAACACCGCATCGCAGGGCGCATGGGTGAACAATCCATCGTCGATCATCGCCTTGGCGCCCGCGCCGCCTTCCTCGGCCGGTTGAAAGATGACGTGCACCGTGCCGTCGAACGCGCGGGTTTCCGCGAGATAACGCGCGGCCGCGAGCAACATCGCGGTGTGCCCGTCGTGGCCACATGCATGCATGCGTCCCGCATGCCGAGACGCATGCGCGAAGGTGTTGTGCTCTTGAATCGGCAGGGCATCCATGTCGGCGCGCAGACCTATCGCGCGCGACGATGTACCGCATTTCAACGTACCCACGACCCCAGTCTTGCCAAGCCCGCGCTTGACCGCGTATCCCCACCCCTCAAGCAGTCGCGCGACGATGTCGGCCGTGCGTTCTTCCTCGAACCGCAACTCCGGATGCGCGTGAATATCGCGGCGCAGTTGTTGAATCTCGGGCGTGAACTCGACGATGCGTGGAATAAGCGCAAGGCGCGGCGGCGGTAAGTCATTAGGCTTCATAACGTGCATGCGTGAACGCAAAACGTGACGTGAGTCGTCAAGTATCATCTTTTGCCTCTTCGCAGCCAAGCCGTGCGACGGTTCCTTACAGCATGCTCGTCTTCATCATCCGCCGCTTGCTGCAATCGGTCTTCGTGCTCGTCGCGATGTCGATCATCGTGTTCGCCGGCGTGTACGTCATCGGCAATCCGGTGGACATTCTCATCGGGCCCGATACCGATAAAGCCGAGGCCGCGCGCGCCATCGCCGCGCTGGGCCTCGACAAACCCTTGTATGCGCAGTACTGGCAGTTTTTAAAAAGCGCGTTAAGCGGCGATCTCGGCCGATCGTTCGTGCACGCCGCGCCCGCCGTGCA
>DASTRU010000132.1:0-30559 GCA_035761045.1 Burkholderiaceae bacterium | reverse complement strand
GATTCAACTGCTCATCCGCCGGCAACCCGGCGCCAACATTCTCGAAACCGTCGAGCGCGTCAAGGCGTTGCTGCCCGCGCTGCAAGCCTCCGTACCCGCGGCGATCGACATGCAAGTGGTAATGGAACGAACCACCACGATTCGTTCTTCATTGCGCGAGGTTGAACATGCATTGGCGATTTCGATCGGCCTCGTCGTGCTCGTGGTGTTTTTGTTTTTGCGCAGTGGGCGAGCGACGCTCATTCCCGCCATCGCCATTCCGGTGTCCTTATGCGGCACGTTCGCCGCCATGTATTTATGCGGGTACAGCCTCGACAACTTGTCGTTGATGGCCCTGACCGTCGCCACCGGTTTCGTGGTGGACGACGCCATCGTCGTGCTCGAAACCATTAGTCGTCGCATCGAGCATGGCGAG
The DNA here is from genome assembly GCA_035761045.1 of Burkholderiaceae bacterium. Taxonomy (GTDB): domain Bacteria; phylum Pseudomonadota; class Gammaproteobacteria; order Burkholderiales; family Burkholderiaceae_E; genus DASTRU01. Next base: position 30,144 of record DASTRU010000132.1, on the reverse strand, counting down.
CCGCCGATGCAAGCCGCGTTGCACGGCGCGCGCGAAGTGGGCTTTACCGTGCTCTCGATGAGCATTTCCTTAGTCGCGGTATTTATTCCCATACTCGCGATGGGTGGCATTGTTGGCCGCTTCTTTCGCGAGTTCGCGGTGGTGTTGTCGATCGCGATCGGCGTATCGCTGCTCGTCTCGCTCACGACCACGCCGATGTTGTGCGCGCGTTGGTTGAAGGCTTGGCGCTCATCGCCATCCATGCCCGCTTTCGGTGGACGGTGGACACGTTGGCGTCATGCGTTGTCCGAACGCATCGATCGCGCTTATGCGCGCCTTGAAAGCGGTTATGAACGCTCGCTTGCGTGGGCGTTGCGGCACACCAAGCTCATGTTGTTGATTTTTCTCGCTACGGTGGTCGCCAACATCGGGCTTTACGTGATCGTGCCGAAAGGATTTTTTCCTTCGCAAGATGTTGGGCTTCTCGTGGGGGGCGTGCAGGCGGATCAAAGCATTTCGTTTCAAGCGATGAGCGCGAAGATGAATGCGTTTTCCGAGATCGTGCGCGCCGATCCCGCCGTTGAAAACGTGAATGCCTACACGGGTGGAGGACGCTCGAACTCGGGCTTCATGTTCGTCACGCTCAAGCCGTTGAAGGAACGCGGCGTATCCGCCGAACAAGTCATCGCGCGGTTGCGTCCAAAGCTTGCACGCGTTCCGGGCGCGAACTTATTTCTCTCGGCATCGCAAGACATTCGTATCGGCGGACGGCAAAGCAACGCGCTGTATCAATACACCTTGCGCGCAGACGACCTTAACGAGTTAAGAACCTGGGAGCCGCGCTTGCGTCGCGCGATGGCCGAGTTACCCGAACTCGCGGACGTGAACACCGACGCGCAAGACCGTGGCGTGCAAATCTCGCTCGTGGTGGATCGCGACGCCATCGCACGCCTTGGGCTGACGATGCGGCAAATCGATAACACCTTGAACGATGCGTTCGGGCAGCGGCAGGTATCGACGATTTATGAGCCGCTCAATCAATACCGCGTGGTGATGGAGGCCGATCCGCAATACCTACAACGTCCCGAGTCCCTCGAAGCGATTCACCTCATCGCACCCGATGGCGCGGTCGTGCCGCTCAACGCGGTGGCGCGATGGGAACGCACTAACGCACCGCTCGCGGTGAATCATCAAGGCTCGCGCGCGGCGTCGACGATTTCATTCAACCTAAGTCCCGGCGTATCGCTTGGACAAGCCACGCGCGCAATCGATGCCGCCGCGGCGCGTATCGGCATGCCGACGACGGTGGAAGGCGGATTTCAAGGCGGCGCGCAAGCGTTTCAACAATCGCTGCAAAGTCAGCCGTGGCTAATCCTCGCGGCGTTGGTCACGATCTACATCGTGCTTGGCATCTTGTACGAAAGCCTGGTGCATCCGCTGACCATTCTCAGCACGCTGCCGTCGGCGGGCGTGGGCGCGATCCTCGCGCTGCTCGTGACGAACACCGATTTCTCCATCATCGCCTTGATCGGCGTGATTCTTCTCGTGGGCATCGTGAAGAAGAACGCGATCATGATGATCGACGTCGCGATCGACCTTGAACGTCGCGAACGGCTCGACCCACGCGATGCCATCGCGCGCGCCTGCGCCTTGCGCTTTCGGCCCATCATGATGACCACCGTCGCCGCGCTGTTTGGCGCGCTGCCACTGGCCTTAGGCGTTGGCGACGGCGCCGAATTGCGTCAGCCCTTAGGCATTTCCATCGTCGGCGGGCTGCTGCTGAGCCAACTCATCACGCTTTACACCACGCCCGTTATTTATTTGTGTCTTGATCGTTTGCGCTTGCGTACACGCCGCTCGCCTAACGACCTTGCAGGAGTCGCGCCATGACGCGTGCCGTTTACTTGTCGAGTCTTGTGAGCATGACCGCCCTCGTCGCTGGATGCGCGGTGGGTCCCGACTATGCGCGCCCCGATGTCGACCTGCCCGCGCAATTCAAACAACAAGCCGTGACGTCGGATTGGAAACCCGCGCAGCCCGCGGACGATATGGCGCGCGGCGAGTGGTGGCGTGTGTTTGGCGATACCGAACTCGACGCGCTCATGATTCAAGTCGCTCGCGCGAATCAAGATTTACGCGCGGCCCAAGCGCGTTATCAGCAAGCGGCCGCGCTTGCGCGCCAAGCGCGCGCGGCGCTGTTTCCTTTGGCCACGGCCAACGCCTCGGCCACGCGCGGCACGAGCGGCGGCGGCAACACGCGCGTAAGCACCACGCAGCAAGTCGGTGCCGCGTTGGATTGGGAAATCGATGTCTGGGGCCGCATTCGACGCGGCGTGGAATCCAACACCGCGAACGCTCAAGCCACGCAAGCCGATCTCGCCGCCACGCGACTTAGTTTGCAAGCGGAGCTCGCGCAAAACTATTTCGCGTTGCGTATCGCCGATGCGCAACGCGCGTTGTTGGAGGAATCCATCGGCGCGTATGAACGTTCGCTTGCGCTTACGAAAAATCGCTACGCGGCTGGCATCGTGACGCGCGCCGACGTAGCGCAAGCGCAAACGCAATTACTGTCCACGCGCGCGCAAGCCATCGACTTAGGACTTCAACGCACGCAACTCGAACACGCGATCGCGATTTTGGTGGGTCGCGCGCCGTCGGAACTTAGTTTGGCGGCCACGCCGTTCGCCTTATCCGTGCCCGAGATTCCCGCCGCGCTGCCGGCCACGTTGCTTGAACGACGCCCCGACATCGCCGCCGCCGAACGGCGCGTGGCGGCGGCCAACGCACAAATCGGCGTCGCGCGCGCCGCGTATTTTCCGTCGCTGGTGCTCAATGCCAGTGGTGGATATCGCGGCTTGAGCGCGAGCGATTTATTTAGTCTGCCCAATCGGTTCTGGTCCTTAGGCCCGTCGTTGGTCGCCACGTTGTTCGATGCCGGCGAACGCCGCGCGGTTGAAGAGCGAGCAACGGCCGCCTACGACGAAAGCGTCGCGTTGTATCGCGGCGCGGTGCTCACGGCCCTGCGCGAAGTCGAGGACGCGCTCGCGGCGGTTCGTTTACTCAACGAGGAAGCCGCGGTGCAAGCGCAAGCCGTGGACGCCGCGCGCGAATCGCTTGCACTCGCGACCAATCAATACAAAGCTGGCACGGTGGGATTTCTCAATGTGTTGACGGCGCAAGCCACCGAGCTCACCGCGCGTCGCACCGCGTTGGACATCGCGGGCCGCCGCTACACCGCCACCGTTCAACTCATACGCGCCTTGGGCGGTGGATGGACATCCGCCGCCGAGGCCGTCGCCGATGCGTCCTAACGCATCGGCGTAGCACTTGCGTCCTTAACCGCGCCATGTCCCTTTATCCATTACCGCCACACCGCGAACGCTGGTTGCTGTGGACGCTCGCGGGCATTCAATTCACGCACATCCTCGACTTCATGATCATGATGCCGCTCGGTCCCGCGTTCGTGCGGGCGTTTGGCATCTCGACGCAGCAATTCGGTTTTCTTGTCTCGGCCTATACCTTTTCGGCCGGGTTGTCGGGCTTACTCGCCGCGAGCTTCGTCGATCGATTCGATCGACGGCGCGTGGTGCTAGGCGCCTACGCCGTGTTCGCGCTGGCGACGCTTGCGTGCGCATTCGCGCCCGGCTATGCGTCGTTGCTTGCCGCGCGCTGCTTGGCGGGAATGTTTGGCGGCATTCTCGGCGCGATGGTGTTCACCGTGATTGGCGACGCCATTCCCTTCGAGCGGCGCGGCCGCGCGACGGGCATCGTCATGGCGTCGTTTTCCATTTCCACGATCGCCGGTGTCCCCTTGGGTTTATGGATCAGCCAAATCGCGGGTTGGCACGGACCCTTCGTATTCATCGCGGTGTTGTGCGCGGGGTTTTGGTGGATTGGTTGGCGTGCCTTGCCTTCGCTAGCCAGCCATGTGGCGGGCGATGATCGACGCGCGCCTTCGCCGATGCGAACGGTGCTGCGCGACGCGAACCATTGGCGCGCCTGGTGTTTCGTGGCGTTGATGATGCTCTCGGGCTTTACGGTCATTCCGTTCATCACGCTGTACTACACCGCGAACGTGGGTATCGCCGAATCAGCGATTCCGTTGGTGTACTTATTCGGCGGCGCATGCACGTTTTTCACCTCGCGCTGGTTTGGCCGCTTGGCCGATCGTCATGGCAAGCAGCGCGTGTACCGGTGGATCGCGATCGGATCGCTCGTGCCTTTGTTCAGCACCACGCATTTGCCCGCCGCGCCGTTATGGATCGCGCTCGTGAACTCGACCTTATTCTTCGTGTTGGTGTCGGGCCGCATGGTGCCCGGCATGGCGATGGTGACGTCCGCCGCGAATCCGCGCTTGCGCGGAACCTTCATGAGCATCAACTCGGCGATTCAATCGGCGAGTTCTGGCATCGCAAGCTTGATCGCGGGAATCATCATCACCACGAACCCGACGGGCCAGCTCGAACGTTATGGCTGGGTTGGGTTCATCGCGATGAGCGCGACGGTATGCGCGATGTGGCTCGCGGGCCGCGTCAATCCCACCGATGCGCAAGCCACGTCCGCCGAAGTTGCTACACGAACACCGTGAGCACGCCGGTATAGCCGTATAAACGGTGCCGCGCGATCTCGCCGTTGGCGTAAAAACCCACGAGCGGTACATCGCCTAAATGCTTGCGAATCAAGCGCAACTCCTCGCCTTGTCCGCCAAACAACGACGCGCCACGTCCAACGCACGAAAAATACAAGGCCCCGCGCATGCGCGGCGGCGCGATCGGCCCCTCGCCGCCGGCGCGCGCGCTTAGGACCGCTGCCTCATGTTCGACTTCCTCGCGCAACTCCGTGCAGATGCGCACCAAGTCTTGTTGAGCCGCCTCAGCATCGCGCGTGCAAAACACCATGCGCTGCCCGGGTTCGACTTCGCCCGCAATGCCAATCGCACGGCGACTTGGGTCGAGCGCCACGACATGACGCACCAAGTAATCATCGCCGAGCACGGTATCGTCTCCGGCGGAAAGTCCAACGAACAATCCGCCGGACAAACGTGGATGACGCACCAAGTCGTTTGGCGATTCGACATGAAGTTCTTGGAGCAGCACGTCGAGCGCTGGCTGGCCGTCGAGTGTTTCCACCACATGCCGCTCGCCTTCGGTGATGGCGTGTCCTTCACGCGTGCGCAGCGGATGGCAGCCTTGCGTCACGCGCGCCATCATGTGCACCTCGCTTGAAAACACCGCGCCCGACAAACCGCTGCCGTACACGCCGCCGCCGGTCAATGTTTCATTCGCAATTTGAACGCCGTTACCGCGTGCGCTACTTAGGCCGCCAAACACCCATCCCGATTCCAACTTACTCGCCATGTCCAACAGCAAATCGGGCAAGTCGGGCGCGGCCGGATCCGCGTGAACGAGGGCGGCGTGCGCGGCTATCGCGCCGCTGGCCGTGCGCTTGTCGTGCGCGGGCGTGGGCCGCGTACCGCTAAACACCGAAAAGCTGCCAGCGGGTAAGTCGGCCAGCATGACGACGAGGGCTGGCTCGTCGAGGTATTCGACATCGGTCGCGCAAATGCCTAAGCCCACGGTGCCGACCCAATGCGCGACTCCAGTACCGATGCGCAACGACGCCAAGATATCGCTCGCGTACGACGCATATGCGTCGGTCAAATACACAAAACCTAAGGTTTCGGTGGGCCCTTGGTGTCCAACGGCGCCGCGCGAACGTTGCGCAAGAAGCTCGACGCATTGCGCGCAGGCAATGCGCCAATCGGAGTGGCTGGCGTGCGCGTATGCAAACGGGTTGGGTTCGGCCATCGTGTCGTGTGTATGAATGTGCTACGAGTTGGATTTGGGCTTTGCGGCGCGCGGCGTTCGTTTTTTCGCGGCGGCTTGTTCAGCCTCGGGCACCGGCGCGGGCGGCTCGGCGGGGGAAACATCGCCACGCACTTCGACGGAGCCGCCCGCGTGGGTTTCCACGCCCGGCTCTTCATCGCTTGCCTTGGGCTCAACCATCGCCTGGCTTGCGACCTTCGCGAATTGATCTTGCAATAAATTCCACCAAGCCGCCGCGTTTTGAAGACTGGCATTCGCCGCTTGCGACGCAATCGCGGCGCCGACATTCGCCGCCGCGCTCGCGCCCAGCGGTGGGCTTGATGTTCCCGTTGTATCCGTCGTGCCCGCGTTGTCTGCCGTCTCCGCGGGTTTTGGCGGCGCTTTGGGCGACGGCGATTCGTCCGTCTGCGCTCGGCGCTCCGACGGCGCCGCGCTTGGCGTGTTCATCGGCCATCCGGGAGGCAAGTTAGACGTCGCGGGAGTTTCCGACGCTTCACCCGACATGGCCGCGCCAAACGATTTAATGGCGGCAATAGTGTTGCGTTGAACTTCAAGTGTTTGAACCGTGGCGCGCAACATTGCCGCGTTCGCGGCTAGCCAACTCTCGACGGATTTCAAATCCTTAATGCGGCGGTCGAGTTCCTCCACATTCAACGTTGGCGTCACGAAACTCGCCATGCCTTGCAATTGCGGACTCGACGTCGCGCTACTCCAAAAATTACGCATGAAATCGACGCCGCTGTTGAACATGTTCGCGGACGCGTTTTCGCCAAGCGCGTTCGGCGTGCCAAATCCTGATAAGCCAAATGCGGCGAACGGATTAGCGTTGGGATTAGTCATGATGGGCTCCCTTAAAGCGCAGGAATAGTGGTCAGTATGGTCGCTTTAAAACGCAAGTGCCGTTCCGTCACGTTGAAATCTTTTACGTATGGACCACGAGTTTTTGCGCAATCGCACCGAAGATGGATTGCCCTTGCTTAGGCCCTTGCGCATCAAACATTTCAATACGCACCGTTTCCCCTTCGACCAAGTAAGGTGTTTGCGCGCAGCCCTGAGTTTCGTTTTCGAAGGCGCGTTTCTCGCCGATGCACGCATAGCCGCGGCTTGCATCGTGATTGCTCACGATACCCGCGCCAACGATTGCCCCGGCGCGCAAGCGCCGCACGTGCGCCGCACGAGCAATCAACGCCGAAAACCCAAAGGCCATGTCTTGCGCGGCATGTACCGCGCCCACGCGCTTACCCTCGCGATGCACGAACACGGGTAAATGCACGCGCTGCTGATCCCACGCATCGCCTAATTCATCGGGCGTGACCGCCACTGGCGAGAACGCGGCGGCGGGCGTGTTCGCAACGCTTAAGTCCCGCGCGACCGATTCCCGCGCGGAGTCATTCAACGACACTTGATTAACGAGCACCAATAGACGAATCGCTTCGCTCGCGCGTTTTTCATCGGCCCCCATCGGCACGTCATCGGTAATGACGGCAAGACTTGCGCCAAAGTCGACGTCCACGGCATCGCGGGCACGCGTTATGTCATCGCATGGACCGAGTAATTCGTCGCCACCAAGAAAGTGCAAATAAGGTTCCGGAGTTGTCGCGTGACGCAGGCGTTCGGCATGCGATGGATACGCTTGCGCGTTGACGAATAAGTAAGCACGAGGCAAAGGCGCCATGCAACGCGCCGCTTCGAACGCGAACGCATGACGCGCGCCTTTTCCCGCGTTTAATGTTTCATAAAGATCTTGTAATTGCGGCGCGAAGAATGGCCAATCGTCCAACGCTTTTTGCAAGGTCGGACAAATGCCAGTCGCAAGATGCGCAACCGATAAATCGCGCGATACGACGGCCAGTTGTCCGTCGCGAGTACCGTCTTTAAGCGTGGCGAGTTTCATTAGTCGTGCGGCAAGGCGTGAAGAGGCGCGAGTGTGCCATGCGCTTGCCATGGGTCATCGCCAAACATAATGCAAGCGTTAATCGATGCGGCACTTCGCTAACATCCTTCACATGACCTCTTCCTCGCCGAGCCACGCTTCGCACCATCGCCGTCGCCGCGCTCGACATGCGATGGGCTGGATCGCGTTATCGATGTTTTTGCACGCGATCGCGCTTGGATGGCTCGAACGTCATATGCAGTACGGCGTGCATCCGGAGTTGCCCGCGTCGATCGAGGCCATCGTTCTTGCGCCGCCGCCCACGCCGTCGCAGTCCTCGCCCGTGATCTCGCGCCCCGCGCCAAGCCGTCCCAAACCGGTCGCGATCAAACCCACGCCCGCGTTGCCACCTCCCGAGCCCGTCGTACCGTCGGAACAACAGGTGGCATCGCCTCCGGCAGCGGAAGAATCTCTCGCCGCCGACACCGAGCAGCCGGCGGATTCATCAACAAACAAGGAACATGCGCCGGTCAACAGCAGCGGTTTAGGCACGGGGGCGCGCGAGGGTAATGTCGAACAGATGGGACAACCCGTCTCACCGGGCCGCCCCTTGGACGCGCACGATCTACCGCCACCAGGCACCGCGCAATACGACGCCGAAGGCCGCATGAAAAACGGCGTGTTCTACGGCAACGGACGCATTCGTTTCCTACGCGACGGCGCGCGTTACCGCATCGAGCAGCAAGCCACGTTGAATTTGCTGATGTTCGAGCTCAAGTTGCAAAACGCGACGAGCGATGGAGACATCACCGCGACTGGCCTTGCGCCGTCGCGTTATGTCGAGCAGGTGCGCAACCGCGCGCCGGTGGCCACGAACTTCAATCGTGCTCCGGGGCAAAACACCATTACCTTCTCGGCCTCGACACGCGAGTTTCCGTTGGCGGCGGGGACGCAAGATCGCATCAGCGTGTTGCTGCAATTGGCTGGGTGGTTGCGCAGCAATCCGGGCCGTATTGCCCCGGGCGATCAACTTACCGTCGTATTGGCGGGAACGCGTTCGGTGGAACCGTGGGTGTTTCAAACGATTGGCGAGGAATCGGTATCGACCCGGGCCGGAACGTTTGCCGCCTGGCACTTCCAGCGGCCGCCTCGCCCCGACTCGAACGATCCGCGCATCGATATTTGGTTGTCGGCGCAAGTCGCGTGGTATCCGGTGCGTATCGTGTACACCGAGCGCAACGGCAACACCGTCGATCTCGTATTGCGCGGTTTTCAGCAGGAATAAATCGTTCGCCTAAAGCACGACGCCCCGCTGCCGAGCAAACGACAGCGGGGCGTCGTGACGACGGCGCGAAGGTTTATTTCGCTTGACTGACCACGTATTCAACGGCGGCGTGAATCTCGGCCTCGCTCGCGGCCGCGGCACCGCCCTTGGGTGGCATGGCGCCCTTGCCTTTGATGACGGAAGCCGTCAACGCATCGATTCCTTGCGCGATACGCGGTGCCCATGCGGCCTTGTCACCAAGCTTAGGCGCACCGGCAACGCCCGCCAAATGGCAGGCCGCGCATGCCTGCTTGAACAACGCTTCGCCATTGACTTTGACTGGAGCGGCGGAGGCGACAGGCGCCGGTGCAGGCGCTGGGGCAGGCTCGGCGGCCGTGGCGACGGGAGCGGGCGCGGCCGCCGCAGGGGCCGCAGGGGCCGCGGGAGCCGCAGCCGCGGCGCCAGGCGCGCTTGGCTCGAGTTTGAGTTGCGCGACCGGAGCGATGCGCTTGGCGATGGCTTGCGGCGTCATGGCGTCGCTACCGGCGCCGTTGTTGCCCAAGGTCTCGACATAACCCGAAATCAAATGAATCGCCACGATGGGCACGATGAACGCGAGCACGACGGCCCAGATCAATTGTTTCGGGGTCTTGATGAAGCTTTCCTGGCTCATGATGGATCCGCGAGAGACGGCCCGTGTTCCGTATGTGTTGAAAGGCGCGGACCGCGAAAACAACTTCGATCCGCCAAGCGCGTTACGGGCAAACAAACAAAGATCGGCGGCGCTGAACCGCGCGATTATAGCGGCGCGAGCACAAGCTGCCCGAGCCAAGGTCGGTTGAGCGGTTAGAATGCCGGCCTTGCATCACGCGCCCGTAGCTCAGGGGATAGAGTATCGGCCTCCGAAGCCGAGGGTCGCAGGTTCGATTCCTGCCGGGCGCGCCACCTTCCCTCCTCATCGCTCCCCACGTGGTTTCAGGCGTTTTCAACTCGCTTGATACGGACTTAGTTTTTTAGCCGCCATAAGCGATTCGAGCATCGCGTAGGCAGGTAATCCATCGACGTATTGCGGATAGTCCTCGCCGGCGATCAACGGCTTTAAATAACGCAAACACTCGGGCGTGACGCCAAAGCCATCGGCGCGGATGAACTCGGGCGGCATCGGTTTTTCAACATTGGCCACGTGTTCAAGCGGTGCGATACCCAAGCGGTACTCGTAAGGCTCGTGCGAGACACGCTCGATCGTTGGCATGACGGCGTCGCGCCCTTGCAGGGCGAGTTCGACCGCGTAGGCGCCTAGTTCGTACGCTTGTTGCACGTCGGTTTTAGAGGCGACGTGACGCGCCGAGCGTTGAAGGTAATCGGCCACCGCGTTATGCACCTTGTACTTAAGCTCGGCATTGATCAGTGACGCGATGACGGGCGCCGCACCGCCCAGCTGCGCGTGCCCGAACGCATCGCGGCCGCCTTGCTCGGCAAGAAAATGCCCCTCGGCATCGCGACACCCTTCGGACACCACCACCGTGCAGTACCCGTGCTGGCGCACCTTCGCATCGACATGCGCGAGAAAGGCTTGCGAATTGAATCGCACCTCCGGCAGCAAGAGCACGACGGGAATGCCGTGCGCCTCGATCAGCCCGCCGGCGGCGGCGATCCATCCCGCGTGCCGGCCCATGACTTCGAGCACGAACACCTTGGTGGAGGTGCGCGCCATTGATCGAACGTCGAACGAGGCCTCGAGCGCCGACACGGCGACGTACTTCGCCACCGATCCAAAGCCCGGACAGCAATCGGTGATGGGCAAATCGTTGTCGATCGTTTTAGGAATATGAATCGCGCGCAAGGGATAACCGATCGTTTGCGCATAACGGCTGACCTTCAAGCAGGTGTCGGCCGAATCGCCGCCGCCGTTGTAGAAGAAGTAAGCGATGTCGTGGGCCTTGAACACCGCGAGCAGCCGCTCGAACTCGCGCGCGTTCTTCTCGGGCGACGCCAGCTTGTACCGGCACGAACCAAACGCGCCCGCGGGCGTCGAGCGCAATGCGCGGATGACGGCGTCGGGCTGCGCGTTCGTGTCGATCAACTCCTCGTGCAAACCGCCCACGATGCCGTCGCGGCCTGCATACACGGTGCCGATCGCGTCGCGATGTTGTCGTGCTGTCTCGATCACGCCGCAGGCCGACGCATTGATAACCGCGGTCACACCGCCCGATTGTGCGTAGAACGCATTACGTGCCATGGCTTGCCTTTTTCGAAATGACTTATGCCGGGCCGAGCAACGTCGAACGTGTGGGCGTCATGGGCTCGGGGAAGTCACGGTTGTAGTGCAGTCCGCGACTTTCATGCCGCTGCAACGCCGATTCCACGATGAGCGACGCGACCTCGACCAAGTTGCGCAACTCCAATTGCGCGCGGCTGACTTGATAACGCCGGTAATGCGCATCGATCTCGTCGCGCAATAACGCGATACGACGTCGCGCGCGCAATAGGCGTTCGCTGGTGCGCACGATGCCGACGTAATGCAGCATCGCTCGCCTGAGTTCGTCGCGCCCGAACAGCAAGGCCACGTCCTCGTCGGCTTCCTTGACGCGACTCGCATCCCAGGCGGCCACGTGGGGAATGGGCCGTTGCGCCTGGGCAAGGATGTGTGTTGCCGCGGCATGGCCGAGCACCACGCATTCCAGCAATGAATTCGAGGCGAGGCGATTGGCGCCGTGAAGTCCGGTGCAGGCCGTCTCGCCAATCGCGTACAACCCATGGATATCGGTACGGCCGTTCAAATCGGTGTGAATGCCGCCGCATGCGTAATGCGCGGCGGGCGCGACCGGCAACGGTTCGCGCGTCATATCGATACCGAGCGCTAGGCAACGGGCGTACAGCGTGGGGAAATGCTCGCGCACGAACTCTGGCGGCCGATGGCTAATGTCTAGATGCACGTACTCAAGACCGTGGCGCTTGATCTCGGCATCGATCGCGCGGGCCACGACATCGCGCGGGGCGAGCTCGGCGCGCTCGTCGTGCTCGGGCATGAAGCGCACGCCCGCGCGCGCGCCGGCTTGCGGCGGCAATACCAGATGCGCGCCCTCGCCTCGCATCGCTTCGGTAATGAGCTGCGCGCTCGCTTGTGGATGCACGAGACACGTCGGATGAAATTGCACGAACTCGAGGTTGGCGACCCGACATCCGGCGCGCCAAGCGATCGCGATGCCGTCACCAGTGGCGGTGGCCGGATTGCTCGTGTGCAAATACACCTGCCCCAAGCCGCCCGTGGCAAGCACCACGTCGGACGCGGCGAACGCCTCGACTTCATTCGTCTGAAGATTCAGCAAATAAATGCCCGAGCAACGCGTTCCCTCGCCCGCGGCGCGATCGACGATTAAGTCGATCGCCATGCGGTACTCGAACAAGGTGATGTTGGGATGCGCGCGCGCTTGCGCCTCGAGCGCGAGTTGAACCGCGTGGCCCGTCGCGTCGGCCGCATGCGCGATGCGTCGCGCGCTGTGGCCGCCCTCGCGCGTGAGGTGCAAGCCGGCCGGGCCTTGCGCGTCGCGCGTGAACTCGACGCCACGCTCGATCAACCATTCGATCGAAGCGCGGCCGCGTTCCACCACGAAGCGCACGGCGGCTTCGTCGCACAACCCCGCGCCGGCCACCAACGTGTCTTGCACATGGTGCTCGACCGAATCGTGCGCATCGAGCACGGCGGCGATGCCACCTTGCGCCCAATCGCTAGCGCCCGCGTTGAGCGCTTGTTTGCTGACAAGCGCCACGCGCCGGGTGGGCGCCAGGTGCAAGGCAATCGTCAAACCCGCCAAGCCGCTGCCGACGACAACAACGTCAAAGCCAAATCGAGGAGATTGAGAAGAAGGCGTGGGAAGCATAACCACGGATGATGCCGTGCTTATGCGATTTTTGTATTCGGCCGTGGGGGCGTTACGACCGCTCCCAATCGAAGTATTCGCGCGGATTGCACTCCAACGCGCTGCCGATCGTCGCGATCGCGTCATCGATTTGGCCAAGCTTTTGATAGGCCTCGGCCAACCGCTCCGCCGAATTCAAGCGCATCGCGATTGGCAGCGATGAACTTTTAATCCGGTCGGTCAACATCTCGACTTCGGCCGGCGTCGGACGCCAGGCCGGCAGCAAACTCTTCGAGGTCGCGGTGCCACGACGAGATTCCGTGATCGCGTTCAAGCGACGCGCCAATTGCGACTTGAAGTGCTCGAGCAAGGTCGAAGGGCCGAACCCGCTGGAGTGCGCGTTGCGATCGATTAGGCACGCCGTCTTGACCGCCGCGAATGCTTTCCAGTGCGCTTCCAACACATCGTCGGGCGTGAGTTCAGGCGTGACATTAGCGCCAGCGTATTCAACCTGGCCGCGCAGCCTTGCCTCGTCCATCCGGCTGGTGGATGCAACCTGCTCCGACGGTAGGGCGTGCGCGGCGGTGGATCGCGCGTGCTCCAAGCGGGCCGCGCTATGAAGCGCTTCAGAAATTAATTGAAAACGATCGAATTCGGGTTCGAGCACATACGGCGCGCTCGGCTCAAGCGCTTCTCGGCCTGTGCTTCGCACGTGCTCGTCCGGCGAAGCCACACGAAAATCGGCGTTCGAGTTCAAGGAGACTGATCGTGTGTGCAACTTCGTTCCTTCAAATGAATGTGGTCGTCACCAGGATTTATGCGTTGGTATTGGCGTTGATCTTGGCCATCACGCGCTCATAGGCGGCAGGCGCGTTCCAATAAATTTTGTTGTCCTTGGGCGGGACACCTTCGCTAATGGAATGGCGACGTGGCTGCTTGGCCTCGTCTCGGACGTAGGACTCGTTTACGTACGCGTAATACCCGGCCTGCTTAGCGACATGAAAAACGGCTTGCACCTCGTCCCAGTCGCGGGTTCGAAAGGTTTTGCCGCTTGGCGTGACGATAAACATCTCCGTATCGCGCTCCGGTTCACGGCGATGTTCCTGCTCGACGCCATGCTTGACGATATCGCCGTCGTACCCTTCCATGCGAACAGCCGCGTTGATATGAGCACGCAACTTGGTTTGCCAGTGCGTTTCGTACCCAACACCCTGTTCTTTGATGCATCGCCCCATTGGATCAAGGAATCGCTGGCGTAATAGACCGACAACATCGTAGAGCTGGCGCTCGGGTGCATCCCGACTGCTCGTGAAAGAATCGCTCCTCATGGCGGCTGCCGTGAATCGCGCAAAACGAGCCTCTGGCGCGGTCATCTGGATAGGGCTTTGAGGCGAAGTGAGTTCGAAAGGGGTTTTAGGCAACTCGTCGTTGGCCGTTTGCGCCGGCACCGAGGCGTCGACCTGCTGCTCGTGCAAGGAGGATTCGCTTGAGGAACGACTGAGCGTCATCGGCGTGGGCGGCGGTTGGCTGCACAACGACGTGCTCGACGCTTTCACGAAGTACGCAAACGCGTCGTAATCGGCCGTATAAGCTCGCTCGCCCTGCGCTTCGCTCATGACCTCCAAAGGCTTCCATTCATCGCTCGCGCGATCACGCGGCGAACGGTACTCGACTAAAAACCCTCCAAGTTCTTGTTGAGTCAAGCGAAACTCATAACGCTGGTTGCGTTGCTCGGCGTCGCTCACATGCTGTGGCACAACCACGCGCACCTGATCGCCCAACCGCGTGGGTGAGTCGCCATCGATTTCGATTACCCCTTTTTGCATCAACTCGTCGAGTCGTGTTCGGGGCAGCAGCAACGGTCGGGCAATGACTTCATTCTTGAGCTTCTTCAACGACTTTTGATTCTTCTTATTGAATTCGACAACCGACTCGGGCTTATTCCAAAGCTTGCTTAGCCCTTGGTCGACCGGGATATACCCCGCCATAGGCCCCCAATCGGAACTCTTACCTTTGACATTCATGCCCTTGGCCGCCGCGTTATTTTCGAGCAGTCCCGTCGCCAATTCGTTCACGGGGCGAAACATCAGAATCGCTTTTTGCTGCTTAGCGACGAGCTTGAGCGCCTCGATATGCGACGCCACAATGCCGGACCGCGCGTTGGCCTCTTCGCCACACACGAGACCCAACGTCGTTAACTGGTCGAGTTTGTCCAATTTACTAACTGGCTCGCTTGTCGTGGCGACAGTGTCCACGACGACGGAGTGCGCGACGGCATTCGAGCTAGACGCCGCCGTTTCACTATGAATGCGTTGCAATCCCGGCAACGCGGGAAGTGGGGGGCGGGCACTGTGTATGGGCATGAAGGGCAGCCAAAGAAAAAGCTGCTACATCAGTGACGCTCAAGCACCAAAAGGTTCGTCCTCGGCTTCACTAAAACTTAGGGTTTCCGACGTGCGGGGGGCTTGCCACCCTACTCGCACCCCATTCAAGACGCGTTGAGTTGCCTGGGATTGGGCGTGGGCGGCCGCGCGTCGGGTTGAACATTCGGCCGCTCGGGTCTTTCATTTGGCTGAGGCGGTGGCTCGAACTGCGGCTCGGGCATGACGCGCGAATCGGCCTGCCCGGGTAGAGCGCCTCCTTGCAACACACGCGAGGTGCCCACGGCGGCCGCGCCGCCCGCTGGAGCGCCGCCGTTATTCGACGTGCTTACGCCCGCTTGCGTCGGTGGCACCCGAAGTTCGATGTTGGCGCCGCCTTGATCGATGATCACGCGATCGGACTGCACGCTGCTTAAGGTCACGCCAGGGGAAATTGGTTGGCCGGCGGCGTACGGTTTGACGGGTTTGTTATCCACCGCCAATAACGCCACGCCCACGGTGCGTCCACCCTCGGGTGCGATGACGCCGACCACGCGAATATTCGAGGTTTGCGTGCCCGCATTCGCTCCGCCAAACAGACGCGCATGCAAGGCGGAATCAAACGTGGGCGTCGTGGGCGCGGGCGGTGGTGCCGGCGCGATGACGGGACGCGGCGCCGACAGCACCATCGCCCAATAAGCAACAAGCGCACAAAGCGCGACAAATAAAGCGAGAGTGACAGCGCGGCGAGCAATCATGGCGGCAGTATAGGGGAGGCCTTCGATTCAGAATTGCAAATAAATGCCTTCAATAACTTGAGATTATTTAGGTTTGATTTGGTCATACGCATACGCCACACTGCGCGGCCAATTCGAGGTTTCCTCGCAACTCTAATGCCTTACCCAGAGCCTTACTTATGAATCGTCGACGAATTACTCGCCGCGCCGCCGGTTTTACCTTGATCGAGATCATGGTGGTCATCGTCATTCTTGGCATCCTCGCGGCGCTTGTGGTGCCTAAGGTGATGGGGCGTGCCGATGATGCGCGAGTCACCGCGGCCAAGCACGACATTGGCCAAATCATGCAAGCCTTGCAGCTTTACCGGCTCGACAACAGTCGTTACCCCACGCAAGAGCAAGGACTGCAAGCGTTGGTGCAAAAGCCCACGGTCGAGCCAATTCCGCCGAATTGGCGTGGCGGTGGATATCTGCCCAAGGTGCCAGCCGATCCGTGGAAGAACCCCTATCAATATATGAATCCCGGCGTGCGTAGCGAGATCGATGTTTTCTCGTTTGGCGCCGATGCGAAGCCAGGTGGTGCGGACTATGACGCCGACGTCGGCTCGTGGGATCTTTAAAACGAAACACGTGCGCGCCGCATACGCTCGAGGATTCACGCTCATCGAGATCATGGTGGTGGTGGTCCTCGCGGGCGTCGTGCTCGCGATGATTAGCGTCAGCGCGTTTCCCGACGACCGCAGCAAGCTGCGCACGGAAGCCGATCGGCTTGCGCAGTTGTGGACGATCGCGCACGACGAAGCGCAAGTGCGCGGCGCGCCCATCGTGTGGGAAGCCAACGAACAAAGCTATCGGTTTTACGTGCGCGAAGGCCAGCGGCTTGAGCCGATGGAACGCGATGTGGCGTTGCGCGAACGGCGTTGGGAGCTCACGCCGATGCGGGTAGTCGAGATCGCCGCGCCCGATGGGCGCTCGGGCCCTCCGGTGCGCGTGGCGTTCGAGCGAGCGGGCGCCGACCCGGTGGCTGTTGAACTCGATTACGGCAAGGCCCGCGCGATCGTGCGTGGAGATGGCTTGGGCCGATTCGAAGTGGAGATGCCGTGAGCGTACGCGCGCGCGGATTCACGCTTATCGAGGTTTTAGTGGCGCTTACCGTGGTGAGTGTCGCGCTCGCGGCAAGCCTGCGCGCCGCGGGCTCAATGATGATCAACGCCGAAGCACTTCGACTCAAACAATATGCAACATGGAGCGCTGAGAACCGCTTGGCTGAATTGCGTGTCGCGCGGCAGTACCCGGCCTTAGGTTCGCGCGAGTTCGCGTGTCCACAAGGGCGAGCAGCGTTGCTGTGCGTTGAAGAAGTTAAGCAAACCCTTAATCCCATTTTTAGGCGCGTTGAGATAAGTGTGTTTAGCAACGCGTCGCGAGAACAAAAACTAATGACCCTCGTTACCGTTTTGCCTAATCAACAATGACCACACAACGCGGATTCACGTTGATTGAAATGCTGGTCGCGATTTCGATTCTCGCGATCATCGCGGTCCTTGGTTGGCGTGGGCTCGATGGCATCGTTCGCGCGCGCGACGCGGTGGGTAACGAGATTACGTTTCAACGCGGCCTGCAAGCCGCATTCGTGCAACTTGAAGCCGATCTGCGCCAAGCGGCGCGCGACCCCGCCGCGATTTCCGCCTTGCCAGGCATTTTGTTTACCCGCGGCGAAATTGTGGTGCTGCGCCAAGCCCCAACCGCAAGCGACGGCCGTTTGCGCTATCAACTCGTGCGTTACGAAATCTCCAACGACCAGTTGATCCGGCGTGTGCGCAATGTTGAATCGCCCCGCGAGCTCGACGTGATCGCGGCGGCTCAGGAATGGCCGGGCGCGGTCGTGCAGGTGTTGGCCGAAGGCATTCGTTCGGCGGCGACGCGTGTATGGACGAACGAAGGATGGCGGCCACCGAGTGGACCCGTCGCGAAGGGACTCGCCACCGCGGTCGCGCTTGCGAGTCCCGCCGTGCCGCCTCCGGCCGCCGTCGAGCTTGTGCTGACGTCCGCGCAAGGCGAGCAATACCGTCGCGCGGTGTTGATTCGGGATTAACGATGAACACCTCGCGCCCGCCATCCGTAAGTCCGACCGCCTTGTCGCGCGCCTCCACAACGCAGCGTGGCGTCGCGGTCATTGCGGCGCTGTTGATCGTCGCGCTGGCGAGCTTGGCCGTCACCGGCGTGTTGTGGCGACAACAAGTGCTGGCGCGATCGGTGGAAAACCAAATCGCGCTTGCGCAATCGCGTTGGCTTGCGCGCGCGGCGGTGGATTGGGCGCGCGCCATCTTGCGCGACGATGCGCTTAAAACGTCGATCGATCATCAACGCGAGTTTTGGGCCGTGCCGATTGGCGAGACGCGTATTTCCGATGCGGAAGGCGTGCAAGGCAACGAGGCGTGGTTGTCGGGCGGCGTCGCCGATGAACAAGGCAAATTCAATCTGCTTAATTTGGCGACGAATGGATATGTCGATAACGACAGCGTGGCGAGTTTTCGTCGTTTGCTTTCGGCCGTTGACTTACCCGAAACCCTGGCCGATCGCGTGGCCGATGCCATTCGGCTCACGCAAGCCCAACGCGATGCCGACGGCAAGGTCGAGCCCGCAAAGGCGTTGCCGTGGTTGGATGTTCAAGATTTAGCGCAGGTCGAGGGCGTGGATGCCGACACCATCGAGCGGCTTAAACCGCATGTCGCCGTATTGCCGCGCATCGACGAACAACCCACGCCGATCAATATCAACACCGCGAGCGCGGAAGTGCTGTATGCCACAATCCCGACCCTTTCACGCGCGCAATCACTCGAATTAGCCGCGTCGCGTGACAAGATTTATTTCAATAACACCGGCGATCTCCAGACTCGCCTAACTTCCGTTGGCGCAACCGTGCCGCAAACGGACCTTTCCGGAGTGGTGGACGTGAGCACACGATATTTCCGTGTTCAAGGCCGCATCCGTTATGAACGCGCGTTGATGCATGTGGAATCGCTGGTCTGGCGCGACAGCGGTGGCGCGACGCGCGTACTGTGGATGCGTGAGGGCTAAGGCATGGCGCGTAGCGGATCCTCTGCCGGCGATGTGGTGCGCATTCGCCTCGAAACCGACGCACAACCGGCCGCATTGCTTGGCGAGGCGGCCCTTCTTGCCCATTCGTTTCAAGTCGCGCGTGTTGGTCATGCGCCAACGGTAGCCACGCTGGCCGACATGCCAGCGGCCAACACGCTTGAAATCGTGTTGCCGGCCGAAGTGGTGCGCGTGGTGGCCTTGCGCATTCCTGCCGCTCGGCCGGCGATGGTCAAACGCGCGCTGCCGCATCTCATTGAAGACGTAATCATTGGCGACGCCGCCGAATGCCATGCGGTGGTGTTGCCTGGCTTGCGCGCGGATGGTTTGCGCGACGTGGCGATCGTTGACCGCGCCTGGATGCGACTCGCGCAACGGATCGCGCAACTGCGCCGTCCACGGCGCGTGGTCGTGATCGCCGAACCCTGGCTTGCGCCCGCGGCAAGCGCCGGTGGCGCGGTGATCGCGGTGGAAGGCCCGCGTGGTTTCGTGCGGCACGCGGGCGGCGTTTTGCCGTTTTCGGTGCCGGCCAATGGGTCGTTGCCGGTGGAAATTCGGGTGGCGCGCGGTTTGTTGGGCGCGGGACCAGTGCAGCTTGCGGGCACGGCGTCGATGCTCGCGCACGCCTGGGCGACCGAACTTGGGTTACCGATCGAAAACTTGGACTGGACGTGGTGGAAAGCCGCCCCGCTCGATCCCGCCTGGTCGTTGCTGACCGACGAATACGCGCGCGGCGCGGCCAGCGGCACGCTGGAATGGCGGCAATGGAAATTGCCGATTGGCATGGCGATCGCATGCGTGGCGATTGCCATCGCGGGCGTCAACACGCATTGGTGGATGCTCGCGCGTGAACGCAATCAAATCGTCGCGCGCATGGAACAAGACTTTCGCAACGCGTTTCCGAGGGAAACGGTCGTCGTCGATCCACTTCGCCAAGCGCGCCGGTTAACGGCCAGCACCACGGGCGCGAGCGACGACGGGTATCTCGCCATCACCGAGGCGCTTGCGGCCGCGATCAATCCAAGCGCGCCGATCCCCTCGGTGTTGTCGCTTGAATATCGCGGGCAAGTGCTAAGGGCAAAGATCGCCAAGGGCGCGAACGGCACGGCGGTGGCCGACCGGTTGCGCGAACGCGGGTACGAAGTCTCCACCGACACGCCCGGACCGGACGGCGCGCAGCCAATCGTGGTGCGCAGAAAGGCGACGCGATGAACGCTCTTTTGCAACGCTGGCATGCGATGGAAACGCGCGAACGGCGCTTGGTCGCGATCGCGTTGGCGGTGGTCGCCGGCGCTATCGTGTATCTCGTGGCGATCGAGCCGGCGCTTAATGGCCGCGCCAAATTGCAGCGGGAATTGCCCAAGCTGCGCTCGGAAGCCGCCGAACTCGCGGGGATCGCAAGTGTCGCCTCGCAGCGGCCGGTGTCGCGCAGGCCGGCGAATGAAACCGAATTGCGCCGGGCGATCGAAGCCGCGCTCGGACCGCTGGCGAGTAAGGCCACGGTGACGACTTCAGGCACCAGCGTGGTCGTCAAATTCGAGCGTTTGGCTTATCCGGCCGTCGCGTCATGGGCGTCGCGGATCGTGCGCGAGACCGGAGCGCGCATCGAAAGCGCCAAAGTCACGCCCAGTTCCGAGCCCGAACGCGCCGACGTCGAGTTCGGATTCGCACGGTAATGAAACGCAACAGCCGCGCGCTCATGCTCACTGCTTCCGTCGCTTGCGCCGTGCTTGGCATCGGCGTGGGTACGGTGCCGTTCGTACCCGCGAGTTATTTGCAACCAATCGTCGAGCGCGCGAGCGCCGGCCGCATGGTGTTCGCCGAAGCGAACGGCACGATTTGGAACGGCTCGGCGCGCATTGCCTTCGCGAGTGGCGGCAAAACCGAGGCGCGCCGCTACGCGGCCCTGCCCGGTCCGGTCGCGTGGAAGGTGCTGGACCTTGGCGTGGCACCGCCACGTCTGTCGCTACGTTTGTCGGGCAGCGAATTGTTCGACACACCGTTCACGCTCAATTTTTCATCGCGATCCGGCCACATTAGTCCCGGACGCGTACGCTTGCCGGCCGAATTACTGGAGGCGGTGGGAGCACCGTTTAACACGTTGAAACCTGGCGGCGCGGTGACAGCTCAGTGGGACGCTATAACGTGGGCCGCGTCGACGGACGCGGGCAACACGACGGGTCGTTCGATGAACGGCACGATCACTTTGGATTGGTCAAACGTGCGGTCGGCGCTTTCACCGATCGCGCCATTGGGCGCGTATCGGTTCACCGCGCGCTTGGATACGAACCTCGTGGCCTTCGATCTCGCAACACGCGAAGGCCCGTTAATGCTTAGCGGCACGGGGCGTTGGACCGCCGCTGAGGGCACACAGTTTCGCGGCGAAGCCAAGGCCGCGGAAGGGCGCGAAGCCGAATTAGCGCCGTTGATCAGCATGCTTGGACCGGTACGCAACGGCGCCGCGCAATTGCGGTTGGGATCATGACTACACACCACTTCTACCCTCGTTCATCACGTTCACGCGCTGCGAATCCTCGTATGCGCTTGACCGTTTCGGCCACCCTCGCCGCGTTGCTCGCGATGCAAGGCGCGTTGGCGCAAACGGCCGCACCGTCTGGCGAAAGCGTTGCCGCGCCCGCGCCGTTGAAGCGCCCGGCGTTGCCCAACGCGAAAACGCCGCCCCGGCAAGAGGCCGTCACGCTGAACTTCGTCAATGCCGATCTCGACCAAGTCGTCGGCGCGATCGGCCAGATGACCAACCGTACCTTCGTGATCGACCCCCGCGTGCGCGGCACGATCACGCTGGCGACCGCCAACCCGGTGCCGGTGGACGAGGCCTATCGGCTGTTGCTATCCACCTTGCGTTTGCAAGGCTTCGCGGTGGTGGAAGACGGCATGCTTTCGAAGGTGGTGCCCGAGGCGGACGCCAAGTTGCAAAGCGGCCGCGTGCAAGGCGGCGCGGCCACGACGCGTGGCGATCAAATCATCACGCAAGTCATTCGGCTGAATTTCGAATCGGCGACCAATATGGTGCCGGTGCTGCGCCCCTTGATCTCGCCGAACAACACGATCGCGGCGTACCCGGGCAACAACACGCTCGTCATTACCGATTACGCCGACAACGTACGGCGTATCGAAAAGATCATCGCCAACGTCGATGTACCCGCGGCGGTCGATCTTGAAGTCATTCCGCTGCAACACGCGGTCGCGATCGACATGGCCGCGATGTTGCAACGTCTGTTGGACGAAGGCCGGACGCAAACGAACGATCCGGGCCAACGCGTGACGGTACTCGCAGATCCGCGCTCGAACGCCCTGCTTATGCGGGCGGGCAGCAAGGCGCGCGCGGAACTCGCGAAGTCCTTGGTCGCCAAGCTCGACCAACCGAGCGCGCGCGGCAACAACATCAACGTGGTGTATTTGAAGAACGCCGAGGCCGTCAAACTCGCGCAAACCTTGCGTTCGATCTTGACTGGCGACACCTCGGCGCCCCAGCAAACGCAATCGCAATCGCTGGCCGGCACGCAAATGAGCACGACCGGCACGCAGTCGGGTGGCGGTTTGGGCACGCAAGGCACGGGCGGATCGCAAGGCTTTGGTCAGCAACAAGCCGGCGCCATGGGTAACTTCCAAAACACCAGCACGGGTACGGGTACGGCGGGTGGTTCGGGCGGCGCGCAAGGCGGCATCGCTGGAATGATTCAAGCCGACCCAGCCACCAACACACTCATCATCACCGCGCCCGAGCCGATCTATCGCAACATTCGCGAGATCATCGAAAAGCTCGACGCGCGTCGCGCGCAGGTGTTGGTTGAAAGCTTGATCGTCGAAGTCAGCGCGAATCTGGCGGCCGAGTTTGGCATTCAATGGCAAGGCTTGTCGGGCGTGAATTCGACCGATACGCGCGTGATTGGCGGTACGAACTTTGGTGGCACCGGCACCAACATCATCGGCGCCGCGCAAAACCTGGGCACCGTTGGGCAAGGTCTGAATATCGGCATCGTCAAGGGCAAGATCAATTTGCCGGGCCTGGGCGACATCACCAACCTCGGCTTCCTCGCCCGCGCGCTCGAGAACACCGGGCAGGCCAACATCTTGTCGACGCCGAACGTGCTCACGCTCGACAACGAAACCGCGACCTTCATCGTCGGCCAAAACGTGCCGTTCGTGACTGGTCAATATTCGTCGGGCACGAATACCGGCACGGCGGCGGTCAATCCGTTCCAAACGATCGAACGTCGCGACGTGGGCTTGACGCTAAAGGTCAAGCCGCAAATTTCCGAAGGCGGCGTGGTGCGCTTGCAGATTTATCAAGAGCAATCGTCGATCTCGGACAACACCGCGCAAGGCTTGATCACCAACAAGCGTTCGATCGAAACCGCCGTACTCGTTGATAACGGCAACGTCGTCGTGCTGGGCGGGTTGATCGAGGACAGCGGCGATAACCGCGTGCAAAAGGTGCCGGGCTTGGGCGACATCCCGGTGATCGGCCACTTGTTCCGGTACGAGAACCGTGGCCGTCGCAAGACGAACCTGATGGTGTTCCTGCGGCCTTACATCATTCGCGACACCGCCACGTCCAATAGCTTGGTCGCCGACCGCTACGACTACATGCGCTCGCAAGGCGCGGAGGCGCAAACGCCGTCGCATTGGTTGTTGCCCGATACGCGTGGTCCGCAAATGAGTCCGCTCGATAGCAACGGCACCGTGCAACCGCCCAAGCCGTTGATCGACACCGGGCCGGCCTCGGGCAGTCGTCCCAACTTTGATCCGGCACCTCCGGTGCAGGGCAATTAAGGATTAGGCATAGCGATCATGCGCATCGATCCCGAAATCGCTCGTCTTGTTCCGTACGCGTTCGCGCGCGACGCGCGCGTGGTGCTGAGTCGTCGCGACGAACGCGGCGCCGAGGTGTGGGTGTGCGAACGCACCGACCCGGGCGCGATCGCGGAACTCGCGCGCAAGTTTGGCAAGCTCGACACGCATTGGGCGAGCGACACCGAGCTTGAAGAAGCGTTGCGCAACGCTTACGCGCAGTCGGACGGCGCGGCCGCGCGCGTGGTCGATGAGGTCGAAGCCGACGTTGACCTAACGAAGCTGATGCAAGACTTGCCGGCCGTCGAAGACTTGCTCGAAGCCGAGGACGACGCGCCGATCATCCGCATGATCAACGCGCTGCTCACGCAAGCCGCGCGCGATGGCGCATCGGACATTCATATCGAGGCGTTCGAGAATCAATCGGTCGTGCGCTTTCGCATCGACGGCACCTTGCGCGATATCGCGCGGCCGAAGAAGGCGCTGCATGCGGCGTTGATCAGCCGGATCAAGATCATGGCGCAGCTCGACATCGCCGAAAAACGCTTGCCGCAAGACGGACGCATCACGCTGAAAGTGGGCGGCAAGCCGGTGGACGTGCGCGTGAGCACGCTGCCCACCGGTCACGGCGAACGCGCGGTGCTGCGTTTGCTCGAGAAGGAAGCCGGCCGCTTGGAGTTGAGCCGGCTTGGCATGTCGGCGCCCACGCTTAAGCAGTTCGACGAACTCGTCAAGCAACCGCACGGCATCATCCTCGTGACGGGGCCCACCGGTTCGGGCAAAACGACCACCTTGTACGCCGCGATGACGCGGCTTGATGCGGCGACGACCAACATCATGACGGTCGAAGACCCGATCGAATACGACTTGCCGGGCGTGGGCCAAACCCAGGTCAATCACAAGATCGATATGACGTTTTCCAAGGCCTTGCGCGCGATCCTGCGGCAAGACCCGGACGTCATCATGATCGGCGAGATCCGCGATTTGGAAACCGCGCAAATCGCGGTGCAAGCGTCGTTGACCGGTCACCTCGTACTCGCCACGCTGCACACCAACGACAGCGCGAGCGCGATCACGCGTTTGACGGACATGGGCGTCGAGCCGTTTTTGTTGAGCAGCTCGTTGCTGGGCGTGCTCGCGCAACGTCTCGTGCGTCGCTTATGTCCGCATTGCAAGCGCGAGGAAGTCGATGAAGTGCCGGGCGCGGAAGCCCAAGCGCTCACGCCACGCCGGGTATGGCGCGCGGTGGGCTGCGAAAAATGCGCGAACACCGGCTACACCGGCCGTAGCGGCATTTATGAATTGCTGGTGATCGACGACACGATGCGCCACCTCATTCACAACGGCGCGAACGAACTCGATATCCGCCGCACCGGCATGCGTAACGGCATGCAAACCATGCGCGCCGACGGCCAGCGTTGGGTGGATACCGGCGTGACTTCGCCCGAGGAAGTGGTGCGCGTCACGCGCGATTAATCGTTTACGCATAAGCATCTCGCACGATGGCCGCCTTTCGCTACGAAGCCCTGACCGCCGCTGGCAAGACCGAAGCGGGCGTGATCGAAGCCGATTCGGCGCGCCATGCGCGCTCGCTCGTGCGCGCGCGGGGTCTCGCGCCGGTGGCGATCGATCCGATCGTCGACGACGCGCAAGGCAGCGGTCGTCGCGCGCGAGGCGGCAAATTGCGCTCGGGCGAACTCGCGCTCACGACGAGGCAGCTCGCCAGCTTGTTGTCGGCGGGTTTGCCGCTTGAACGCGCGTTGTCGGCCTTGATCGAACAAGCCGAACGTCCGCATGTGCGCGACGTGCTCGCCTCGGTGCGGACGGATGTGTTGGGCGGGCAATCGTTGGCGATCGCGCTTAATCGCTACCCGCGCGATTTTCCGGACATTTACCGTTCGCTCGTCGCGGCGGGCGAAGCGTCGGGCGATTTGTCGAAGGTGCTCGATCAACTCGCGACGTATATCGAAGACCGCAACACGCTTAGCCAAAAAGTCATGCTCGCGTTCACCTATCCGGCCATTGTTAGCGGCGTGGCCTTGTTGGTGGTGATCGGCCTGCTCACCTACGTGGTGCCGCAAGTCGTTTCAGTGTTTGACCAAACCAAGCAAAAGCTGCCGATGCTGACGGTGATCTTGATCGGCATCAGCGACTTCCTACGTGGCTATGGGTGGTTGTTGATTCTCGCCATCGCGGGCGGCGCGTTCGCGTTGCGTACCGCCCTTAAGCAAGAAGCGTTTAGGCGACGGTGGGATCGACGGTTGCTCGACATTCCCATCGTCGGCCGCTTGTTGCGCAGCTTGGATACCGCACGATTCGCCAGCACGCTTGCGATTCTCGTGGGCGGTGGCGTGCCGATTTTGAAAGCCTTGGAAGCCGGCGCGCGCACGGTGGGCAACCTGGCGATGCGCGACGACGTGGACGCCGCCATCGTGCGGGTTCGCGAAGGCGCGTCGCTCGCGCGTGCGTTGGCCGCTGGGGCCGAGCTTGATGAAGAAGCGATCGCCGCCGGTCGCAAGGCCAAGGGGCACTTTCCGCCGGTGCTCATTCACCTCATCGCCTCCGGCGAGCAAACGGGCAACTTGCCCGACATGTTGCAACGGGCCGCCCAAGGCCAAGCGGACGAGCTTTCGCGCCGAACGCTCGCGTTGACAAGCTTGCTCGAGCCCGCGTTGATCTTGACGATGGGCGTGGTGGTGTTGGTGATCGTGCTCGCGGTGTTGTTGCCGATTATCGAGATCAACCAACTCGTGCGTTAAATCGTCGCGCCGCCGTTACAGCTCCACCGAAAAATGCCCGCCGGTTTTCGAGGGCTTAAGTAAATCGGCGACGATGTCATTCGCGGCCCAATCGATGGGCCACTCGCCATCACGCGTTGGCTCGTAAAGACTGGCGCCCGCTTGCACGAGGGCGCGCACGATCAAAACATTGCCCTTGCGCGCCGCCCAATGCAGCGGCGTCGTGCCGTCCACGTCGCGACTATCCACGCGCGCGCCCACGCGAATCAATGCCACGGCCGAAGCCGCGTTGCCGTCTTGCGCGGCCGCATGCAAAGGCGAAAAACCGTGATCGTCGTTGCCATTCAAGGACAACCCAATGCGCTCGAGCTGCCGGAATCGATTGGATAAATGAATGCCGATCGGTTCTTCGACACCCGCCGGCAAGTCGTTGCCGTAACGCGCGAGAAAGTGCACCCTAGTTGGCGTGCGCAACGACGATGAATCGGGAGGATTGCGATCGAGCATCCCGGTTTGCATCAGCGTGAGAATGGAATTGAACGCGTCTTGATTGACGCCACTCATCATGATGAATTGGATCGTCGAATCCCACGGCGCGCCGCCCCACCGACTCAGCGACTCGACTTGTCGCGCAAGCGTTTGCGTTGGCGCGGCCACCGGGCAATGCGTGGTGACCGGCCAACCGAGCCGGTGCAGTTTTAAAAGCCCGGCCTCGATGTCTTGCCGGTATTCGTCGCGGGAAAGCGCTTCGACCGCGAGGTGAAGCACCGACGATGAGGAACTGCCTTGAACATTCATGGATGAAGAGTTGTTGTTGCTGCGGTTTGAAAATTTTTGTTGTTAGCGGTCGGTGCCTCCGCCCGAGCCGCGTTGCAAGGCTTCGATCAAACTGCGCTCGCGGCCGGCGCGCGCGCGCGACACCGCGGCGGCCAGCACTTCGGGCGGACAAGGCTTTTGCAGCACCTCGAAGCCTTGCGCGCGGGCGCGATCCATCTCCGACATATAGCCCGTCACGAGAATGACCGGAAGGTCGGGCCGGCGTACGCGTAACTCGCAGGCCAAGTCGAAGCCGTTGCCATCGCCGGCCATCACCACGTCGGAAACGACGACATCGACCGACTTAGGATTTTTTTCAAGCACGGTCAGCGCTTCGTCGGCGCTGCGCGCGGAAAACACTTGAAAACCGAAGGCTTCGAGCACGTTGTGCGTGGCCAGCGCGAGCTCGTTGTTATCTTCGACCAGTAACACGCGGTCGCCCTTGCGTCCCGCCTCGCTTAAGGCGAGTGTCGGCGCGGGTGCGACGGTGCGTGTCGTCACGGGCAGCAGCAACTGCACGGTCGTGCCGCCCTCGGGAGGGCTTAGTAAACGCGCGGTGCCACCGGCTTGCGTGCAAAAGCCGTATACCTGACTCAACCCCAATCCCGTGCCCTTACCGTTTTCCTTCGTCGTGAAAAACGGTTCGAACACGCGCTCGTGCAATTCGGCCGGCACGCCCACGCCGGTATCGGTGAACGCGATCAATACATACGGTTTTTGTCGATCGGGTGCTTCCTCGGGCGTGGCGCGGCGCGCCTCGACCTTCAGCGTTCCGCCCTCGGGCATCGCGTCGCGCGCGTTGACGGCGAGATTGATGAGCGCGAGTTCGAGTTCGGCCGGGTCGGCCTCCACCGCGCCGGTATCGGGCGAGACGTGGACATCCAATTCGATGGAGTTGCCAATCGAGGTATGCACGAGGTCGAGCATCTCGGGCAGGCGCTCGGGCAGGTCGATCACTTCGGGTTGAATGGCTTGACGTCGCGAGAACGCGAGCAATTGCCGCGTAAGACGGCTGCCGCTTTCCACCGCGCGCTTGATCGCGCTTAGGTGCGAGGCTTTGTCTTGCCCCGCCGGCATGTGCAGCATCACGTAAACGTTGTTATTGATGATCGCGAGCAGGTTGTTGAAGTCGTGCACGACCCCGCCGATCAACCGGCCAAGCGCTTCGAGCCGTTGACTGCGCGAAAGCTGTTGCTGCGCCTGGCGTGCCTCCGCGACGGCGAGCGCGACTTTTTCTTCAAGCTCCGTGTTCGCGTCGCGTATGCGCTTGTGCGCTTCGGTAAGCGAACGGCTGACGGCATCGAGTTCAACGATGCCCGTCACGCGCGGTTGCACGGTTTCACCGCGCCCGAGACGCAAGGCGTCGTCCTCCAAGTCGAGCACGGGTTTGGCGATGCGCCCGCCAAGCCAACGCGCGGCCACGATACTTGCGATCAACAACGCAAGCCCAATGGCCGCGAGCACAACTAAATTTCGCGTTTGGTAGTACCCCGCCAGCGCGCGCGGCACGCCGATCACCATCGTCCATTGATAAACCGGAGACGTCACGAACGACGCCATCAACGGCTGTCC
Organism: Burkholderiaceae bacterium; assembly: GCA_035761045.1. GTDB lineage: Bacteria > Pseudomonadota > Gammaproteobacteria > Burkholderiales > Burkholderiaceae_E > DASTRU01. Next base: position 1,209 of record DASTRU010000132.1, on the reverse strand, counting down.
ATCCAGGGCCATGAAATTCACGAAGCCTTCGGGTGATTGCAAACGGCGCGCGCGCACGTCTTCGGCGGCCGGCTTGCCGACCCATTGTTCATGGCCAGGCTGCCGCGCGACGATCGTGCCCTTGCGGTCAAGCACCGCCGCGATCCATTCGGACGGTATTTTTTGCTCGTTAAGTATCCGGTGCAATTCGCTTGGATTGAGCGTGACGACCACGTTGTAACGCGCTTGCGCGCCACGGCCGACCGGCGCTTGCACGGCGGCTTGCCATCGCCCTTCGGCGTTTGGCGCGAGATCGAGCAAGACGACCGCGTCGGACACGAACACCAACGGCAGCGGCGACGACGAGACGCGATCCGCGTCTTCATAAATAACAACGGGTGGACCTTCGCGGGGCAGCAACAACACCTCGCCGTCCAAACCCATCATGGCTTGCCGAGCTTGCCGTTGAAACCGCGCCAACGCCTCGGAAGTCAACGGACCGGGACCCTCGAGCGTGTCGGACTCGGCCAATAGCCGAGCAACGAATTCACGCCGTCCGATCTCGCGCTCCAGCACCAGCGATAAGGCACGCGTGGCTTCGCGCAGGGTTTGCCGCGCCGAGGTTTGCTCGCGGTCATAGGTGTCGGCGACCAGCCATAACGCCGCGCTGATCGCGGGCAACACGGCCACGACGATGAGCAAGATCAGACGAAGCCGAATCGACATGACGAACTGTTCCTTCCTGAACGCGCCAATACGCATGGTTTTGGAGGCGCGAATGGGCACATGCGCGCAAGAAACGGACCTAACGGCGCCGATGGTTGAACAAGCTCCGCAGCATACGCGCGCGTTCCGTGGATTCGCGCCGTCCGCGACCGAGCATTCGACCGGCGTGTGGCGAGGCCACGACGTCGCGTATGCGATTCGTTGCAATGCGCACAGGGTGTCCATTCATGCCTTCCGAAACGCGACGGGCATCACTACAGTTTTTTCTTCTCGGGTCGAAGAGGCTTTGTATGGACAATCTCGCCACTCCACCCACGGCCGCCGCCATCCTCGAACGAGCGCGCGAATGCGAAATGGCCCCGCTCTCTGGAACGGGACAACGCTTGGCGGGCTTGATGTCCAACGAATCCGAAGGCGTGCAGCGGCTTGCCGAGGTCGTGCTGTCCGACGCGGCGCTCACGCAACGCACGCTGCGCGCGGTCAATACCGTGGCGGCCGGTGGCG